>JAITFU010000022.1 GCA_031281125.1 Prevotellaceae bacterium | reverse complement strand
ACTACCATAAGGGACAGTAAAAACAATGTGGATCCAATGATGTATGTGGTAAACTATGCCGATGGGGGGTTTGTAATTGTGGGCGCAAACAGAGGCTATTATCCTGTTTTGGCTTACTCAGATACAAACACCTTTACTTACAACCAAGAGATTGGAGGATTAGTGATTTGGATGGAGGAGACTCAGGAGGCGATCAGGCAAAGTGAAGCATTTGATACAGAGACCAAGGCGGAAATTAACAGTATGTGGAGGCAATACGGGTCATTTGTAACTATGACCCCTTTTTCTGTTACCACAAAAGGCTCTCCCGAACAAGACTATGCAAAGGGGCAACGAATGCATGATCTGCGCGATATGGGTTACGAGGTGTTCAGCTTAGATGAATGCATCACAAACGGTCTTTTTAAAAATATGCTCGCCTATCAGTACTTCCAAAGCATTGCATATCAAATGGGATACCCAATGGAATATACCCTCATTGCGTTTGGAACTGAGAGTAATTACTCACAAGTGGGTCCTTTGCTTTCAACTGCATGGCACCAAGGATTGCCATATAATTACCTCTGTTTTGGCAGAGCTGCGGGTTGCGCGACGATCTCATTAGCTCAGATTATGAAATTCCACGAACATCCCTCAAGTTATAATTGGAGCAATATACCATATTCAGGAGCAACAATAGATACACAAACACTTATTTTCCATCTTGGTTTTGCACTGGGTATCACCTACTTAAACAATGATACGGGAGCCTTCGATTCAGATATTTCTTTCGCACTAACTGCCTTTAATTACAGTTATTCACTATCAAATCACAACTCCAATGATGTACGTAACGAGATTCTTAATAATCAAAGACCTATCTCTATGGGTGGGTATACCAATAGTATTCTAGGTGTTCCATGCGGTAGTGGACATCAATGGGTTTGTGATGGTGCATTAGAAAATAATGTACAAGAATACTATTTTGTGGAGTTTCTAACCGGAAGTTCAGGGTCATATTGCTATTCCAGCACAAACTTCTCTGATGTTCCCTCTCAAACAAATCCCCACATTAACAGCAATTATTCATCTTTATATTTCCACATGAACTGGGGTTGGGGCGGTTCTCACGATAATTGGTTTATAAGCAATAATGTAAGCTCAGGAAATGGTAATTTTCAGTATGGGCGGACAAATTTTTATATACACCCATGAAAAAAATCGCACTTCTATTTTTATTGTCCATCTTTGTTGCAACCCTCAATGCCCAAAATGACAAAAACAAAATGATCGGGGCGCATTCTTCGCTTGGAGTTGGAAGTTTTGGTCTTCTTGGTTCGAAAGGTGGGCGCAACTATGAAACGAAATATTATTATACTGCCGGGTTGGATTACTCAAGGGCAATTTCTGCAAGGTGGGACTTTTGTAGTGGTATTGAATGCACATTCAACAACATGACTTATTATCCTCTTACCCCCGGTCAAAAAATCAACGAGAAGTATCCTGCCAATCTTTTGTTGATCACCCTTCCCGCTCAATTTAAGTATCATGCCGGAAAGATTCTATTTCTTAACGGCGGGCCGTTTATTAACGTACTCTCACGAGTAAAAGAAAGTGGTGGTGATCGTTATGATGCCAATATGCAGTTAGGTTTAGGTTTGGGTATTGGATTGGAGCACGAATTCGCCTTTGGTCTGGTACTCTCCTTAAATCCCTATACAAGGTGGAACGGAATTTTTAACGGCTTCAAGTATCTGCAAGCAGGAGTTAGTCTAGGTGTCGGGTATAAATTCTAAGTCAATACTTAATCAGCATCAATATGAGAAAAATTGCATTCACTCTAACTCTCTTTTTCTTTGCCGTCAATCTCTTTGGTCAAAGCGATGAAAAGAAAATGATTGGAGCCACCATTACCATTGGATCAGGATACCTACACACATTACCCGGCACTATTGGAGGGGCAATTTACAATCTCAGATACAATGTCGGTTGTGGTGTAATCTACACAAGACCAACGTCTAAGAATTGGGATTTTGGCACCGGATTAGAATTTTCATACAACTATATGATTCAAACCCATTCAACAACATATGGACCAAATTTTTGTGGCTCAGTTGCCCATCTCTATATGGTTTCTGTACCGGCACACTTTACACGTCATTTTGGAGATATATTTTTCTTTAACGGCAGTATTTTTGTTAATGTCCTCTCCAGAATCAATAGACAAGAAACAATCATTCCGGTACAACCCGTGTGGGAACCGCCTCTGCCTCCCATTGTGAATGAAGATCAATATAATGTCAAACTGTTTTTAGGTTTGGGAGGTGGAATTGGGGTAGAGCAGGAATTTGGTAATGGAGTAGTACTGTCGCTATATCCTTACGTCCGATTTGATGGATTTATTGAAAACCTTATGCGTACCCATGTCGGAGTAAGTCTCGGTGTCGGGTATAGATTCTAAATCCCATTTCAACCTATCTTTAAACAAAAAAAGCGATCATTTAAGGTCGCTTTTGTTTTATTCAAAAAAATCACTACCTTCGCCGATTAATTTTTTACGTATTCATTTTTTCAATTATTATATTAACCAAAATCAAAAGGTACATATGAATCAACCAAAACCAGCTCCCCACAAACTGCCTGATGATCACGTTCAACTATTGGAACAGATTGATGCGGTTGTTGCCAAGTATGAGGCAAAACCCAGCAATTTGATTATGATTTTGCACGCGGCTCAAGGTATTTATGGGTACCTGCCCTACGTAGTTCAAAAATTTATTGCGGATAAGATGCATCTGTCCGTATCTGAAGTGTCGGGGGTAGTTACTTTTTACTCGTTTTTCTCCACCAAACCCAAAGGAAAACATACGATTTTAGTGTGTATGGGAACGGCCTGCTACGTTCGCGGCGGCAAAAAATTATTGGACGGCATTCAAAAGCATCTTCATGTAGATGTGGACGAAACGACCGAAGATGGAAAATTCACATTAAACAAAGCGCGCTGTATTGGCGCTTGTGGATTGGCGCCCGCCATGATGATCGATGACACAGTTTATAAAGCTGTGAATCCGAATAAGTTAGAGTCAATTTTGTCAAAATACTAACGATGAATGATTATGAGTAAGAAAATTAAGACAATCGCTCAATTAGAGGAGATTAAGAACGAGTTTCTTAAAAATCAGGGAAAATACAAATACCAGATTTTGGTGTGCGGCGGCACAGGCTGCGTATCGTCCAACTGCGGAGATGTGGAAGATGCAATTAATAAAGAGCTTGCAGAACAAGGTCTTACAAAAGATGTACGCGTTTTTCAAACCGGTTGTATGGGTATTTGTGCCATGGGACCGGTGATGTTGGTACTTCCCGACCGCACTTTTTACACCGAACTCGATCCGGAGAAAGCCAAAGAGATCGTTCAAAGTCACTTGGTGCATAACAAACCTGTTGATGAATATACATTCTACGACAAAACGTTGCATAAACATGTTGCCAAAATAGATGATATTGAGTTTTTTAAATCTCAGGTAAAGATCGTTTTGGATCTCTGCGGGGTGATCGACTATACAGATGTTAAAGACTATATCGCACATGGCGGTTATTTTGCAGCAGCTAAGGCAATTACAGAAATGACGCCGGAAGAAGTGGTCAAAGAAGTGGAGATCTCCGGACTTCGCGGTCGCGGCGGCGGAGGTTTTCCTACCGGAACCAAACTACGTGCAGGGTTCTCTCAAAAAAGTGATGTAAAATACATGATTTGTAACGCCGACGAAGGCGACCCGGGCGCTTTTATGGACAGAAGCGTGATCGAAGGCGATCCCCATTGTTTGATCGAAGGGATGATACTCTCCGGTTATGCCATTGGCGCACAGCAGGGTTATGTATATATTCGCGCAGAGTATCCAATTGCCATTGACAGGTTAAAAGTGGCTTTGGATCAGGCGCGTGAATGTGGCCTTTTGGGCAAAAATCTCTTTGGCACCAATTACAACTTTGACCTCGAAATCAGAATCGGAGCCGGTGCGTTTGTATGCGGAGAAGAGACGGCGTTAATGGCCTCTATTGAGGGACAACGCGGCGAGCCAAAACAAAAACCCCCCTTCCCCTTCCAAAAAGGATTGTTTGGATTCCCCACCATTATTAATAATGTGGAGACATTAGCCAACATACCAAAAATCATCCGTAACGGTGGTAAGTGGTACGCCTCCTTTGGTTTAAAAGAAGCCCCCGGAACCAAGGTCTTTGCCCTTGCCGGAGACGTGGTCAACACCGGTATTGTAGAGGTACCTATTGGAACCCCCATCGGCAACATTATCTACAACATAGGCGGAGGGATTCCCAATAAAAAAGATTTTAAAGCAGCCCAAATCGGAGGACCTTCCGGAGGCTGTATCACAAAAGACAACCTCAACGTTCCGGCCGATTACGAATCGCTGAACAGAATGGGCGCCATTATGGGCTCGGGAGGATTGATTGTGATGAATGAAGACACCTGTATGGTGGATACCGCCCGATTCTTTATGGACTTTATCCGCGATGAGTCTTGCGGAAAATGCGTGGCTTGCCGCGTGGGAACCAAGCGGATGTTAGAAATATTGGAAAATATTACCCAAGGCAACGGAAAACCCGGGGATATTGAACTTCTGATTGAGATTGGCGAAACGATCCAGACCTCTGCCATGTGCGGATTGGGTCAAACGGCGCCCAACCCCATCCTCTCTACCATTCGCTTCTTTAGAGAGGAGTTTGAAGAGCATATCCACAAAAAATATTGCAGGGCAGGCGTTTGCAGTTCTTTGTTTACTTCGCCTTGCGAAAACACCTGTCCCGCCAACGTAAACGTAACGGGTTACATCTCGTTGATTGCCGCCGGCAGGTTCCAGGATGCCTACAACTTGGTGATGAGAGAGAATCCCCTTCCTGCGATCTGCGGAAGAATCTGTACCCGTCCCTGCGAGCGCAAATGCCGCCGCGGTACAGTCGATGAGCCGGTAGCGATCCGCGACCTTAAGCGCTTTGCCGCCGACTGGGCATTTAAAAACGAACTACCTTACAAGATGCAGCTTACATTTGCCAAGAAGGGCAAACGGGTGGCCGTTATTGGAGCCGGCGCTTCCGGACTCTCTTGCGCGTACTACTTGGTTAACATTGGATACGATGTTGATGTGTTTGAATCACAAAGCGTTGCAGGTGGCGTGTTGGCTTTTGGCATTCCCGAATACCGCTTGCCCGAAGCGATTCTTCAGCACGAAATCGACCTGATCAGACAGGCCGGTGTCAATATCTACCTGAACAAAGAGGTGGGACGTGACGTGGACTTTAGGCACCTGCGCGAAGGTTATGACGCCATTTTTGTAGGTACCGGAACACAATATCCGGCCAAAGTGAATATCGAAGGAGAGAACCTCCGCGGGGTGATGCACGGAATCAACTTCTTAAAAGACACTAACTTAAAAGACGACATGAAGTTGCACGGAACGGTGGCGGTAATTGGTGGCGGAAATACGGCGATTGACTCTGCCCGCTCTGCACTACGTATTGGTGCCGACCGCGTGATTGTGGTCTATCGTAGGACTCAGGACGCTATGCCCGCTTATGCAGAAGAGGTGCATGAGGCAATAGAAGAAGGAGTTGAAATCATGGATCTCACCGCTCCCGTCAAATTTATTGGTAAAGACAATAAGGTGATTGGAATTGAGTGCGTGAAGATGGAATTGGGCGAATTTGACTCTTCCGGAAGAAGAAAATCGGTGGAAGTCAAGGGTTCTAATTTTGTATTAGACGTTGACTATGTGATTCCTGCTGTGAGCCAATATGCCGACTTACCCTTTATCAGTAAGGACGAGATTGGCGTTACCAAGTGGGGAACCTTTATTGTTGACCCCGAAACCCAAATGTGTACCATGGAGGGTGTCTTTGCAGGCGGCGACGTGGTGCGGGGACCCGATACCGTAATCACAGCCATTGCTGACGGGAAAAAAGCCGCTACTTCTATTGATAAGTACCTTGGCGGTAATGGCTTACTCAACAAAGGCGCTCCCATTGATATTCCCAAAGTATTTGACGACGACGAAGTGGTTGCCCATCCTCAGTTTGAGATGGAGCTGCTATCGCCCGAAGTGCGTAAACAGTCGTTTGCCGAAGTTGTTTTAGGTTTCCATAAAATTAACGCCATTGCAGAATCAATGCGTTGCTTACATTGCGAAAGGAGGTAATTATGCTACAAATCACAATCAACAATAAAAAAATCAGCGCAGAACCGGGAACCACGATTCTCGAAGCTGCCAAACAAAACGGAATCAATATCCCTTCTTTGTGTTACATGGAGGGCGTGCACAAGTTTGGATCTTGCCGAATCTGTTCGGTGGAGGTTGAAGGCGCACGCACCCTTCAAGTTGCCTGTATGGCCGAAGTGAGGGATGGAATGGTGGTGCACACCAACTCAAAAAAAGTGTTAAAAGCGCGTAAAGTGCTCTTTGAATTGCTACTTTCTGACCACTCTAAAAATTGCTTAAGTTGTAACCGCAATCAATCATGTGAATTACAAAAACTAGGCGATATTTTGGGCGTGGGAGAAAATCGATTTAATACCGGAAGCGCCCGTGAAGAGATCGACGTCTCTCCATCCATTACCCGCGATTTGTCCAAATGTATCTTGTGCCGTCGCTGCGTTACCGCTTGCAAAGGCGTACAGGGTGTGGGCATTTTGGATGCGCAAAACCGCGGCTTTGATACGGTGATTGCTCCCGCCATGAATCGTTCCATAAACTACGCCAAATGTGCCTTTTGCGGACAATGTACTGTGGTGTGTCCGGTAGGCGCTTTAAAAGAGACCGACCACATTTCGAGGGTATGTGACGCTATTAACGATCCTGAAATCAGGGTGGTGATGCAACCTGCACCCGCGGTACGTGTGGCGCTGGGCGAGATGTTTGGTTATCCGGTGGGCACATCGGTAACAGGTAAGATGGCGGCCGCCATGCGCGCACTGGGTGTGGATGATGTGTTTGATACTGACTGGTCTGCCGACCTGACCATTATGGAAGAGGGTACTGAGTTTTTGCACAGGGCCATTGATGTGCTCTCCGGTAAAAAGGCGGTACTCCCGTTGATCACAAGTTGCTCACCCGGATGGATAAAGTACATTGAGTCGTACTTTCCGCAACTCACCCCGCACCTCTCTACCTGCAAATCGCCGCACATGATGTTGGGCGCGTTAGCAAAGAGTTACTATGCCGAAAAAATCAATCTTGATCCTGCAAAGATGTACACCGTCTCTGTGATGCCCTGCACCGCCAAAAAGTTTGAAGCTTCTCGTGAAGAGATGGTAAACGGGGGCGTAGCCAATGTGGATGCGGTACTCACCACCCGTGAATTGGGTCAAATGATCAAACAGGCCGGAATCGATTTTCGTTCTTTGGAAGATGATAAATTTGACGATCCCATGGGCGCCTCAACCGGCGCAGCCGACATTTTTGGCGTGACCGGCGGTGTAATGGAAGCGGCAATCCGTACTGTTTATGTAATCATTACCGGCAGGGAGTTGCCTTTTGACAACCTGCACGTATCCCCCATTGTGGGGCTTGACCAAATCAAAGAGGCTTCTTTAAAGTTTGAGAACGTTGTTCCTGAGTACAAGATGTTTGAAGGTTTTGAAGCAAAAATAGCCGTAACCAGCGGTTTAGAAGGCGCCAAAATTCTTATGGATCAGATTGCTGCCGGAAAGTCGCCCTACCACTTTATTGAAGTGATGGGATGCCCCAGCGGTTGTATCTGCGGCGGCGGGCAACCCCGCAGCGATGATCCCGATGTCCGGATCAAGCGTTTGAAAGCAATGTACAGCGAAGACGAAAGCAAAGTACTGCGCCAATCGCACCTCAATCCATCTATTACTGCAATTTACAAAGATTATCTTGGAAAACCCGGCGGACATTTGTCTCACGAACTGCTACATACTCACTACTTTGACAGAAGTAAGGAAAATGAATAGGTGATGTGAAAACAAAACTCTTTGCAACCCTTACTGCAACGTTGGCAGCAACGTTGATCGGATGTACTCCCACGATAGATGCGCCTAATAATGAAGACGTTCCTACGTGGGAGCCCATTCCGGTAGTGGGTGTGGTTCTGGTTCCCGTTTCGACCATTCTGTCCGTTGGCAAGACATTACAACTCAAATGCACCATTGTGCCTGCCATGGCTACCAATCAAGCTGTTACATGGAAATCCGACAACACTTTTGTGGCAACTGTGGACAATAACGGCTTGGTTACTGCCTCCGGATTTGGCACCGCAACGATTGAAGTTACCACAGATGACGGCAATAAGAAAGCTACTTGTGTGGTCTCAACTTTTTTGGGAGATGCTTTAGCAGATGGCGACTGGTATGCTTATCAAACCCATTCGACCGGCCCCGGAATCGACCTTGTATTTATGGGCGATGGGTACATTGCCATAGATATTGAATCTGGCAAATATGAGAGAGATATGCACACGGCCATAGAGGGTTTCTTTGGCTTGGAACCCTACAAATCGTATCGTAACTATTTTAATGCATACATTGTGATGGCTGAGTCTGTTGTGCGTGGGGTTGGTACCAATGGAACAGCCAACAATACCAAGTTTGGCGTTTTCCATGGTAGCGGCACCCAAATGACTATGGGTTCCTACACGCCTTGCTTTACATATACGCAAAAAGCGCCCATCTCTAACCTCGAAAACACACTTACTGTTTTGGTTGCCCATTCTACCAAATGGGGAGGCACCTGCCACTGGTGGAGCAGCGGTAGGGCGATTGCCATTCAACCGTCTGACTACGGCGCTCCGTTGGTGTTGCAACACCTTGTTCAACATGAGGCAGGAGGACATGGATTTGCCAAATTGGCAGATGAGTACATAGATTTGGTAGCCGCTGCCGGACGTAACCGGTCAGATATTCCCGAAAAACACAAAGATGGTTGGTACACCAATGTGGACATTACCAACGACAAGGCAAAAGTGATTTGGAAAGACTTTATTGGGCACCCCAAATACCCGATGGTAGGCACCTATCAAGGAGGATACTACTTTATGACAGGGGTTTGGAGACCCGAAAATTCGAGCGCAATGGGAAATACCAGCTCCACCATCACACGCCCCTACAACGCGCCGAGCCGAGCTGCCATTGTCAAACGAATTAAACAGCTTGCCGACGAAGTGTTTGTGTTGGAGGAGTTTATCAACAATGACGCTATTGTATCTCCTGTGGAGACCAAAGCTTTTGACGTGGATTCCGTACTGCCGCCTCTGTCGCCTCCCATTTGTGTGGTGGATTAAAAAAAAGACTGCCTTGATTTGTAAGACAGCCTCTTTTAAAATGTGATTTTTCATTAAATGTTGATGCCAAACAATCCTAAAATAAGTTTTAGAATCATAAGAATGAGATTGATGATACTTTCTAACATGGGATTTGTTTTTTGTGATTAATACTATTTGGAACGCCCTACATTAATAGATGCAAATGTAGGTAAAAAAGTTGCATGGTATGCAATAAAAATTACTAACATAGATATAAACTTTTTTTGATTAACAATAACTGTCTATATATCTTTTATATAGCAACGCCGCCGCATAAAGTCTCTATTTTCGTAAGCGCCCCAAACATTGACTGCCACATTGGTTTCAACTTGCGGATTAGAGATTCCAATCTTAATTTTTCTTTTAATACAGGCCTCATTCAGGTAGGAGTGATAGATGGAAGAGAGCCCTCTCTTTTGCCAATCGGCATGCGCTCCGTTGAGCATCAGATCAATGGAGTCGTAGAAAAAATAGGATTTGATAATGTGGAACCAACCAAAAGGAAAGAGGCGCCCCTTTGCTTTTTGAAATCCTTTGGAAAGGCTTGGAAAACAGATAGCAAAGGCAACAATTGTATCTTGGCTGTCCAACACAAAACAGCAAAGCTCTTTGCGAATCATACGTAGATAGAGGGATGCACCCGATTTGATCTCGTCGTTAGTAAGGGGAATAAAGTTATGCACCAATTTAAAACTTTCGTTGTAGGTCGAAAAAAATTTGTCAGCCAACTGCTTTACAATCTTTTTGTTCTTAAAATCGAACACCCTCAGGTCGTACTTTTCGAGTATTAGTTTGTTGATTCTCTTTATTTTATCCGGAATTTCCTGAGAGGCATTCATCTCATACTGCAACCAATCGTTTTCCTTTTCAAATCTTAGCTCTTCCATAATCCTTGGGTAGTATGAATAGTTGTAGAGGCAGTTTATTGGAGGAATCTCCTCAAATCCACTGACCAACATCCCCTGACGATTCCATGTATTATAACCGAGAGGTCCATGCATCTGATTCATACCCATAGACTTCCCAAACGCCGCCACCTGATCGAGCAAGAGACGGGCCACTTCAACATCGTTAATATAATCAAACCAGCCAAAGCGAACCCGAGTCTGATTGTACAACTCATTGGCTCTTGGGTTTACAATCCCTGCAATCCTTCCCACAATACGCTCATCTTTATAGGCGAGCCATAATTTTAGGGAGCAGTATGCCAGCGAAGGGCTACGGGTCAAAGTTTGCATCTCGTCAATCCGTAGGGCGGGCACATAATATTTGTTTCCCTTATAGAGTTTTGTGGCAAAATCAATAAATTGCCATAACTCTTTCTTGTTGCTTACTTCTTTAATTTTGATGTTCATATTGATTGTATTAAGTGGTCAATTGCCGACTGAGCGCACACACAACCAAACACGGCAGGCAGATAAGAGATGGTACCTACTTGTGACTTTTTATTGCGCTCTTCGCATGGAATAATGGCATCGGGTTCGGGTAACTCTGTGGAGAATACCACCGGAAATCCTTTTTTGATGCCCATTTTGCGTAACCGTTTACGCAACATAAACGCCAAAGGGCAGTTGTAGGACTTGGAAATATCGGCAAGGCGTACCAAGGTAACGTCACGTTTGGCGCCTGCACCCATGGAGCTTACCAACGGAATTGATTGTGCAAGGGCGGCACAAATAAGGGCAATTTTTGGAGAGAGGGTATCTATGGCATCAACAACAAAGTCAAGCTTGTACTCTGTAATAATTTCATTGACTGATGATTCGTCAATATATCGGTGGATTATATCTACCTCAATTTGGGGGTTGATGTCACGCAGTCGCTCGGCCATCACATCCGTTTTGGGCCGACCAATGGTGCTCGTAAGCGCCGGCAACTGCCGGTTAAGGTTGGTAAGACTAATGTTATCGTTATCAACTAAAATCAAACACCCCACGCCTGCCCGTGCCAACATTTCTGCTGCATAAGCCCCTACCCCGCCCAATCCTGCCACCAACACAGTGCTTTGATGCAGACGAGACAGAGCCTCTTTACCCAACAACCATTCGGTACGTGTCAACCAGTGTTCATTCATATTCTTTTGCTTCTTCCCATATTACGTCCATCTCCTGCAAAGTCATCTCTTTAAGAGATCTCCCTTTTTTAATGGTCTCTTGCTCTAAGTAATTGAACCTCTTGATGAATTTTCGATTTGTATGCTCTAAAGCCGTTTCGGGATTGATCCCAAAGAGACGGGCGGCATTTACCAAGGAAAAGAGCAAGTCGCCAAACTCATCTTCCATGGCAGTGGTGTCACCCCTTTGCATTTCCTCCTCCACTTCGGCCAACTCCTCTTTGACCTTGTCCCAAACCAGTTGACGTTCTTCCCAATCGAATCCTACCGCACGCACCTTATCCTGAATTCGATACGCTTTAATCAGTGCAGGAAGTCTATAGGGAACTCCGGAAAGAACACTCTTGTTTCCATCCTTTTCGGTCATCTTTAACTGTTCCCAATTCTCTACCACCTCTTCCGAATCGTGGACCTCAGTAGTTCCAAATACATGTGGATGGCGATATACCAATTTGTTGCAAAGTTTTACAATTACCTCCTCCATAGAAAACGTTTTGCGCTCTGATCCAATTATAGAATAGAACACAATATGTAACAACAAATCACCCAATTCCTTAGAAACCTCTACATCATCTTTATTCAAAATAGCATCACTCAATTCATACGTCTCTTCAATGGTGAGGGGACGCAGGCTCTCAAATGTCTGTTTTCTGTCCCATGGACACTTCTCTCTGAGCTGCTCCATGATCTGCAAAAGCCGATGAAAGGCTTGCAATGTGCTGTCATTTTTGTTCATAAAATCTAATGCGTATTTCTGAATGTGTATCAATGTTTTCTATCAGAGAGAGGTTGGCTTTGTTGAGTGCAATCTCTAAGAATCCAATGGTGTTGAAGATTGCAACCATCTCTCCGGTAGCCACTTGGTCATAAAACGCGGCAATTTGGTTCAATTTTGCAGAGGGACCACGCACGAAAACCTCAAAAGGTCTGCCCTGCGACACCCGATTAAAGAGCGTCTGCGGAATGTTTGTAATTGCATTTCCATAAGAATCAACATATACCACCCTTCCAATGATTTCAGAAGAGTCATACGCCGCTTTACTCGCCGTTTCGGTGACAAGGAGAGAGGGGATCGATTCTGCTTCGATCCGATTTTCAACAATCATTGCCACAGCTTGAGGGAAGAGTTTCATTGCCGCAAATGTCTGTGTTTCTGTTGGATTGGGCAGAGCAAGTACGGTTTCCGGAGTTTCGTCAAAAAGAAGGCTGAAACGACCATCGTTTATCCCAACAAAATATTGTTCCTGAGCCTGAACAATCACCATTGGAGTCAAGGGAGTTGGTTCGCTCTGAACGGCCAAAAGATGGATTGTTCCGGAAGGGAAGTGGCCAAAAGAGTGCCTAACAATAAAAATGGACTGTACCACATCAAAACTTCTGATTTGATGAGAGAGGTCAACAATCTCAACTCCTTGACAACGTGCAAGGATAGCCCCTTTAAGGCTACCTGCATAGTAGTCGTGTTGGCTCCAGTCGCTGGTGATGGTTACTATGGGCATATTATTAATCCTACAAAGGTAGAAAAGAATTTGTACATTTGTATTTGTTTTTGATTCTTATGATACCTCAACACATTCAATTTGTATCTGCCGATGAGGCGGTAAAAGTGGTAAAATCGGGCGACCACGTTCATTTAAGCAGCGTTGCCTGCGCTCCTAAAGTACTGATAGATGCTTTGTGCCGTAGAGGAGATGCAGGAGAACTCCGGAATGTATATATCTATCACCTGCATACAGAAGGGAGCGCCCCATATACCGAACCCCGTTATGAGGGAATCTTTCAACACCACGCTTTTTTTGTGGGGGCTAATGTACGAAGAGCAGTTCAGGCGGGTTACGCCGACTATATACCGGTTTTTTTGGGCGAAACCCAAAAACTCTATCGGAGTGGAACGCTCCCCTGTGATGTAGCAATGATTCAGGTTTCTCCTCCCGACAAGCATGGGTACGTATCGTTAGGCGCCTCTGTTGATGCTACTTTGGCCGCGATTGAGTGTGCCGGTCACGTAATTGCTGTGGTAAACAGACATCTTCCCCGCGCCCACGGAGATGCCATGATCCATATAAATCGAATCGACATCTTTGTGGAGCACGATGCCCTCTTGGAGCCTGCGCTCTTTGTAGAACCCACCCCGGTTGAGTACGCAATTGGAAAGAGTTGTGCAGCCTTGATTGAAGATGGCGCCACCCTGCAAATGGGTATTGGTTCAATTCCAAATGCCGTACTATCTCAATTGGTGAATCATAAGAACTTAGGGATTCATACCGAAATGTTTGCAGACGGTGTTTTGGACTTAGTCAAAAGAGGTGTGGTTACGGGTGCCAAAAAAATCATCGATAAGAGAAAGATTGTTTCTACTTTTTTGATGGGATCGCAGGAGGTGTATGACTTTATTGACGACAATCCAATGGTGGCGATGATGGATGTAGGTTATACAAACGACCCCTATATTATTGCTAAAAATCATAGAGTGACCGCTATTAACTCTGCGATTCAGATCGATTTAACCGGACAGGTGTGTGCAGACTCACTGGGAACCACTTTTTATTCCGGAGTGGGGGGACAGATCGACTTTATTTATGGAGCCTCTCTTTCACAAGGAGGTAAAGCGATTATTGCGATGTCTTCTGTTACCAACAAGGGAGTGAGCAAAATTGTTCCCATTCTAACTCCGGGTGCAGGAGTGGTGACCACACGAAGCCATATCCACTGGGTAGTTACGGAATTTGGCGCGGTAAATCTGTATGGCAAATCGTTGCAAGAGCGTGCTAAACTCTTGATCAGCATTACACATCCAAATCACCAAGAGACATTGGAAAAAGCAGCTTTTGAACGCTTTGGGCCACACTTTTTATATGTAGCGAATCCCTAATTTTCACTTTCCTCATTCCAGTCGGTACGCTCCACTTTGAGCCAAAACACCAAAGGAGCAAAACGAAACAATCTGCTTTTGCCATCGCCTGCCCCATACCCAAGATCAGAATAGAAAAATACCACCGCCTCTTCCTGATGTTTCATATTAAAGATCGCTTTGGAAAAACCGGAAACAGTTGAACCTGAATTACCGTCATTGTCCACAATCCCAAAAACCTCATCCTCTTTACATTCGCCCTCCATGGCAAGGTACGATTTGGAGGAGTCGTAAATGTAGTATTTTTTTGCTGTGTCGGCAACGTTTAGGTCAAAGATAAAGTTGTCTAATAATCGTCCTACATACCACACTTTTACCCGATTACCAACAGTCAAAGTATCGCCTGTACCATTGGTCAACGTCTTTTTATAAAAACCGTAGCTCAACGAATCAACTCCGGGGTAGTACCTGTCTCGATATGATTCCAACGAGTCGATCTGAAATTTCTCAATGTTATCGATCACCCTTAGAACCTCCACATCGTGAACCGTAGTAAAGGAATACAATTGTTGGCTTCCGGTATAACCAAAAGTTGAGAGCCATGAAGGAAGCCAAATTCGCCTTTTATCGCCCTCTCTCATAGACAACACCATCTCATCGATTCCCTCAGCAAGGGCATTGACACCGGAATACCAAAGATCAGGTCCATAGTAGTTTGCAAAAGAGAACAGACCAAGCTGCTTGGCAACGTGTTCCTCAGTAGAAGATGGTGTACCATCTGTATTGATCACATAGTTTTCATTAAAATCGAAGTCCGAGAAGCGGACATAAATACAACCCTCTTTCTCAACAGGTTTTCCAACACCTTTTGCTTGAATCATGTAGTACAAACCGGATTCAGTTTTATGCAGCGTGTCAAGATATTGTACCTGCATACGGGCTTTAAGAATTCTTTCCTCTATGGAACGGGCGCTCTCATTTATTTCACGTGCGCATGAAAAAACGCTGACAATCAAAATAATCGACAGTAGTTGTTTGAATATTTGCATCTTCTTTTTGTACATAAACGTGCAAAGTTACAATTTATTTCTTTTTAACGACATCAGTAATCAAGACTTCAAACATCAACGGAGACATCTTTGGAATCAGAGAGAGTTCTCTATTGCCGTATCCATACTTTGAGGTAAAGATAATGTAGGCGTGTTCCCCTTTGTGCAAACCAATTAAGCCGGCATCAAGTCCTTGAATATAATATCCTCTTCCCACCACGTTTCTGCTAAAGTCATCGGCAAACAAATTTCCGCTCTTTGAAGAGGAAAAAACTTGGCCTCGATAGTAAAAGGCCACAGTGTCTCCGGATTCAACGCTTTGGTCAACGGTTTGATCTTTGTCATTTTCCACAGTATCATCGGAAAGCGGGTTCCACACAATCACATTGGCTTGGGGTCTATTGATTACCTTGATAAGGGTGTCTTTGTTTGCTCTCCTTGCTTGGGCAGTATCTCTCTTGATAAATTCATCAATATCTTTTTCCTGTCGTGTCAATTGATTCTTCTCATCCTCCTTGGCACAAAAAGAGCAAATAGAGAAGATGAAAAGGGATAAACAACAGAAAATAAATGTTTTGGTTTTATTTGAAGTCATAAGTTTTGATGTTACATAAAGATATAGCAATTTTTAGGCCAAAGAGCAGGAAACCTCTTCAAAACTCTCTTTGAGTGCATGAAGAATTAGATCAGGAAGATCGACCAAAGGGCAAAAGAGTTTACCGCCTGATGCCGATCTGTGGCCGCCGCCATTAAAAAACTTCTTTGCCATCTCGTTCACATCCACGCCATTTTGCGAACGTAACGACACTCTTATATAGTCGGGTGTCTCCACAAACAACATCGATAAATCAACACCTTTAATACTTAAAGGGATATTTACAAATCCCTCCGTGTCTCCAATGCGAAAGTTGAATTGCTCCTGTTCTTTAAGACTTAGCATAATATATGCGGCTCGGTACTTTTGAACCACTACCATTTGGTGATGGACGGCATACCCCATCAGACGCATTCGATCTTCCGAAAAATTGCCAAATATTTGCTGCTGCACCCTCTCTTTGTCCACTCCCAAACGCATACACTCCGCTGCGGCATCCAAAGTATCAGCAGATACAGAGTTGGAAAAGTTATTGGTATCTGCCATTATCCCCGCAAAGAGCGGTTCTACGACGGCCTGAGGAAAGGGAGAGACCATATCCAAAGCACAAATAATCCTATATATCCATTCACAAGTAGAACTCGTTTGAGGGTTGGAAAAGATCAGGTCAAACTCGTTATGCTCCGGATCGGGATGGTGGTCAATCAACACCTTTGGGTGATCCAACTTTGTAATGAAAGAGCCCAATGTCTCCATTCGACTTGTTCTGTTCATATCGAGACAAACAATTACATCGGCCTCGCTGAGCAACCGCTCGCACACCTTTTGGTGGTATTTATAAATCAAAATATGTGCTCCTTTGGGGCCATCCAAAAAGGAAAGGAAATCGGGATAGGCATTGGGCGTGATGGTATGGACCCTCCGTCCCAGAACACGAAGAAATGTTGCAAATCCCTGCATCGACCCAATGGCATCTCCATCCGGGTTTACGTGGGTCACCAAAACAAAGGAACCAAAAGTACGCAAAATATGACGCAGTCGATCTATATCTTCACTCTTAAACAATAGATTATTATTTAGTTAACTACAGAATAAATAAATTTGCACTCACAAAGATAAAAAAAGTTACAACGGTATCGTTTTTTTTTTTAGTTTTGCAGAATTAAGTTCGATAAATAAAAATCTTTATATATGAAAAAACTTCTTGTTATTGTGGTATTTCCATTAATTATCCTAACGTTGGGATATTTTATTGTGATGAGTATTTCTAAACCTGTTCGATTCAATCAGGAGAGGTCAAGACGTGAAGCTGTTGCAAAAGAACGATTAATAGACATTCGCACCTTGCAGGGTACGTACAAAACAACGTTTGGGCGGTTTACGGCGAGTTTAGACACCTTGATCGATTTTTATAAAAACGGTCAAATTGTTGTGGTCAGGCAAGTGGGATCAATGGACGACTCCATTGCAGTGGCCCAAAAGAGGGTGTTTAGAGACAGTATCAAAATTTTTGTGCGCGATACGCTGATCAAACGCTCCGATTTTATTGTTGACTCTCTTCGTTTTATTCCTTTTTCCGGTGGAAAAGAGTTTCATATGGATGCAACCATACGTTTGGTCTCCGGAGTTCCTGTTCCGCTTTTTGAAGCGGCCGCTCCCTTTGATTTTCTTTTCCAAGGAATGGATCGTCAACTTATTGTGAATCTCAATTCAGACAGAAAAACATCAAACCGTTATCCGGGTTTAAAAGTGGGTAGTGTTGAAGCACCTAACAATAATGCCGGTAACTGGGAATAGTTCTCATGTCTTATTTGATCAATAAACGTATTGATTTCACTAAGTCGTTCCTGTACAGATTATCCATTCAAGCAGATTTGAGTGGATTTTCTTTTGCCATCCTGAATGACCATACGGCAACTTGTCTCCAGTTGCTTCGCCACTCTTTTGCAGAGACGTTTGACCATAACGATATTTATTCAGAAGTGACCACCTTATGTAAAAAGTTTCCTCAGCTCAAGGCGCGGTTTTCATCTGTTCAGTGTGTCTGGTGCGCCCCCTTCTTTACATTGATTCCCAGCTCCTCTTTTGTTCCGGATAAAGCAGCTTATATTCTGCAATCCATGCACTCTATTAACGACTTGGACGAGGTCTATTTCTACCCTCTGCCTCAATTTGACGCCATCTGTATCTACTCTGTTCCCAACTCCATTACTGCCCCGTTGGTAAAAAATCAGCCCACCATCCGCTTTTTCTCGATCGCCCCTTTGCTCATTCAGGCGGCTACACCTCTTTTTGGTCACACCCGTGTACTCTTTCATTATCAATATCAAACTCTTTACCTTACGCTAATGAGAGACAAAGAGTTGTTGTTGTGCAATGCTTATCAGGCTCCTGAGTTTACCAACGCCCTCTACTTCCTCTTTTTTGCCTTACGTCAGTGGCAATTAAACCCCGAATCGCTTCGTCTCTACATCAATGGACAGATATCCAAGCAAAACCGTCAACTACTGCACAACTACTTTCCATTGATTTCGATCCTTTCTGATAGCGCCATCTCGCTTCCCTCATCGGAATACGCTCTGTTATACAACACTATTCTGCACCAAATATGCGTTTCATCGGAGGCTCTCTAAAAGGCATTACCATTCACCCAAAAGAGCTTTCGGCACGCCCCACTACAGATTATGCCAAAGAGGGCCTTTTTAACATTCTCTCCAACGAATTCGATTTTACGGATCTGCGCGTTCTCGATCTCTTTAGCGGCAGCGGTAACATTGGTTTGGAATTTGCCTCCCGTGGCGCCCCTCACGTAACATGTGTCGAAATAAATCACCGACACGTTGCTTTTATCAAAAAGACTTCTCAACAACTTAATCTTGACGCAGTTCGAGTTGTAAGACTCAATGTTTTTGATTTTTTGTACCTTTGCACCGAGTCCTACAATATTATCTTTGCCGATCCGCCATACAATCTGCAAGGCATTGACACTCTGCCACAAAGAATCATGGAGAAACAGCTTTTATCTCCTTCCGGTCTGCTTATTTTAGAGCATTCGGTCGATTTTAACTTTACAGAAACGGCCCATTTTATTCAAACAAAAAGGTACGGAAATGTCCATTTTAGCTTTTTTAGATAGATAATCGACCAAAAGTTTTGTATGGTAAAAAAAAATACCTACATTTGCAGCCCCAAATAACCCGGTTCGGTAGTTCAGTTGGTTAGAATACGTGCCTGTCACGCACGGGGTCGCGGGTTCGAGTCCCGTCCGGACCGCTATAAATCAGTTAATCAACACAAAAGAGGCCGCCTAATGACTTTTAGACGGCCTCTCTTCTTGTTTGAATATATCTTTTAGCGTCTATTCTTCAAAATCATCATCCGCATCATCATCCGCATCATCATCATCATCATCACCATCACCCCAATTGAATTGGAAACCTTCCATTGCCTCTTGGAACGAACTGCCAAAGGTATTTAAACCGGCTTCTGCAAATACCAAGGAATATCTCATCAATACAGCAGAAATTTGCAGCATTTTCATAACACCTACTTCCTCTTTCTCAATTGCTTCGTTTAACATTTTGAATGGGGCTTCTAACTCCTCGGCAAGAGCGGTCCAATCGGCCTCCGTCATGGCGTCTTTGTTCTTCTCTACCTTATCCATAGCTTTTTCCATCTGCTTAAGGGCAGAATCAACGGTTAAAGTGGCTCCGCCACCACCGCCACACGAAACGCAAAACAACGTTAGGATAATAGCGGCAAAAATAGTTTTGTAATTTGTTTTCATAATTTTGTTTATTAATATGTTAAGTTTATCTAAAGGCAAGGCTGCTGCTGCTGAGAAGGATGGCACCTAAAAGAAACGACAAAATAAAGTAAGCCACAATTACAGCTATGAGGCTGACTACAAAATAACCGGTATTTTTTTCGGCAGGAGCCTTCATCATGGGAGCAATTCCCACGTAGAGTAAAAACAAACTGTAAAGACTGGCAAGACCTGCAATTAAACTCAGTGAAGGGAGAATATTAAAAATTCCGCCAATAAAAGCAGGAGTATAGGCGTAGGCCACTAACGAAAATGCTTTGTCAAAATTCTTTTGCGAACCAAAATTTGGTGCCAAAAGATCGACAACAAAGGCGGTAATATACACACCACCTACCATAGTAATGTACTGAACAATTGCTTGTTTGACACCAAAGCTCATGGATACAAAGTGAAATCCGAGTACTTTGTAGCCAATGAGTCCGTATCCAATAAAAGCGGCGATAGCAGGGATTGCGGCAAGCAATAATACATACTTTGTTAGGACGGAAATGTGCTTGTCATTTTCTCCGTCAATGACCGGCCATTCCGTTTTTGGGCTGATCAAAATTTGTTTAATTCTGTTAATGATGTCCATTTTCTTTTAGATTTTAGTGATTATTAATTTGTTGTTAAAAAATTCGAAAATCATCTGCAAAGATATAAATCTTTTTTTACATATTCACATATTTACCTAAAATGATTCCTATTAAAATAATTTCTACATTTGAAACATCAATTAATCTGACTTATTTAATAATCTCAATCATCTCTGTAATGATAACGTACCGAACAGCCAAGCCCACAGATGCTGAACAGCTTCTGATCACAAGACGACTAACCGTACTCCACAACAAAAACGGTGCATACTCCCAAGTTATTCTTCATGCCTGGGCACCCATAATCACAGAGGAAACCATTGCTGCTGAGGAAAAAGCGTTGGAAAATCCGGACAGGGTCACCATTGTGGCAGAGGATCGGAACAAAATGGTAGGTCTCTGCACTATAGATCTTTCCAAAGGTCTTCTTCAACAATGTTACGTATTACCTCACTACAACGGCAAGGGGATCGCACGCGAATTGGTAAGGCAAGTGGAAACCATTGCCAAAGATCATCGATTATCGTTATTGAAACTAAGTTCATCCCTAATTGCCCTCGATTTTTACAAAAAGCAGGGATATCAACAGCTAAACAGCTATCTCTATGACCTCGACAATGGTTTTCAAATGCCTTGCGTGATGATGGAAAAATATTTATAATCCCTCTTTTGTTGCCCTAAGTCCGGTATGCCCAAAATAGGTTTCAATGTTTCCGCGAAAACAAGCCATACGTCCCAACAAGCTTGCCCCGTTAGCCGGCATACCAAAGGTGGCCCGTAGAGATGCAGGCGAAGTGGGCAGCTCAATCGCCATACAGTTGGCGCGTACCGTCTCTAACGGGCTGTCGGCGATCACCAAGTTAGAATTGGCAGTAAATGGGGGTAAACTCTTGAAGGATGAGTTGCTTGCATCGCCTCCAACGATGTATCCGTTTACCCATACATTGGTGCCTGATGATAGCGATTGTGCCTCTGCAACGGTATAAGCCGTTTCCGGCGTAACTCCATCGTTGGAAGGCGCTCCCGGCTTCCATTCCTCTCTACGCCAAACTCTTGAAGTGTCAGCAGAGAGCAAAAGTTCAATGCTTCCTTTGGTTTCAAGGTTCGTTTGTCCCAAAAGTACAGTCAGCACCAACATATCACGTGCAATCACATTTTTTGAGATGTGTACAGGGTCTTCACCTTCTACTAAAAGCACAATTTTAAGGGTGCCGGGTGTAAAGTAACCGGTACGCAACTCCTCTTTTTGATAGGTCAACGCCCCGTCTGCTCCCGAAACTTCTACCCTGTATGTATGGTACTTTGTAATAAAATCGTGATCATATACAATCCTAAGTCCCGCATTGATCTGTGTGCATATCATTTGCAATGTGTTCTTTACACCGGCTACCACGCCTACGTCAACTGTTGACCCATAGATCGGTTTTTCAAACGCAGGCAGAGCCGTCTGCTCGGATAAGGCTGTTACCGTATAGGTGCCGGGTTCAAGAATCACCGGATCCGGTATGGAGCCTAAAGGCCCCGAAACAACCGTACCGCTCCCATTGACAATCCCAATATGGTAGTCGTCAAAAGAGGTGCTTGCTTTTACCACCACTGCTGTCTCTCGCTGCATTCGTATGGACAGGGCGCCCTTTCCCTCCTCCCCCCAGCTTAACGTTTCACATCCTGATGCCAAAAGAAGGAGGGTTCCTCCCAGCATCCAATTTCTCATTGTTCTCTTCTTCATAATCATTTCTCCTTTTTTAAATGGTTTTGGTAATAAAATAAATATTTCTTTCTGTCCGGACATCGAAAGTGCAACAAAAGTAGAACCTGAATTTTTATTTATTGGGCAAAAAAACAAAATCATCTCCAAAAAAAAATTCTAACTTTGTCGCCTCTGTTTTTGATTCAATTTTAAAATTTTTAATCTCTATGTATCGTATTACGACACACCCCATTCTTCCCATTCCAGCAGAAGACATTGTTCCGTTTTTATTTGATGGACAGCTTGTTTATGGACAAAAAGGCTTTACGGTTGCTGCGGCACTTCATCAGGCAGGAGCCATTGTACATCAACACAGCTTGGACAAACGGACGCGTACTTTGGCATGCGGCATTGGAAAGTGCGGGGCTTGCGAAATGTGGATTGATGGAGCGGTTAGACGCATTTGTATTACCAAGGTTGACCACATTAAGGAGGTAAGACGTTTACCGGAACTCTTTTTGCCTGATCCAACACATTATAAAGATAATCGACCTGCACCCATTTACAAAACTTCTGTTGCGATTATTGGGGCAGGCCCGGCAGGTTTAGCTGTACGCGAAGAGCTAAATAGAGTGGGAATCAATAACATTGTAATTGATAACAACGATAAAATTGGCGGACAGTTTCTCATGCAAACGCATCAGTTCTTCTTTTTTGAAAAGGAGAAACGATTTGGAGGGATGAGGGGGTTTGATATTGCCAAAACACTCGCCGGAGATGACCATTCGGGAATAATGTTAAACGGAACTGTGTGGGACATTCTCGAAGGTAAACGTCTTGCAATAAAAGATATAGAAAAGCAAGATCTCTATTTTGTGGATGCCGACTATTTGGTCATCGCTACCGGTGCCGTACCCTTTATGCCCGCTTTTGCAAACGACGACGTTCCGGGGGTATATACTGCCGCAGTTGTACAGCGTATGATGAACAATGAACTCACCTTACTGGGTAAAAATATCCTCACCATTGGGGCAGGAAACATCGGTTACCTCACGTCGTATCAATTGATGCAGGCCGGAGCTACGGTGAAAGCGATTGTAGAAGCGATGCCCTACGAAGGTGGTTTTCCTGTACAAGCCAATAGGGTACGGAGATTGGGAATCCCGATTCTTACCTCGCACATCTTACTAGAGGCGATTCCCAACAAAGAGCGAACCGGAATTATTGGTGCAGTAATTGCCCAATGTAAAGACTTTAAGCCCATTCCTGGCACTGAGAAAGAGATTGGCGATATTGATGTTATCAATATTTGTACGGGATTGATTCCTGATAATCAACTTCTTATTAAGGGTTCTGAACTCTTTGGCAGACGCTGTTGGGGCGTGGGAGATGCCATTCGGATCGGAGAGGGTACCAGCGCCGTATTGCGTGGAAAACAAT
>JAITFU010000006.1 GCA_031281125.1 Prevotellaceae bacterium | reverse complement strand
CGGAAAGACAAAGTGGGTGTGGGTAAGGACATCCATTACCGCAAACTATTTTTTCTTATTGTGTTGCGTTGCATAGAGGGCGTTGAGTCCCAACACAATATCCTTAGTGATGTCCAAACCGGTGTCGCCTTCCAAAATGATTCCGGGCGTTCCGTTGGTGGCAAGAATCAGCGAAAAATTGTGCTCTGCGTTGTATGCGGTCAAATACTTTTTGATCTCATAGATTACATTGTTGAGTACCACTTGCTCTTCTTCTGCCAACTCCATCTGTTTTTTCTGACTGTATTGCTGGAGATCGCGTTGACGGGCTTCTAATTGAGCGCCTTGCGTCTCAGCCTGAGCGCGGGTAATAAGTCCCTTCTGCACTTTTTCTACAAAGTCATTATAATCTCTTTCAAAGGTGCGTCCTTTTTTGGTCAGATCGTCATCAATCACTTTGGCTTTTGCCTCCCATTCGCTTCTTAGATCATGGAACAGGTCAAGAGCGTTGACAAGTGAATCGACTTGAATATAGACAATGGCTCCCGAAGGAGTGTGCAAAGCGATTTCCGAAGCCACAGACCCAACGGGTTTTTTATTGCAAATCCCTGTAAAATAGAATACATAGAGCGCAGCCACGGCAACAGCCAATACAATATTGGCGATAAGGAGTAAATTACGTTTCATTATGATTGGATAGTTAAAATTTGGGACAAAGATACGATAAAAATTGATATTTCCTCATGTTAGTTCGTGCAGATACCTTTGGATCGTGTTTTCCAATCCAAAATAGATTGCTTCGCAAACAAGGGCGTGGCCAATAGAGACCTCCAATACGTTGGGTACAGTTTGAACGAAAAACCGTACATTTTCCAAGTTGAGGTCGTGTCCGGCATTGATGCCCAATCCAAGCGATGTGGCTGTTTTTGCGGCTTTTATGTAAGGAAGAACCGCTTTTTCACGATCTGATTGATACCCGTATGCGTAGGCTTGGGTATAGAGTTCAATACGGTCGGTACCGGTGTCGGCTGCGTATTTAATCATATCGGGAAGGGGGTCAACAAAAAGAGAGCAGCGGATCTTTTTGGCGTGAAAAAAATCGACCATTTGGGTCAACATCCTAAGATTGGTTTTGGTGTCCCATCCGGCGTTGGAGGTGAGTACATCGTGGGCGTCGGGTACCAAGGTAACTTGATGCGGTACAATTGTGGCTACCAATTCTTTAAAAGATTCAACAGGGTTACCTTCTATATTATACTCTGTGGAGACGACCTCTTTGAGGTTGCGGGCATCTGTGTAACGAATATGTCGCTCGTCCGGTCTGGGATGGACGGTGATTCCTTGGGCGCCAAACCGCTCGCAGTCCAATGCGGCTTTGAGCACATCAGGAAGATTCCCTCCACGAGCATTCCGTAATGTAGCGAATTTGTTGATGTTAACACTCAGTCGTGTCATATTGATCTCAATTTTTATGCAAAAGTAGAGGATAATTCGATAAAAGATGAGTATCTTTCGGAAAATTTTTAACAATCGTACGGCCATGCACATTGCAATATACGGAAGAACCATCGAATCTAAGTGGAAATCAAAACTATGCCACGTCTTGGATTGGCTTGTTGCCAATGGCGCTAAATTGACCTATTTTGATCCATTCTATCTCTTTTTGCAGAAACATTTGGATGGAAAGTTGCCCCCGGCCCCCACCTTTGACATTTTTACCGGCCTTCCCGACCAATGTACATTGTTGTTAAACTTAGGAGGTGATGGCACGTTTCTTGAGTCATTGGTCTTTATAAAGGATAAAAAGATCCCTGTGGCCGGAATCAACTTTGGTCGTTTGGGCTTCTTGGCCGGCGGCGGATCCGATCCTTTTGAGTATTGTCTTGAGCAATTGGTGCAGGGGAGTTATCAAATAGAAGAGCGTACATTATTAGAGGTATCCTCTTCGACCCTACCGGCCTCATTCTTCCCGTTTGCCCTAAATGACTGTGCCATACAGCGTAAAGGATCGTGCATGATCTCCGTGGAGGTGCGTCTGCAAGCCGGACAATTGCCTGCATACTGGGCAGACGGATTGATTGTAGCCACCCCCACCGGTTCTACCGCCTATTCGTTAAGTGTAGGAGGACCGATTGTACTACCTAATTCACAAGCGCTTATTGTGGCTCCCATTGCACCCCACAACCTAAACGTTCGCCCCATGGTGATCCCCGACAGCGAGGAACTTACCATTGTAGTGCGCAGCCGAACAGAAAAAGCGATCCTCACTTTGGACAACCGCTCCATCACCATCCCCTCCGGAAGCGAGATCAAGGTGCGCAAAGCGCCGTTTGTATTGTCCTACGTCTCCTTTATTGGAGAGCACTTTATATCGATTTTACACGAAAAGTTATTGTGGGGGTTTGACAAAAGAAACCGAAAGATGTAACCCTTTGCATAATTTGGCACATAAATTGATAGGGTATTCTTTAGATGACTACACCTACACACGTTTCGATCATTATGGACGGCAATGGCCGTTGGGCTCAATTAAGGGGAGAGGAGCGCCTGTTTGGGCATCAAGCCGGTGCCCAATCTGTTAGGGATGTGGTGGAGGCGGCAGCCGAGGCAGGTGTGCGCTATCTTTCGCTCTTTGCTTTTTCGTCTGAAAATTGGAACAGACCCAAAAAAGAGGTGGATGGATTGATGGAGCTGCTGATTGAGTCGATTCGCGAGGAGACGCCTAACCTTATTAAGAACAACGTAAGGTTGCGCTCCATTGGGGATTTGTCCCATTTGCCTCCGTATGTGGGCGATTCGTTTAAGCACTCCATGAAGGAGACAGAACTTTGTACCGGGCTTACCGTGGTGTTGGCATTGAGCTACAGCGGTACCTGGGATATTTTGCAGGCAGCAAATCGCTATGCAAAAGATCGCCTTGACGGCAATGTGCATACCCCTTTGGACGTTGCCCTCTTTGAGCAATACCTCTCCACAGCAGAAATTCCTCCTCCCGATCTTTTGATCCGAACTTCCGGAGAGGAGCGCATCAGTAACTTTATGTTGTGGCAACTTGCTTATACCGAGCTATATTTCACCCCCGTTCTCTGGCCCGATTTTCGCAAGAAGGATTTAAAAAAAGCGTTGGCAGCGTATGCCCGAAGAGATAGACGCTTTGGGATAATAAAATAAAAAGTATCTTTGCAGTTTCATAGACGAGTTAATAGATGAGAGTATCCAATAGAACCCTGTTATTATTTTTCTTGACGTCGGGGATTTTTTTCTTCAATACGGTTGACGCTCAGGAAATTGTCACACAAACCAATGTGGTTATTGACTTCAGCAATCCCAAAAAGTATATTTTGGCCGATTTGGAAGTCAAAGGAGTTAAACTTATTTCTAAAGAGCAGATTCTTAACATAGTCGGTTTGGTTGTTGGAGATGAAGTGACCATTCCCGGAGACCAGTTTTCATCGGTTGTACAACGCCTCTATCAGCAGCGCGCCTTCTCCGATGTGGTGATTAGGGTAGATTCGTTGCGAAAAGATTCTGTGTATGTGAGTATCAATTTGGTAGAACGTCCACGTGCCTCCCTTTGGGACTTTACGGGGATCAAAAAGAGCGAGCGGCAAGATTTGGAAGATCGACTCAAGTTGAGGTGGAGGAGCGAAATTTCGGACTTTATTTTAAGATCATCCTCTGATATTATCAAACGTTTTTATCAGGAAAAGGGTTTTCTAAATGTACAGGTAACGGTTTCACAAGTGGCGGACACCCTCATTCCTAACGCCGTAAGGGTCTTTTTTAATGTCGATAGGGGAGACAAAGTTAAAATCAAAAAGATCAACTTTATTGGAAACGAAAATGTAAAGACGCAAAGATTGCGTTTTGCCATGAAAAACACCAAAGACAAACATATTCTCAATCTTTTTTCTAGTAAAAAGTTCAAAGAAAAAGAGTATCCGCAAGATAAACAATCGCTTATACAAAAATTTCAAGAAAAGGGATTCTTTGATGCAAGAATCATCAGGGATTCGATTTACTATATCGACAAAAAGCATTTAGGTATTGATATTGAGGTAGAAGAGGGCCAAAAATACTTCTTTAGAAACGTGACATGGACAGGAAATTCGATTTTCCCTACGGAGTCTTTAAACAGGGTTTTGATGATTGAGAAGGGGGATGTATTTGATGTGGTGACGTTGGAAAAACGGCTCTACTCTGAGCCAAAAGGGAACATACAGACAATCTACAAAGATCAGGGGTACGTCTTTTGCCAGATCATGCACGTGGAGCACAACATAGATAAGGATTCCATTGACGTGGAGATAAGAATCTTTGAAGGAAAACCCGCCATGTTTAACAACATCACAATCAACGGGAACACAATTACCAACGAGCAGGTTGTGCGGCGTCAACTCTTTATTCGCCCCGGGTACCCCTACGAACAGACTGCCCTCGAACGCTCGGCCCGTGAGTTGATGTCAATTGGCCTCTTTAATGAAGAAAAAGTGGGGTCCGGTATTGGATTTTTCCCCAACCAAAGAGATAATACCGTGGATATTGCGTTTAATTTAGAGGAAAAACCGAGTTCTCAATTGGAAGTAGCGGGCGGATGGGGCGGCAACACCTTTGTGGGTACTCTGGGCGTTAGCTTCAACAACTTCTCCACCAGACGTATGTTGGAGAAAAAGGCTTGGCGGCCGGTTCCTCTTGGTGATGCCCAAACGCTCTCCCTTCGTTTTCAGACGAGCGGAACTTATTACACAGCCGCTTCGGCCAGCTTTATCGAACCTTGGTTATTTGGAAAAAAACCCACATCGTTAAATTTATCGGCCTATTTTACGCGCCAAACCGCCTCCACGTACTTTTACCTCAATCCCGATCAATTCATGGAGATATACGGCCTTGCCGCAGGACTTGGCACGCGGTTAAAGTGGCCGGACAGCTACTTTGTACTCTATAACGAGTTGAGTGCACAGCGTTACCGACTGCAAGACTGGCAATATTACTTTATCTTTTCCAACGGTACTTCCAATAACTTAAGTTGGAAGATCAATTTACGCCGCAACTCAACCGACCAGCCTATCTATCCGCGTCTAGGTCAAGATTTATCATTTGCCCTGCAACTTACACCTCCATACTCCCTTTTTAAGGACAAGAACACCGACTTTAATTCGATGACTACTGCCCAACGTTATAAATGGATAGAGTACCATAAGTGGACTTTTCAAGGCTCGTTCTTCTCTACGCTACTTGGAAAAGAGGTAATTGGGAAGGACTTGGTGTTAATGACAAGGGCGCAGTTCGGCTACTTGGGCTATTACAATCGCAAGCTCGGTTATTCTCCCTTCGAAGGGTTTTTGGTGGGTGGAGACGGAATGTCGGGCTACAACACTTATGGCGCCGATGTGATTGGTTTAAGGGGATATAAAAATCAGTCGCTCACTCCATACGCCAATAATGCCTACTCCGGAAATGTGTATGACAAGTTTACCTTAGAAGTGCGCTTCCCCATTATTTTGGAGCCACAATCCACCATCTTTATTCTTGGCTTTTTAGAGGGAGGAAACTGTTGGAGCGATATCAAGGACTTTAATCCTTTTTCGATAAAACGCTCTGCCGGAGTGGGGGTGCGTGTCTTGCTTCCGATTGTGGGAATGCTTGGGATCGATTGGGGGTATGGATTTGACCCTGTTGGCGGAGATAAGCGCGGCGGAAGTAACATTCACTTTGTAATTGGACAACAATTTTAGCATGAGTTAAACCATAAAGAGTAATAATATGAAGAAAGTAGTAATTTTATTGACCATCATTGCGATAGGTGCTGTTTCGGCACAGGCGCAAAAGTTTGCGTACGTCGATTCGGAGTATATTTTAGAAAAGATGCCCGAATACGTTACCGCTCAAAAACAGATCGATCAGATCAGCACACAGTATCAATCGACCATCGAGGCCGAAGTCAAAAAGGTGGATCAATTGTTTCAAACGTACCAGTCCCAAAAAGGACGCCTCACCGACATCCAACGGCAGCAACGCGAAGAGGAAATCATCAACAAAGAGCAAGCCGTAAAGGATCTTCAAAAGTCATACTTTGGACAAGATGGAACGGTCACCAAGAGGACAGAAACCCTGATTAAGCCCATTAAAGACAAAGTCCAGCGTGCGATTGATGCCTTAGCAAAGGAGGGGGGATACGCCGTCATTTTTGATGTGGCCGCCGCCCCGGGTTTTATTTACACTAATCCCACGTATGATTTAAGCAATCGAGTTTTGGAAAAATTAGGAATTAGAATCTAAATTTATATATTTGCAAATTATTTAACAAAGTATTGTATGAAGAAGTACGCGATTTTTATCTCTCTGTTTTGCTGTTTTGCCGCTGTTGTTCAGGCGCAAACACCTAAGTTCGGCCACATTAATGTTCAGGAATTGGTCGATCTGATGCCCGAACGCGATTCGGCCGTAGTCAGTTATCAAAAATATTTTGCCCAAACAGAAGAGACTTTTGTGGGTATGCAAAATGAACTTCAGATGAAATATGCTGAATATCAGCAAAAAAACGCCACATGGACTGCTGCGATCCTCGAAACTAAACAGAGAGAGATCCAAGAGATAAACTCCAGATTAGAGGCATTTAGAGAAAACGCTTCTCAAGATTTGGAACAAATGCAAACCATTTTGTTTGCACCGGTTTATAACAAAGCAAACGATGCCATTAAAAAGGTGGCTAAAGATTTGGGATTGATCTATGTATTTAACTCCACCGGAATGCCGTACATTGACGACACCCAATCGATCCATTTGCTTGATAAGGCCAAGTCAGAGCTTAAGATTCCTGCTGAGAAGGTGGCTCCAACCCAAGTGGGAGGACAGACCCAGCGTTAGTAAATAGATCCTTTATGTGTGCCGCGCCCATTGGTCTATTAGATTCCGGAGTGGGCGGACTATCTGTATGGAGGGAGGTCATTAGATTATTGCCTGATTATCCTACTGTGTATGTGTCGGATAATGCGTTTTGTCCTTATGGCCCCAGACCGGCAGAAGAGGTGATCCAACGTACAAAAAAAATCAGCCGCTTTTTGATTGATAAGGGTTGTGAAATGATTGTAGTTGCCTGTAATACAGCTTCTGCCGCTGCAATAGATGTGTTGAGGCAAACATTTGAGATACCGTTTGTGGGCATTGAGCCTGCGGTAAAACCGGCCGCAAACCTTTCAAAGAGTGGTGTTGTGGGCGTTTTGGCCACACAGGGAACTTTTAAAGGGCGCCTCTATTTGGAGACCTCCAAACGTTATGCAGCACACGTGCAGATCATTGAGCAGGTGGGAGATGGCTTGGTGGAGTTGGTGGAACAAGGGTTAACAGAAGCGCCCCGGACAATGGAGTTGTTGCATCAATACATTGATCCTATGATCGATGCCGGAGCAGATCATTTGGTGCTCGGTTGTACGCATTACCCTTTCCTCATCCCTGCGATCCAAAAAATTGCCCAAGGGAGAATTGTCATAGATGATCCTGCTCCTGCCGTTGCGTTACAGGTATTTGCCTTGCTCTCTCGAAAAGATATGACTCCTTCCCAACCAACTGATCCTCTATATCGTTTTTATGCTACAGGAACACATAACTCTATACAGGCATTGTATGGCCGTATGGCTGTCAGAGATATGGCATCTGCCCAATTTTTTTCTCATTTGAATTTAACTTAAAACTATTATAAAATGTCAACTGATTCTCTATTTTGGTTTGTACCCGCTGCTTCGCTGATCGCTCTAGGCGTAGCCTATTACTTTTTTAAACAGATGATGAGGGAGAGCGAGGGGACTGATACCATGAAAGAGATTGCCCAACACGTCCGAAAGGGTGCAATGGCCTATCTTAAACAGCAATATAAAGTGGTGTTGATCGTTTTTGTTGTGCTCTCTCTATTTTTTGCTTTCCTTGCATACGTGTTAAAGGTGCAGAACGGCTGGGTACCTTTTGCCTTTATCACCGGAGGGTTCTTCTCCGGATTAGCGGGTTTTATTGGGATGCGCTCTGCTACTTACGCCTCTGCTCGTACAGCCAATGCTGCCCGAAAGTCTTTAAATTCAGGTCTTAAGATTGCCTTTCGCTCCGGCGCGGTGATGGGGCTTACCGTAGTGGGATTGGCGCTTTTAGACATATCGGTGTGGTACATCATTCTTGACCGTTTTGCCGATGTGGGCGGGCATGCTAAGCTGATTATGATAACTACCACCATGTTAACATTTGGAATGGGGGCCTCTACACAGGCATTGTTTGCCCGTGTGGGTGGCGGCATCTATACCAAAGCGGCCGATGTGGGCGCCGATTTGGTGGGAAAAGTGGAGGCCGGTATTCCCGAAGATGACCCACGCAACCCTGCAACAATTGCCGATAACGTGGGAGACAACGTGGGAGACGTGGCCGGAATGGGCGCAGATTTGTACGAGAGTTATGCAGGCGCGATCCTTGCTACTGCGGCGCTTGGCGCAGCGGCGTTTGCCAAAAGTTCGGTGGAAGGGATGCAGTTAAAGGCTGTTTTTGCCCCCATGTTGATTGCTGCTGTGGGTATTGTTTTGTCGATTCTTGGCATCTTTTTTGTGCGCACCAAAGAGGGCGCAAATATGAGGCAATTGCTTGGCGCTTTGGGCAAAGGGGTAAATGGGAGTTCGGTACTCATTGCAGTGGCTACTTTCTTGATTTTGTATCTGTTGGGCATCGAAAACTGGCTTGGGCTTTCGTTCTCGGTGTTCAGTGGATTGATTGCCGGTGTAATTATTGGGCAGTCCACAGAATACTACACGTCACACTCCTATAAACCCACCCAAAGGATATCCGAAAGCGGAAAAACAGGCCCGGCAACGGTGATCATTTCGGGTATTGGAACAGGCATGATCTCTACAGCAATTCCCGTGATAACCATTGGCTTAGCCATAATGATGGCATATCTTTGCGCTATAAATTTCAATTTGTCGGAAATCATGAGCGCCCACAATCTGAGCGCCGGGTTATATGGCATTGGAATTGCCGCCGTAGGGATGCTCTCGACTTTGGGAATTACTTTAGCCACAGATGCTTACGGGCCTATTGCCGACAACGCCGGAGGCAATGCAGAGATGAGTAAACTTGATCCGGAAGTGCGAAAACGTACCGATGCCCTTGATGCCCTTGGAAATACAACTGCTGCGACAGGAAAAGGTTTTGCAATTGGTTCGGCGGCCCTAACAGCCCTTGCTTTGCTTGCCTCTTATATTGAGGAAGTAAAGATTGGATTAGAGCGTTTGGCAGAGGGAGGAGCCAAGTTTGTTCAGGTGGGAATAGAAAAGTTGTCATTGGAGCAAATTCAGAACACCTCTTTAATCGATTTTATTGGATTTTACCAAATCAACCTGATGAATCCCAAGGTGCTGATAGGCGCTTTTGTGGGCGCAATGACCGCTTTTCTCTTCTGCGGGTTGTCCATGAATGCAGTGGGTCGCGCTGCGCAGAGTATGGTAGAAGAGGTACGCCGTCAGTTTCGTGAAATCAAAGGTATTCTTACCGGCGAAGCCAAACCCGATTACGCCCGTTGCGTGGAGATCTCCACAAAAGGAGCGCAGCGAGAAATGATATTACCTTCTACGTTAGCCATCTTAATTCCTGTAATTATTGGTTTGATTTTGGGGGTTGCCGGCGTTATGGGATTATTGGTGGGCGGTTGTGCCACCGGTTTTGTACTGGCCGTGTTTATGGCCAATTCGGGAGGCGCTTGGGACAATGCCAAAAAGTATGTAGAAGAGGGTCATTTTGGAGGTAAAGGCTCTGAAGTACACAAAGCTGCCGTTGTTGGAGATACCGTTGGCGATCCGTTTAAAGACACCTCCGGTCCCTCTCTCAACATCCTCATCAAACTTATGAGTATGGTGTCGATTGTAATGGCAGGATTGACAGTAGCGTACAGTTTGCTGTAAAAACTGATGAGGTACTTTGTTTCGGGGTTGTTGACTCTTTGTGCTTTACTGAGATTTGGTTCGTTTCATGCGTTTTCTCAGAATACAATTGAGGCTCTATGGAGCACCTCTCTTGATTTCTTTTTTGACAACCGCGAATACAACAGCGTCTTTAATAAATCACAGACGTTCTTTGGACAGCGTATTGCTCCTGAAGTGGGAGTAGGTTTTGATGATCTTCATTCGGTGATGGTGGGCGCTTTTTTTCTCTCTAATTATGGCGCTCGACCTGCCCTCTCCGTACACGACTACATTGCCTATTATCGCTATCAAGATCAGCGCTTTAATTGTTTTGCCGGATTGATCCCAAGGTCAAAGTCTTTTGTAAAGTATTCCAGCGCCTTTGTTAACGACTCTCTCTATTACTACGATCCCAACATCAGCGGTTTACTGTTACAATACCGTGGCAATCACGGCTATATTGAGCTTGGGGTCGATTGGCACAGTATGTATTCAAAAATCGATCGAGAAAAATTCCTCCTCTTTATGGGTTCGCAGATTTGGTTTCACTCTTTTTATGCAGGAATGCACGCAAATATTTATCACTTTTCTCACAGTCGCATACATGACGGGGTGGTGGACAATATGCTGATCTATCCCCATATTGGGATCGATCTTTCGTCTGCATCTCATTTTGAACTGTTTGACATTAGGGCAGGATGGATGCAGGCGTTCCAAAACGACAGAAAATATGTGGGCAAATATGTTTTTCCCAAGGGTCTTCAGTTTGAGATTCAACTAGAAAAGTGGCGTTTTGGAATCAACAATACCTTCTACACAGGACAAAACCTAATGCCCCACTGGATAGCTCCGGTACCAGACCTCGACTACGGTGCCGGCCTCTATTGGGGCGATCCATTTTATAGAACCGATTCTATCTACGACCGTTTGGAGATCTATTGGCAACCCCATATCGGAGACAGACTCTCTCTCCGAATCTCCACGGTCCACCACTACGATGGGAGTTGTTGGAGTTGGCAGCAAAAGGTGCGCTTTTTGGTCAACTTGGGGAGAAATCGGTGGTGATAGGGGAAGGTTTTTACATTTTTAGTTCGTTCATCAACAAGTTATAGACCTCTGTCCATTCTTTTTTGTAAAGCTGATTTGAGGTATCTGCAAGTTTTGAAAATGTCTTGGAAGAGAAAAACTTGTCTGTTGCAGTTGTTTCGTCAAAACCAAAATCTGTCACCAATTTTTCAACGATAGGCTCGCCAATATGTAAAAACTTAGAAACCAATTTGCTGCTATTCAGTTGTTTCAGAAATTGCAAAGATGCAACGGTGCAAAAACATATTTGGTGCGTTTCTTCGTGCCATCTCAATTCTTCCAAAAAAACTGTTTTAGTAATGTCTCCGTTCAAATAATCAATGATTCTGTTTTGTACCTTGTCGTCTGCTACGGGTCCTTCCACAATATCGTAATCGTGGGAAGGCGTTGGGTTCTTGTCGTTACGGTTTAGCACTACAAAATCAAGCCATTCTTCGTTATAGGTCACAAACTGTTTTGTTTTGCATTTTCTGGACACCAATTCGCTGTAATAAAATTCATATTCGGAAATAAAGCCCTTGTGTTTAAATCGACTCTTTCTTTTTGCCCAACTCTCTGCATGCTGTCTGAATTTTGTCACGTAAAAACCCTGTCCAAAATCTCTGTGTGGTTCACATTTGCTAATATCTATTTGCGATATTTCTGTATAACTTCCATGATAAACGATCATCGCAAACCTCCATTTTCATAACATATTTCATATAAATCTCGGACGGCATAAAAGGTACTGTCGGTATGTAATGCCCACCAATGTTCGATAAGAAAATCCCAAGCACCAAACTTTTTCAGATAGAAATAAGCGTCCTGAATATTCATTTTGTAAGCATCTGCAAAGGCAGGTACAATGTATGTCATAAAACTTATTTTATCACTCGTCGCTCTATCGATTGCTTTGTTTTCCATAAGTTGTCCCTTGTTGGATTATTTGCCAAGAAACTCAGCAAGAAAAGCGTCAATCTCGCCCCCCTCTAATCTTCTTGCTACGATGATTCCGTTTTGATCCACAAAGATATTTTGCGGAATGTAGCGGACAAAGTAGAGTTTGGCGGCGGTGTTGTCCCAAAAGGTGAGTTCAGATACTTGTGGCCAGGTGAGTTTGTCGTCTGATATGGCTTGAATCCATTGGCTTTCTGTATGGTCAAACGAAACGCCCAAAATGCCGAATCCCTCTTTGTGGTGTTTGTTGTAGATACTCACCAACATAGGGTTAAACTGACGACAGGGGCTGCACCATCCTGCCCAAAAATCGATCATGGTCACTTTGTTTTGTACGTAAAAATCTGATAGTTTGATAGGATTTCCCTTGGGATCGTTCATGGTAAAGTCCGGTGCGGGCATACCGATTTGGATGCTTTGGTACGTGGCAACAATGGTCTGAGCATAACGGATCAGTCGATTATCTGCTCCTTCCGGAAAAGCGTTAGTAAAGGCGGCCAATTGCTCTTCGAGTTCAGCTTGGGTTCCGCCGTATTGACCAAGAGAGGATACAAAACGTGAAAGGGCAAGACGAGAGGTGGGGTTTTGCTCTACATAATTTACATCTACTTCAATAACCTTTGAGTTGAGTTCATTTGCGACCTCCCGCAGCTCCTGTTTGCGGGCATCCGGGGTGGCGGGGTCGCGAAGTTCATTAATTATCTCCTCAATGGGAGCAAAATTATCATAAATAGCCTTTTTAACTTTTGTCAATGAGTCCATAACGGCTTGATATTTTCCTGCTTTAATTTCAATACTACTTATATCTGAGACATCGCCTTTGATAGAAACCGCGCAGTTTTCGAGAAAGATCGGAAAAGATACCGGTGGAGTTGTCTGAATAGAGAGGGTATAGGCCTCGGGAGTGGTGATCTTTTTCTTGTAAGTGAATGTGCCATTGACCATTTGAATGGTGTCGGCAGGGATGTCAAAATCGGTGTTGGTTCTAATTTGAACCTTGAGGATCACCATAGCGGAGTCGATGCCCGTTATGGTGGCGCGGATGGTGTAGCCGTCATGAGTGGAAGTGCAGGAGAAAAGTGCGGCCAAAAGGAGGAGTGAGAGAATTTTTTTCATGAGTAAATAGATTGAGTGATAAATAGATTACTGATTTTCTTTGAGAAACCACTCTTTGTACGTTAGGTATCCGGCGGCATTTTTTAAAGCGGCGGCACCAATGGCTTCGCTCCCCTCTTTGATCTTTTTGGCAGGCACTCCGGCATAGATGCCCGGATCTAATCGACTGTTTTCCGGGACCAAGGCACCGGCGCCAATGATGGTGTGGTCAGCTACCGAAACATGATCCATAAGAATAGACCCCATACCTATAAGTACTTTGTTACCCACCTTTGCTCCATGCACAATGGCGGTGTGTCCAATAGATACATCATTCCCAACCTCTACAACAGAGCTTTTGTAGGTGGTGTGCAACACTGCGTTATCCTGAATGTTTACGCGGTCGCCGATCCTGATGGGATTGACGTCACCCCGCAACACCGCGCCGTACCATATACTGCAATCGGAGCCAATCTCCACATCTCCAATAATTACTGCCGTTTCGGCCAAGAAACAATTTGGCCCGATTTTGGGTTCAATGCCGTTGAGTGGTTTTATAATAGCCATGGTTTTGGTTTTTATTTTGGGACAAAGGTAAGCAAAAAGATGGGATTCTTAATCAACATTTTGTACTATCGATTTATTTGTTATATTTGTAGAAAATTAGTTATGGTTTCCCACAAAACTGTCGGGCGAGCCACGCCGTCACTAACGCCAAAAACCACCCGTTATTCGACGGCAATCTATTCATTGTCAAATTATTACTGCAACTTTTTCGTATAAATTTGGAAGACAATTTTGTCTCATTCTAAATTTTGTTCCGTGATTATGTCCGGTTCTTGCGTCAAAATCAACGAGAATGATACCGTTTTCAAGTTCCTGCAAAAATCCCTCAAAACTAAACTTTTGCAACATCGTAACTTTGCTGAATTTGTAAAATTCTTTTCCGTCTTCTTTTTTGACTTCGGCTTGAACATAAAAACAGTTTAACAATTTGGTGCCAATTTTATGTTCTAAATCGTCAAAACCCCAATAAGGCTGTGGATTGAGTTCGCCTAACCCAATTCTTTGTTTAACGGAATGCAACCAATCTATATGATTTTCAGCGACTTTAGTGTGGTCAAACGAAATCAAAACTTTTCGATTATCCTTGTCAATCTTTACCATAAATCCTCTGTCACTTGAGGTTTTACCGTGAATTGTTTGACGAAAACTCATTTCATTTTCGGGGTGTCGTTTACCGGCTTCTTGGTGTTGCCAACCATAACTCAACAGTAAAACTTGCGGAACAAATTTTATAGCACGAGGCGAAGGCTCAATGTGAAATAGCGTTGTAAGCGAGGAAGTGTTTAATCGCTGTGCTTTCAATTCCCATTCAGCGGCGTTTGGAATTGGCAAATTGTTTTCTTCTATGCCGAGTAAGCCCTCTAACGTGTTTCCAATTCCTCCGGAATTTCCGAGACGAGCATTTTCAATCCAACCCATTTGGGCGATTTTATGAAACTCTTTTATTAAATTTTCTTTAGTATATAATTTCATATCAATCAAATAATTGTGCTGTCCTAAACTTTAATAATTCACTTTGAACCTTATTTTTTGCTATTCGCTTTTCAGCCATCTCGCAATAATCGGGCGACAATTCAATGCCTATATAACTTCGTTTCAGTCCCATTGCAACAATGGCAGTAGTTCCGCTCCCCATAAATGGGTCTAAAATTATTTGCGCATTTGTCGAGCCGATAATTCTATCAATCAGCGCAGCAGGAAAAGGTGCAGGGTGTCCGTTTTTCATTTCTTGCGTAAATTCCCAAACATCGCCAACGCCATTTGATTTTGGAACGAGTGTAAATTCAGGCTTGGTAATCAGATAAATAACTTCGTAAGTCGGTAAAAAGTAGCCGGGATTAAAATTTATTCCTCCTTTTCTGCGCCAAATAATAATTTGTCGGACAGGAAAATCGCTAACAATATCTTGTCTGTCCTGCAATAAACCGTCTTGTACGCGCCATTTGTGATTATAGAAAATCGCACCGTCATTCTTAATCAACCGAAACATTTCTGTCAAGCATTCACGTTGCCATTTCACATATTTGTCGTGTGGCATATTGTCGTCGTAATGGCTGTATCCGTTTTGCAAGGCGGCATTTGCCCATTTTCCGCTCGTGGTACAGGGTTTCATTCCGTTACCTGTCGAGTTTTTGAGGTTGTACGGCGGAGAAGTAACGACCAAATCAATAGAATTGCTTGGCATTTCTTTCATTGTTGTCAAGCAATCTGCGCATATTATTTTATTTAGATAGTTGCCTATCATTGGTTTCAATTAAAAATTTTCCGACTACAAAGATACTGATTTTTGTTGGTTTTTCTTACGGTTTTATTTTTTATTTTCTTGTTCGCACCGCACTGTCCCCCGCAGGCGTATTACATCTGCTTCTTCGCAAAAATAACACCCTCCATCAATATATTTGGACAATCCAATTTATTTCCTACATTTGCGCAAAATTAAATTATGGTGTATTGTGGCCATACATATAATTCGAGTGTTTGTACTCAATTAACCTTCCGCGTAGGCGTATGGGACCGGCTTTGCTGTGTCATACCCAACTGCTTGACTGTGAGCGATTTAGCAGAAAAAAAAGGGGGGGGGTAAACCTCTTAGAATCAGCATTTTACAACAATTTTTTACCGCTTTGAAAACGATTCGATGCGGTTATTTTATATTTTTTGTTTAATCCTTAAAATTTACACATAATGAAAAAGCTATTATTCATGTCTGTGGCAGCGATGATGTTAGTTGTGGGCTACCACTCCTGCTCCAAAAATGAAAAGACCATTGAGGTTGACGGGGTAACGATCACTGCAGGAGGGAGCCTCACCATGACGGTTGGCGATCAAATTTCGTTTGCCGCAACGGTTCAGCCCGCAAACGCTACCCTTAAAGATGTATCGTTTACCAGCAGCGACCCCGGCGTGGCAACGGTACAAAATGGTGTTTTATATGCCTATAAAGTGGGCGTGGCCACCATCACCGCTACGGCGGGTAAACGATCGGCTACCTGTACGGTAACGGTAATTGCGCCGCTCACTTACTCGATCAGCGCTTCTCCTTTAACCTTAACGTTTGGTTCGCTGCCGGAGGGTTATACTCCACCGGAGGCTCAAACGGTTACGATTACCAATACGGGTACGGGTTCTGTAACGCTTACACAACCCACATCGACTAATTTTTCTGTGGGCGCTTTGTCGCCCTCCGTTACGGTTGTCGCTGGCGCAACAGCGACCCTATTGGTGTCTCCCAACGCGGGACTGACGGCGGGCGCGTATGAATCCGCCATCTTAATTAGCGGAACCAACGGCGTGAACGCTTCTGTAAACGTTTCGTTTACCGTAACGGCTGTTGCCCCCGAATTAGCCGTTCCGGCCTCGCTATCCTTTGCCAATACGGGTGGGACTCAAACGGTTGAGGTCTCCTCCAACGTAAGCTGGATAGCAAGCGTTACGGAGGGTTCCACGTGGCTTTCCATAACGGGCGGTACGGGAACCAACGATGGATCGTTTACTGCTACCGCTATTGCCCACACCGGAACCACCGATCGGACGGGGTTGATTACCGTTTTGGGAGGGGGCATCACGCAAACGATCAGCGTTACGCAAGCCCCCTCTTCGTATTCTCTTAGCGTGGATCCAACCTCTTTGGACTTTGGCTCGTTGGTCAGATTGCCCTCCGGATACCTTCAACCGACAGAGAAATCGATAACGGTAAAAAACACCGGAGATAACGCCGTAACGCTTGAGGTTCCCACCGTTACCAACTGGGTCATTGGGAATCCGTTACTGACAACCATAGGCCCCGGAGAGACACGTATTGTTACGGTGCGGCCTGCGGCCAACCTGCCGGAGGGCACCTATACCTCTACCGTTAAGATCAACGGGTTAATGGGTACGGATGTGGTGGCAACCACAGAGGTTGGCGTTACTTTTCGCTTGACGTCGCCTTCCCTTTCTGTTCCCTCAACGCTCTCCTTTGGTTACGAGGGAGGATCACGAACCGTTAACGTTACTTCCGACGCGAGCTGGACGGCTACCGTTACGGATGGCGGATCGTGGCTTTCGATCACAGAGGGTACGGGCGCCAGCTCCGGATCGTTTACCGCTACCGCTACGGCTAACGTTGGCACCTCCGAGCGCACGGGAGAGATTTCCGTTACAAGCGGCCCGCTTACGCAAACGATTCGCGTTACGCAGGAAGGAGAGGGATTTACCCTCACCATTGACCCAGACAACCACAGCTTTGACAATACCGCAGGCAACAAAACATTTAACGTCACCTCTAACGCGAACTGGACAGCTACCGTTACGGATGGCGGATCATGGCTTTCGATCACAGGCGCCTCTACCGGCTCCAACAACGGATCGTTCACCGCCGCCGCCACCGCTAACACCGGAACCGAGCGAACAGGCAAGATCACCGTTACGGGTGGCGGTGTTACGCAAACGATTAGCGTTACGCAGGAGGGGGTGGGGGCGAGATTGAACGTAAGTCCCACCGATACATGGCATTTTATTTCCGCATTTGGCGAAACCAAGGAATTCACCATATCCTCCAACGTAAACTGGACAATAACGTGCAATGATGATTGGCTTAAGTTTGACCACTCTTCAGGTACCGGAGACGCTACGGTAAATGTTACCGCCCTAGTTAATCCCACCGCTTCAAAATCCGCACGGTTTGCTACCATTACCTTTACCGGAGGTGGAATCACCATCCCCGTGTCCGTAATGCAGAATATGTCAATGGGGTATCAGAGTAGTGGTGGTATAACTTTTCCCGCCACCGGAGGCAACCTAACCAGCAACATTTGTTCCACCGTAAACTGGTCGGTTACGAGCAATGTTACTTGGCTAAAGGTGGATAAGTCGGGATACCAAGATTCCACCCCCTCAAATGGTGACTGGGTGAGCGTAACCCTTACCGCTGATCCCAATCCCTCTACATCGCCACGCTCGGCTATCGTTACCGTTAAAGGAGTCAACGAATTTGAGGCAACCGCTACCTATTACCAGGAAGGCGAGGCGGCAAGATTGAGTGTAAGTCCCACCGATACATGGTTTTTTATTTCCGCATTTGGCGAAACCAAGGAATTCACCATCTCCTCCAATGTAAACTGGACGGTGACCAGCGATGATAATTGGCTCACCTTCGATACGGATTCTGGTTCCGGAGACGCTAAGGTAATTGTTACCGCCAAAGTTAATACCACCCCGTCAATAGGCACACGGTTTGCTACCATTACCTTTTCCGGAGGTGGAATCACCCAAACCGTGCCCGCATATCAGCATCCCTCAATTACGGGTTACTTTACTGAAAATCATGAGCCTCTTTCCGCCGACGGAGGCGACCTACCCATGGGCTTTGTATCCACCGTAAACTGGTCGGTTACGAGTGATGTTAAATGGCTCAAGCTGGATAATACGGAAATGCGGCCTCCTACCCCCTCAAATAACTACCCGGTGTACGTAACCCTTACCGCTGATCCCAATCCCTATCCATCGGGACGCAATGCTACCGTTACCGTTCAAGGAACCAATGGATACGAGAACACCATACGCTTTGACCAGTATGCGGGAGTTGCCCCCTCCATCACTACTCACCCCGCTAATGTTACGGTGCCATCGGGGGGGACGGCAACATTTACGGTGGTGGCAACCGGTACGGAACCGCTTACTTATCAATGGGAGGCTAAGCCTCCTCTAATAAGAGACTTTATTCCCATTAGCGGCGCTACCCAACCATCCTATACGACTCCCCGTCTGAACTCTTCGTCTAACGGTGACCAGTACCGTTGCGTGGTGACCAACGCGGTAGACTCTGCTACCAGCAACCCCGCAACGCTAACGGTAACGCCATAACCATTTCATAGAATAGGCAGCGGCAAATACCGGTGTTTTAAAAGTGTGAAAAAGCAGGGGCGCTCTGTTCAGGGGCGCCCTTTGTATTATTGGGCAAGGATTGACGATTAATGAAAAAGTTGTACATTTGCGCTACGGAAAAATTATAGTAAACATTATGCCCGAACAACAAAATATAGAAAACAAATCCATTTGGAAAGACGAATTCCTGAAATGGATATGCGGTTTTGCCAACGCACAAGGCGGTACGCTTATTATCGGCAAAAACGATGATGGGAAAATTGTCGGAGTAAAAAATGCCAAAAAATTGTTGGAAGATTTACCAAACAAGATAACCACAATTTTGGGTATTGTTGCCGATGTGAATTTGCACGAAAATGAGCAGGGCGATTATATTGAGATTGTTGTTGAGCCACAGACAAATCCTGTTAACTACAAAGGAGAATATCACTATCGTAGCGGTGCAACTAAACAAGAATTGAAAGGGGCAGCTTTGGATAATTTTTTGCTAAAAAAGCAAGGCAAACACTGGGATAGTGTATATATTCCAAATGTTACAGTTGCCGACTTGAAACAGGATACTTTTGATTTTTTTCGCAAAAAAGGTATAAAAAGCAAGCGACTTGACAATGATGTTTTGACTGATAGCAACGAACTTTTACTTGAAAACCTGCAACTTGCAGAAAATGATTGTTTGAAACGAGCGGCTCTTTTGCTTTTTCACCCAAAACCCGAAAAGTTTGTAACAGGTGCATATATCAAAATAGGCTTTTTTGAAACAGACAGCGACTTGATCTATCAGGACGAAATTCACGGAAATTTGTTTGAGCAAGTCGAAAAAACATTGGAATTGCTTTTTACTAAATACATTAAGGCAATCATTAGTTACGAGGGTAAATTTCGCGTGGAAAATTACGAATACCCGTATGATGCTGTTCGAGAGGCAATTCATAACGCCGTTGCGCACAAGGATTATACAGGTGGAACGCCTATTCAAATCAGCGTTTATCCCGACAAAATTATGATTTGGAACTACGGACAACTGCCCCCAAATTGGACGATTGACACATTGCAAGGCAAACACTCTTCCGTACCTCACAATCCCGATATTTCCAACGCATTTTTTCGTATTGGTTACATTGAGGCGTGGGGTCGTGGTATTCGGAAAATGAACGAGCAATGTACAGAGGCAGGATTGCCGCAACCGTTGTATTATTACTCAAGTTCGGGTTTTTGGGTGGTTTTCCGCAAAGATACTTATAACGAACAATCGCTGAAGGAATTGGGACTGAACAACAGACAAGTAAAAGCTGTGTTGTATGTAAAAGAAAAAGGGAAGATTACTAATAAAGAGTATCAGGAAATAAATGATTGTTCGCGAGCAACGGCAAGCAGAGATTTAATGGAATTAGTGCAAAAAGATATTTTATTGTTTAATGATGTTGCTGGGGCAGGAGCAAATTATCAACTAAAAGTAATTGCCTCATAATTGCATTTATTGCCTCATAATTGCATTTATTGCCTCATTGAAAAGCGTGCATTGCGTGCAGCGAGCGTGCAAAAAGCGTGCATTGCGTGCAAAAAGCAATCAAAATATTTGGATATGTAACGAGGTTGAATTTCCGAAGTTTTTCCGAAGTTGAGCAGAAAAAAATAAGGGAAACGGCGGGGTTTGCACATTTTTTTGTGCCTTTGCGGGTGGCACAAAAATGTACAGATGTGGATTGTTAGTAACTATAAGCAAAAAAATAGCGGCAGATTACAAAATATAGTTAAATTTGCGCCGTTTACTAATAATTACATATTTATGCAACATAAAGTGATTGACGCCCAAGAGGTGGCCATCCGTTTCACAGGAGATTCGGGAGACGGTATGCAGCTTACGGGCACGCTGTTTGCCGATGCGTCGGCTCTTTTTGGTAATGAGATCTCCACCTTTCCCGATTTTCCGGCAGAGATTCGTGCGCCGCACGGATTGGTGGCAGGCGTTTCGGGGTTTCAGGTGCACATTGGCAGCAAGGAGATTAAAACGCCCGGGGATTTTTGCGACGTTTTGGTGGCCATGAATCCGGCCGCGTTAAAAGCCAATGCAAAGTGGACCAAACCCACCGCCACCATTATTATGGACTCGGATGCCTTTGATGAGGAGGGGATTACAAAAGCGGGGTACAAGACAATGAACCCTGTGGAAGAGATGAAGATGCAAGACAGAAACATTATCTTTGCTCCGATCTCGTCTCTTACAAAAGAGAGCTTAAAGGATAGTGGATTAGACGTCAAGTCGGCCATTCGTTGCAAAAATATGTTTGCGTTGGGTATCTGCTTTTATATGTTTAATCGACCTTTGCACTTTACAGAAGAGTATTTTGAGAATAAGTTTGAGAACAAACCCGCACTTATTGAGGTCAATAAAAAAGTGTTACGCGATGGTTTCCACTATGCCGGCAACATTCATGCAATACCCAATACCTATCAGATTCAACCCGCCAAAATGCCCAAGGGCACCTACAGAAATATCAATGGAAATCAGGCAACCGCATGGGGATTGATTGCCGCTGCAGAAAAGGCGGGACGTCCCCTCTTTTGCGGATCGTATCCCATTACACCGGCTACCAGTATCTTGGAAGAGCTGGCGCTGCGTAAAGATTTAGGAGTAAAGACGTTGCAGTGCGAGGACGAAATTGCCGGAATCTGTACTTCTATTGGGGCGGCATACGCAGGTAACTTTGCCGTTACCACCACCTCCGGCCCCGGTTTGTCGTTAAAATCAGAAGCGTTGGGATTAGCTATGATTACCGAATTACCTTTAGTTGTGGTTAATGTACAACGTAGCGGTCCCTCTACCGGAATTCCCACTAAAACAGAACAAACCGATTTGTATCAGGCGCTTTATGGACGTAACGGAGAGTGTCCCATTGCCATTATTGCCGCCCATTCGCCTTCTCACTGTTTTGAATCGGCGTTTTATGCCGGCAAATTTGCCATGGAGCACATGATGCCCGTTATCTTACTTACAGAAGGTTTTTTAGGAAACGGTTCCGAGCCTTGGCGTATTTCAAACATGAGCGATTACCCCTCCATTACCCCTCCGGTGGTCACCCAATCAGACGGACCTTTTCATCCTTTTAAAAGAGACGAAAAACGGTTGGCGCGCCAGTGGGCTTTCCCCGGCACTTCCGGATTAGAGCACCGTGTAGGCGGTTTAGAGAAAGACAACAACGGCAGCGTCTCTTCCGATCCGTTGGTGCATGAACGTATGGTGGGAGAGCGTGCCGCCAAGGTGGCAAAGTTGGCCGATTTTATCCCCATGCAGGAAGTTTTGGGCGCCCAGAGCGGCGACATTTTGATTGTGGGGTGGGGCGGAACGTACGGACACCTCTATACGGCGCTTAAAGACCTAGAAGAAGAGGGACATACAAATATCGGGTTAGCCCATTTCGACTACATATTTCCCCTTCCCAAAAATACGGCAGAGATATTCGGCAGATTTAAAAAAATCATTGTGTGCGAGTTAAACAGCGGCCAGTTTGCCGATTACCTTCGGACAAAATTTCCCCAATATCACTATCTGCAACGCAATAAGGTACAAGGGCAACCCTTTATTGTCACCGAAATTGTATCGGCGGTAAAAGCGATTTTATAACAACAAAAAACAGATAATATTTACAGATATGTTATATACTCCTCAAGATTTTAAGAGCAATCAGGAAGTGAAATGGTGCCCCGGTTGCGGAGATTATGCCATTCTTGCCGCGGTGCAGCGCGCAATGCCCGAAATTTGCGAATCGCTTGGTTACACACGCGAGCGTTTTGTTTTTGCCTCCGGTATCGGCTGTTCGTCTCGTTTTCCCTACTACATGAACACCTACGGATTTCATGGAATCCACGGACGTGCTTCTGCCATTGCCACAGGTATTAAAGTGGCAAACCCCACCCTCTCTGTGTGGCAGATCACCGGAGACGGAGACGCCATGGCGATTGGCGGTAACCACTTGATCCACGCCATCCGTAGAAACATCGACATCAATATTCTTCTCTTTAACAACCAAATATACGGTTTGACCAAAGGGCAATATTCTCCCACCTCTCCATTAGGCATTGTAACCAAAACCTCTCCCTTTGGCACGGTGGAGCATCCCTTTAACCCCGGATCGTTGGTTTTGGGTTCTCGCGGCACCTTTTTTGCCCGTTCCTTAGACGTAGAGATGAAGCTCACTCAGGAAATTATGGTAGCCTCTGCCCAACACGATGGTACCGCCGTGACCGAAATTTTGCAAAACTGCGTCATATTTAACGACGGAACCCACTCCGGCATCACAGACAAAGAGGTACGTGGCGACCGCACCATTGTGTTGCGTCATGGGGAGCCAATGATTTTTGGAAAAAACAGAGAGAAGGGACTCATGTTGGATGGATTACAAATAGTAGTCGCAACCATTGGCCAAAATGGCGTAACCGAAAAAGATCTTTTGGTGCACGACGCCCACGTTCCTAATCCCGGTATCCACATGATGTTGGTCAATATGTCGCCCGACGATGGTCTTCCCCTTGCTTTAGGGGTGATCCGCGCCGTAAAGGATAAAACATACGACGACAATGTGCGGGATCAGGTGATCAACATTCGTAAAAAGGCTGATATCAAGTGTATGGACGACCTGTTGCGGAGCGGCGCTACTTGGGAGGTGGAGTAAAACTACGATTTAACATCAAATAACCATTAATAAATTAATAAATTTATAAATTACAAATTACAAATTAAAAATTACAAAATCATGAAAGTACAAGATGTAATGGCCAAATTGGAAAAGAAGTATGGCCACGAGAAAGAGTTTTTGCAAGCGGTTCACGAAGTGTTGGAATCGATCGAAGCGGTCTATAACCAGCACCCCGAATTTGACAAGGCAAACATTATTGAGCGTATTGTTGAGCCCGACCGCATTTTCACCTTCCGCGTTACGTGGCAGGACGATAAGGGCGAAGTGCACGTGAATACCGGCTACCGCGTTCAGTTTAACAACGCCATTGGACCTTACAAAGGAGGAATTCGTTTCCATCCATCGGTAACTCCATCGTCTCTCAAGTTCTTAGGTTTTGAACAAACGTTTAAAAACGCCTTGACCACATTGCCGATGGGCGGTGGTAAGGGCGGTTCCGACTTCAATCCGCAAGGCAAGTCCAACGCCGAAATTATGCGCTTTTGCCAAGCATTTATTGCCGAACTGTGGCAATATTTAGGCCCCGATACAGACGTTCCCGCCGGCGACATTGGCGTAGCGGCACGCGAAGTGGGCTTTATGTATGGATATTACAAAAAATTGGCGCGCGAGCACACCGGAACCTACACAGGTAAAGGAATGACATGGGGCGGTTCGTTGATTCGTCCCGAAGCCACCGGATTTGGCGGCATCTACTTTGCCAACCACATGTTGCAAACACGCAAAATTGACATTGTAGGCAAGACGGTGGCCCTCTCCGGATTCGGTAACGTGGCCTGGGGCGCCGCAATTAAGGCTACTGAGTTGGGTGCCAAAGTGATCGCTATCTCCGGCCCTGACGGATATATTTTGGATAACGACGGTTTGAATGCAGAAAAGATCAACTATATGGTGGAATTACGCACCAGCAACAACAACGTGGTGGCTCCCTACGCCCAAAAGTTCCCCGGATCCAAGTTTGTGGCAGGCAAAAAGCCATGGGAAGTAAAGGTTGACATTGCTTGCCCCTGCGCCATCCAGAACGAGTTGAACGGTGACGACGCAAAACAGTTGGTAGCCAATGGTGTAACTTGCGTTGCCGAGCTGTCCAATATGGGTTGTACCCCCGAAGCAATTGCCGAGTTCCAAAAAGCCAAAATTTTGTTTGGCCCCGGTAAAGCAGCCAACGCCGGCGGAGTAGCCACCTCCGGTTTGGAGATGACTCAAAACGCCATGCACCTGAACTGGACACGTGAAGAGGTGGACGCCAAGCTAAAGCAAATCATGCAAAACATCCACGAAGCGTGCGTAAAATACGGCAAACAACCGGATGGCTTTATTAACTATGTAAATGGCGCTAATATTGCGGGCTTTATGAAGGTGGCGCAGGCGATGTTGGAGCAAGGGCTTGTGTAAGGGATTCGGGGAGGCTGTCATTAAAGGGGCAGCCTCTTTTTTTTTTGTACTATCTTCTAAGAATTATGTTTAAATCAGAAGAAATAAAAGTATTATTTGCGAATTTTGAAAATGCCTCAGCCGAATTTGAAGGCGTTGAATGTTGGAGTGCAAGAGAATTGCAAAAATTACTTGGTTACACTTTATGGCAAAACTTTGAAAAGGTTCTTGCAAAATCCAAAAATGCTTGCGAACATGTTGGTGAGGCAGTCAATAACCATTTTATTGATGTCAATAAGATGGTTGAGATTGGTTCAGGTGCACATAAACAGATAAAAGACATTCTTCTCACTCGTTATGCATGCTATTTGGTTGCTCAAAACGGCGACAGTCAAAAATCGCAAATTGCATTTGCACAGAGTTATTTTGCCGTGCAAACCAGACGAGCCGAAATTATCGAACAGCGTATTTTGGAAACCGAGAGGGTAGAAGCACGAGCAAAACTGCGAGAAACAGAAAAACAACTATCGGGCGTACTTTACGAACGTGGTGTTGATGATAAAGGATTTGCAATAATCCGTTCTAATGGCGACAAAGCACTTTTCCGCCTTGATACTGTGCAACTAAAACGTAAAATGGGCGTTCCGCAAAACCGTCCTATTGCGGATTTTCTGCCTACAGTCAGTATCAAAGCAAAAGATTTTGCCGCTGCCATGACTGCTGAAAATGTACAAATAAAAGATTTGCACGGTGTTCTTGCAATTGAAAAAGAACACATCGACAACAATCTCGGTGTGCGTAAGATTATGATTGAACGCGGTTTAGCACCCGAAAATCTGCCGCCTGCCGAAGATGTGCAAAAAGTGGAACGCCGACTGAAAACCGAAGAAAAAAAAGTATTACAGAAGTGAAATACGGCAAACAACCGGACGGCTTTATTAACTATGTAAACGGCGCTAATATTGCGGGCTTTATGAAGGTGGCGCAGGCGATGTTGGAGCAGGGATTGGTGTAGGATTATACCTCAAACCAAAACCGGCTTCCTTTGCCTTCTTCGCTTTCTATATGCAGTACACTGCCGTGTTTTTCCAACAATTCACGGCAAACGATTAAGCCCAGACCGCTGCCCTGCTCGCCAACGGTTCCTTTGCCGGAATAGGCGCTTTCGATACGGAAAAGGTTGTTTATCTGTTTTTTACTCATACCAATGCCGGTATCGATAACGGCAACTGTGTATTTTCCTTCGCCGGAGGGTTCAATCGAGAAGTGAACCGTTCCGCCCGATGTGGTGAACTTGACGGCGTTGGTCAGTAAGTTGCGGACAACGGTAGCCAATATGTTGCTGTCGGCGGTCACAGACGCATGGTTTGGGATGGTTACGACTAAGTGTATTCCTTTGTCCTCTGCCATTTTACGAATCAGTGCTATGTCGGGAAGACGTTCAGAAAAAATGAATGTGTCGGGTGTATAGGCGATTCGTCCGGTTTGAACCTGCGCCCAGCGCAGCATATTATAGATGAGATCGACCATTCCATCGGCTGAATGTAACAGTTCGTTGCAGTAATCTGCCAGCGTTTCGGTGTCCCACGAACGTCCGTTATTAACAAGCATTTGAATGGCGTTGCGTTGCGCTATGGCAGGGTTTTTCAAGTCGTGCGAAATAATACTAAAAAACTTGTCTTTGGTAGCGTTCATTTCGGCAAGAGCGTCGTTGTGTTGCAAAAGGAAAATGTTTCGGCGGTTTCGCAGACGAAGCATAACCCACAGTAGGACAAGGATCACAAAACAGAGAGCAACGCCTCCCGCCAACAGCAAGCGTTGCATATTTTGATGGGCAATGACGCTCTGCTGTCGCTCGATTTCAATACTCTTTTTCTCGGTTTCGTACTTCACCTTCATCTCGCGGATGGAGGACTGGTAGTGTTTGGTGGCCCAAGACGATTGCAGTGCGTTGTGTTTGTCGATATAAGTCCACACCTTGTTGCTGTCACCTAATCTGGCATATACTTTTGCCAATATTTCGTAAAGAACGAGCGTATTTGCCGGTTCGCTCTCATCGGTAGCAAGGGCTAGGAGGGCGGTTTGTTCAGCCCGGCGCCACAACCCGCGTTTGAGATAGATGGTAGA
>JAITFU010000187.1 GCA_031281125.1 Prevotellaceae bacterium | reverse complement strand
ACGCTATCTTGCAATCAGGGATCATACTTAGTAATCGAGAATGGATTGAAAGGGGTCTGATGATATTGTCTCATTCTGCAACCAGACGAGGTTTACAAGAAAATTCTGTTTTGGATGCCGGAGTATGTCATGGTACAGCAGGTATTGCAAGCATATTTAACAGATTATACCTCAAAACAGCACGAGAAGAATTTAAAGAAGCAGCTGTCTATTGGTGTCAGGAAACATTATCAATGGCCAAATTTGAAGATGGATTTGCAGGATATAAAACTTGGCGTACAGAAAAATATGGTGGGTGGCAAACAAGCACTAGTTTATTGGAAGGTGTTTCCGGAATAGGTTTATGTTTGTTGTCTTTTGTAACATCAGATGATCCTGCTTGGGATGAATGCTTTTTGCTCAGTTAAGATGATCAATTATGGTAACGAAAAACACAAATCCCTACCACACCTTCTCGACTCCCGTCTTCCGCAGCCCCTATTTCCCTTTAAATCTGCTTTTAGAATGGTTAGCTGAGTTGGATCGCTCATCAGATTACCTTAAGACAATAGTCGTTCGCCCTGATATTCAGGAAGCCATTTTTCTTGCGTCACCGGTTCTCTATGAAGAAACATCAAAATATTTAGCAGATCATTTAAAGTCAAAGGAAAAAGAAAAATACTTTTTCTCAGTACTTAAGTATCTCTCAAGAATGGCTAGTCGTTGTACCCCTTTTGGCCTATTTGCAGGTTGTTCGGTGGGGGAAATAGTCGATAGTACAGATATTACTCTTCCGGAACCTGAGCATTACTCACGACATACCCGCTTAGACATGAACTACCTCTGCGCTTTGACTCAGGATATTGCAAAAAGAGAGGAGCTCAGATATCGACTGCTCTATTTCCCAAACAATAGCGGATACGTGGTGGGAGACAAGCTCAGATATGTTGAGTACCACTACTTAAATGGCAACCGCAGACACAACATTGTGGTTGTTGACCATACCGAATATCTTTCTCGTCTGCTTACAGCCGCAAAAGAGGGAGTTACGGTAGAGCAATTGGCCTCAATACTTGTTGATGACGAAATCAGTCGGTCGGAAGCCATTGAATATATTGACGAACTGATTAACAGCCAAGTACTCGTTAGTGAATTGGAACCAAGCGTGACCGGTCCAGAGTTGTTGGATCAGTTGATATGCACAATGGCGAAATTTGACGACCAACAGATAATCGTTACCCAACTAAAATCGTTGTCAGAACTGCTGCAAGAGGTCGACTCCAGTCCTATAGGTACCTCTATACCCCTCTACATACAGATAAAAGAAAAGATTAAGGTATTGGGCACCACTTTTAGCGAAAAGCATCTGTTTCAGTCAGATATGTTAAAACCATGCAAACATACTAAAATAGACAAAACAATATCCGAAGAACTATTGCAGGCCATTACTTTTCTCAACATAATCTCTCAGCCAAGTCCACAAGACACTCTCTTAGATCGATTTGCCTCTTCCTTTCATGATCGGTACGAGGAACGTGAGGTCCCCTTAGCGCAATTTTTAGACACCGAGATGGGTCTTGATCTTCGCCAGTCTGGAAGTAGTGGGGATATGACTCCTTTACTTGACGGCATTCCATTTGGATTGAGACAACAGGAAAACATATCTCATGGATGGAATTGGCTGCAATCACTTTTGCACCTTAAGATTACTGAGGCCCTAGTTGCTAAAGAGCAGGAAATCATTTTTTCTGATGATGATGTAAAGAATGCGTCTCCTCTGTGGAGTGATCTGCCTCATACAATCGCAGTTATGTGTGAAATCCTTTCATTTGCACCGGATGGAAAGATGTCTGTTTTTTTGCACTCCATTGGCGGATCAGGTGCGGCCAATTTGTTGGGGCGCTTTTGTCATGTCGACGAGGGCATAAATAAAACTGTTGTAGATATCATTTCTGAAGAAGAGAAGGAATTAGGAGTCGACAAGGTTTATGCCGAGATTGTTCACCTTCCCGAATCGCGTATCGGAAACATTCTTGCCCGTCCAGTATTACGTCAATATGAGATCCCCTACTTAGCCAAATCCGGAGTGGAAAAAGAGTTTCAGTTAGAGATTTCCGATTTGATGGTATCCGTCAGGCAAAAAAAGTTTGTTTTGCGTTCAAAAAAACTTAATAAAGAGGTTATTCCCAGACTTACTTCTGCCCATAACTACTCTTATGCAGGAGTGATGCCTATTTATCAATTCCTCTGCAACCTGCAACATCAGCACAAACGCGGCGGGATAGGTCTCTTTTTAAGCAGTCTATTTAATGAATACTCCTACTTGCCTCGCATTTCTTACAAAAACTTTATCCTGTCACTTGCAAGATGGATTATTAAACCGGATGAACTTAAAAAGATAGTAGAACAAAAAGAGATGGCAGAGACTGTTGATGCGCTCCGGCAATGGAAGAAGAGTACCGGTATTCCACGCTTTGTGGTGTTGCCAGATGGAGATAACGAACTCTTTACAGATACTGAGAGCCTCACAAGTATTCGTATGTTATACTCTGTAGTAAAAAAACGTACGCAGTTCACTCTCAAGGAGTTTCCTTTTGATATGGAGAATGCCATTTTAAAAAATGGTTCTGATGTATATACCAATGAATGGTTATTCACTTTTTACAAAAAAAAGCAACCATGAGCGCCGACATTCAGAGGACATTCATGCCGGGCGACCAGTGGCTCTACGTGAAAATATATACCGGATTTAATACTGCCGATCGGATTATTATTGAAATAATCTCACCTTTGGCAAATCAGCTACTCAATAATCAGGTGATAGGCAAGTGGTTCTTTATTCGCTATTCCGACCCTGAATTGCATCTTCGGCTTCGTTTACTGCTTAATGATAATAACAAAATTAACATACCCATCCTAATGCTGCAGCAAGCTCTTCGGGAGTATATTGTGAACGACTTGGTTTGGAAGGTACAAATTGACACTTACCAACGGGAAGTAGAACGGTACGGAGCGACAACCGTAGAACTATCCGAGACACTCTTTTTTTACGACAGCCAATGTTTTACAGAGATTCTGCAAGTTATTCAGGGGCCTGAGGCCGAGATGCTCCGGTGGCTTTCGGCAATGGCTTCAGTAGATTATCTTCTCAATGACTTTTCCTTTGACCTGCAACAAAAAGTGGAGTTTATCACAATGGTAAAAGAGAATTTTGTAAGGGAATTTGGTTTAGAAAACAGCAGGTCCCAACTGTCGAACAAGTTCCGTTCATTTAGGAATACGGTAGAAGAGTTTCTTGAAGCAAACGGAGAAAAATACCAAAACATTCATACAATCTTAGCAGAAAGATCAAAATGGCAGACATCGGTAGCAGACCAAATAATTCGGCATACAGACAAAGGGGAAAAACTTAATTCCCTGTTATCGAGCTATTCACACATGATGATGAATCGCTGGTTCCGTTCAAAACAAAGGATGCATGAAGCCGTTGTGTATGACTTCCTTCTTAAATATTATAAATCAAAGATGGCAAGGATAATATGAAACCTTTCCGCCACTTCTCCCAATAGGACTCTATGGACTGCGGTCCCACCTGCCTTCGCATGGTATCTGCGCACTACGGGCAGTTAGTATTGCCATTTTTGACCCAAAACACTGTGGATGTGGGCATTGGTACTATAAATATACAGTGAAACCTTTGCAAGGCAAATATTGACATAAACATTTGTTTATTAGCATTTTATTTTGTATCTTTTCCCCATGTTTTACCAAAAGAATACACAAATGGGCCTTGTAGACGGTTACGTAGAAAGACATATTCGCAAGAATACTTTCTTCAAGCAAATCAATACGTTAATTGATTGGACAGAATCGGAATCTGGTACGATTTGAGCGACGAGAAAGTCGAGGAATCTGTCAATGAGAATTTATCCATGATGCGTTTTTGCGATTTGGAAATGGAAGACAGTGTACCTGATCATAGTGTTCTGAGTCGCTTTCGTACAGAGTTGACAGAGAAGAAAGCATTTGACCGTATATTGAAAAAGATTAATCGTCAGCTTGTTGCGCATAAGGTGATTATACTCAATGGTGTTGGGATCGTAGATGCTACCTTAACCGATACGCCCCGCTGTCCTGATGGCAAGCCGATGTATGAAATAGCAGAAGATACCTGCAAAAAACCGTATTCAACACAAAGCATACAGAAACAGACCATTAACTGAATGGCAGAAAGAGTATAATCGTTTAATCAGTAAGAAGCGTTGGGTAGTGGAGCGTACGTTTGGTGGTATGCGACGATGGTTCCGGTGCGGGACGGCTCGATAAGTAGGGTTGGCCAAAACGCATTCGCAACATCTGTTGGAAGCCATAGCATATAATCTATACAGAGCGCCTGGGATTATTGTGTCCAACGCTCAAAAATAGACAGTAGCAGGCTTGAAAAAGCCTTACTAATGACATTAAATATCTGAAAATAAAAGAAAAACGAAAGAATAAATAAAGAAACAGACCTGAAAAACAAAAAGTTGAAAAAAACTAAGGAAAATTTGGTCTATGTCTTTTTTGCAAAGGTCTCACCGTATAGGAAGTTGACTCATCTGCGGTATAAAACTCAAATGATGCAACGCCTTGGCTGGCTGTCTGTACAACGGGTTGCCAGTGGATGGTGGTACGTAAATCGGGCTTTGTTGCATTGTGTTCTTCCGAGGTATCGTATCGGGGCGCATAAAACTCAACAGGCCTCTGTACAGGAATATGAAGAAGATCACTACTTAGCTTCCTACTTACTGACATATTCGTAGTTTTGCGGCAACATCTCCCCCAAACGATGTTTTCCCATTTCGCCAAAAAAGATGAGGTCGTCAATGTTGTCGGGATTTCCATAATTATCCACAGAAAACCGATTGGTAAGAAACACAAGTTCAGAGTTGTTTGTTTTGCCATCAAC
>JAITFU010000132.1 GCA_031281125.1 Prevotellaceae bacterium | reverse complement strand
GTGACGTATATAGTTCCAAAGTTCGGGTTGTTCTTGCCATTCGTCAATCAATCGAGGCGTTTTACCAAGCAATAATCTCTGCGGTGCAGTTTCCATAAGTACAGCAACCTGTTTATCCCTGTCCACATTCAAAATACTGCCTGCATATTGCATGGCAGATTCGGTTTTTCCACACGCCTTTGCACCCCTAATAAGCACTGCTCCCGAAGAATTTAATTTTCTTTGTAATTCATTGTCTGTTATTCGTTTAACGTAAGGCATGATTATCCATTTTACATTATTAGAGCTTTTTGCTTTACACTTTTTGAGCTTTTTGCTTTACACTTTTTGAATACAAAGGTAATAAAATTGCCACACAACAAACAATCCCGCCCTCACTTTACAGCATGATGGGCGGGATTAATAATAATAAATCTTATCTATTTATACGAAGCGACCTCAATATCATTCACCAACAACGACTCCTCATCGGAACTGTCCTTGTGTAAGAAAATGATATAGATCGTCTCTCCAATAAAGTCGCCAAGGTCAACCGTGCGGCCGGTAAATCTCCAACCTCTGTTTTCGTAACCTAAGGTTTCTAGCGGCTTGATAACCAAAGCGTCGCTACAATTGTCTATGGTAACGGGTTCAAACGAGAGCAACACCTCGTAACTCTCTTCGTAGTCGGAACTTCCGGAAGCAGCTACCTTAAAGCTCAGTTCCGCCATTTCTGCATCACCCGGAATGGTTACGGGAGGTAATACCATGTAATTCTCAGGAGTCAAGGCGCCTACGCCTGATACCCAGGATCGAGAGCGGGCACATTGGTCCTCATCGTCAATAAAATGGACCCAGTTGTACCCATCTCCGTCTTTGTCAATCAATACCCATTGCGACCCTGGGGCGGTAAAGGGATTGGTGCCAAAGTCCTCGGAGAATAGTACCGTTTTAACGGTGGCGGGAGTGACAACCGTTTGCTCGCTGCTGTACGAAACGCCGATTGCATTTTGTGCAAAAGCCCTAACATAATAGGTTTCACCGGCGTCCAACTCTAAATCGTCTTTAAACAAAGTGAGCACAGAAGAAGCGCCAAAATCGACTTCGACCATATCGTTTGCTATAGTGGGGTTTGGACTGGTTCCGTAACAAAATCCGCGGCTTACCACGCTTACCCCTCCGTCATTGGAAATGATGGCAGAAACCGTGGCCGATCCCGGCGACACATTCCCTACCGATAAGTTACCCATAACAGGTGCGGTAACCAGCGCAGGATGTTCGGATGATCCCAACCGGACGTCTGTCACAATCATTCCATACTCATCGCTGCAATCGTAGTGTACCCAAGCAACATACACATCTTTACCAATATATGGAGTCATGTTCACGGTGCGATTCTTTAGCGTATATCCTTCGGCGCTTGTGAGCGTCTCTTCAAATACAATGTCGCCAACAGAAGTGCAGTTGTCGGCAGTAAATTTTACCGTAGAAACCACCACTTTATAGTGGTCTTCGGGGTATCTGGCCGAGTAAGCGCCCACATTCCACTCCAACTTGGGGTTGGTTCCGGAAATGGTGATTTTTGGACTGATCAAGAAGTTATATGGGTCTAAAGCGCTTCCCGAATAGGAATCGGAACCGGCGCCCGTAAAATCGTCTGACTCGCGGTACCAGTTGTGGCCGTCTCCATCGTGGTCAATCAGTTGCCAAAACTGAGGAGGAAATTGCATCTCACGGAAACGCTCCATAAAAGGCAGTCCAAGAGACAACTGCCCCTCTGTGGTAAAACTGCGTTGGTCTCCATAAGCCGTTCCATCTGTGGTGGTGACGGCATAAGCCCTAACAAAATAGGTAGTTCCTGATTTAAGTCCTGTAATGGAAGCGGTAAAGGTTACACTCTGTCCTACAAGGATTGCGGTTCCAAGGCCTGGTCCGCCTGAGATCTTATGATGCTCCACTGTGGGATTAGGTTCTGTGTTCCAGACAATCCCTGATTCCATCAAGCCGGAAATTCCGTTAAACTCTATTTTACCTCCGGAGGTGGCGCTCACTTCGGTAATGTCGCTGATCACAGCGGTGAGTATCGAGGGCAGTTGAGGTGGAGTTTCGTCTTTGGTGCAGCCTTGAAACGCTACGGAGGCAAGGCCGGCAATCATCATTAAACAAAATATTTTTCTCATATCGAATATCTTAATAGATTAATGGGTATATACGCTCAGATTACGGATCAAGATGTAGTATTGGTCAGAGCAGTTGCCGTGAAGTATGCCGATATGAACTGTTTTTCCTCTGTAGGCGCTCATGTCAATCGAAACATCGGTAAACTTTTTGCCTGAATTGGCAGCAACCAACTCGGTCCAATCCTGAAGCACTTCAGCATCTCTGCAATTATCAAAGGTGATGGCCTGTTCCGAGATGATCACTTTGTATTGCTCTTTGTAATCGTTACTTGCACCGGAAGCCACTTGAAAATCGAGTGTTACATTTTGGGCATCGCCCGGGATGGTAATGGATGGACTGATTAAGTAGTTCTCGGGAAAGAGAGCGTCTCCATCCCAAGAGTCAGAAGTGATGGAAGGAGGATTTCCATAGAATACCCACGTATATCCGTCTCCATCTTTGTCTATCTCTGTCCATCCCCGGTCAAAGGGATCGGTAAAGAAAGGCTCATCCAACAACACAATTTTATCAATTGGCGTTAAAAAACGAAGCAACGCCGTAGGCTTGTTGGCCAAAAGGTTATCGCTGTCTTCCAACACAAAAAAGAAACGGGCGCCTCCTTTTAACAAAATGTTAATAGGGATTGACGCAAACTGACTTTTGGAAGCAATGGTAAACGATCCCCGCCCAAATGTTTTATCAAAAGATAGGCCGGACAAACCGTCAAAAGTGTAATCGACGTTGTACTTTCCTGTAGCCAAAACCGTACGATATTGGCTTGGATCCAAACCATCCGGTAAATCAACCACATATCGGTCGGTACTTATAAGGTAAAAGACCTGATCGGCCACCCTAAAGTTTACGGTAAGCGCCTCAGGTTGCGATAGGCCAATGAGTTGCACGCCAATCTGGTCTTGTCCCACTCCGGGGGCCGTCTTGACGATGCCGGACGGAGAAGCGCTTTGCCCAAACTGATCGGGAGAGAACTCTATAAAGAGAGGGCCGGTGTACCTGCGGTCTTCCAATTTACAGGAGGAGAAACAGGACATTAGGCCCAAGGCAAATAGTATGATGTATATTTTTTTCATCTGATTATTTTTTAACATATTGGTGTTGTTTTCTAATATCCGGGGTTGTTCACCAAGTTTTTGTTCACATCCATTTCGGTTTGGGGAATCCCGGCCACCACTTTAAAATCGGTGTAGGGTAAGGTGACGCTGGGGGCCTCTTTGGTAATATCGAGACCTAAACGTTTGAGGTCAAAGAAACGATGCCCTTCAAAGCAAAGCTCTAACCGGCGCTCTTTTTGTACCGCAGCGGCAAGCACTCCGTTATTGGCGGTAGTGGCGCCTAAGTTGCGGGCAGCGCGTAAGGCATCAATGTCGTTCCTTGCCGTGGTAAAGTCCGGAGTTGAGAGGTTCAAACTTGCTTCCGCGCGAATCAGGTGCATTTCAGAGATTCGGATCATAGGAATATTGTCCTGTCCAAACAACCCCTGCCAACTGTTAAACTTGGTGTTCCACCACACCTTATTGCTGCCAAAATAGGCTTTTCTCATCATATTCAACCTTTTATCACCGGGCTCAAATTGTGCAAGCAAGTTATCTGCAATAATCAGTTCTCCCTCTCCGGAGCCTTTTCCATTGCCGTAACCATCCTCATCGCGGAATCCATCATCCACAGTGCCATACATAGCGTGTAAAGAGCCGGAACCCAAAGCCTTGGATGTGGCAAATCGGATTTCAAAAACTGATTCTACTCCTTTGGTATATAACTCTTTATAATCCCCCGTATAGATGACCGGTTTCTTTTGATCAATCACCCAAGTGGCGGCAGAAACAGCATCCTGCCATTTGGATTGATAGAGATAAACCCGCGCCAACAACGCTTTTGCAGCATAACTTGTTGCGCGTTGGGGAAAGTTCGATCCATCGTTGCCTTGCAACAGCCCAAATGCTGTATTCAGGTCTTTTTCGATTTGCACCCATACGGCAGAAACATTATCTCTTGAGGGGTATGCATCAGGGCCCATGCTAACAAACGGTTCGGTAATAATGGGAACACCCAAGTCAAAATTGTTGACCAAACGACCGGGCTCACGGGCGTAGGAACGTAGGAGGTCAAAATAGAGCAATCCACGAATAAAAAGGGCTTCACCTTTGATTTTGTCGCGGGTACCTTCCTGAGTTGTCTCCACATTCACCTTGTCGATGGCGGCAACCACGTCGTTGGTCACGGCAATCACCCGATAGGCAGCCGTCCAAATGTTGCATCCCGACCCCATGGTGTTGCGGTACTCGGGACGAAACATATACCCGCCCTGAGCCATACCGCAGTTATCGGCCAAAATTTCGGGCGTGCAGATCATATTACGTCCATAAAGAGCGGTGCCCTGCATCATGTCGTAGGCACCTAACAAAAGACTCTCGTTACCTCCAAGAGTGGCAAGCGCCTTATCTCCCGGAAGTGAATCTTTTGGATTGATTTCAAGCAAACTTTCGCACGATACGTTAAAGGCAAAAGCAGCAAGGATACATATATATATATTCTTTTTCATAACACACAGATTAAAAGTCGATTTTGATTCCAAAACTGTAAACACGCGGCTGCGGATAGGTCATGCGGTCATAACCTGCAAATTCGGGGTCATATCCCGGATAGGTGGTGGTTGTCCACACATTGTAGGCTTGGGCATATATCTGTGCCGAAGTCAGAGAGATGCGGTTTGTCCATTTTTTGGGCAGCGTATAACTTAGCGAAGCCATTTTAAGTTTGATGTAATCGGTCTTTTCGTACATCAAGTCGGAGTCAGATGTCATGGGATAGGCGTCTCCCGGATAGAGGGCGCCTAAAACAGGCTTGGCTACCCACGTATAATCTCCGGGTTTGTTCCAATGGTCGGTGTAGAG
>JAITFU010000167.1 GCA_031281125.1 Prevotellaceae bacterium | reverse complement strand
CTTCATCGCTTTTTCTAACAATGGAATAGCTTGCTCTGTAAAACCGTATTGATAGTAAAATTCGCCTATAAAATAATACAACTGACGACGGCCTTTAAACTGTTCGTCCGTGATTTCATCTATTATTTTAATCAAACCAACCGCCTCTTCCATCGCTTCGGGAAAACGATTTCGATAACGAAATCCCGAATGTATGTCTTCCATAATACGTATATAAATAAGTGTATCCCCTCTCGCTTTTGCCTTATTCTGTAATTGGCGCAAACAATTGATCCTGTATTCAAACTGCTCGTCCGAATCATCGGGAAGCGCTGAAATGCGCAGCAATTCCACTTCACGTTTCAAGTTTTCGGCATTGTATTCTATGGCTACTTTTTCCATTTTGGCGATTTCGATTACCCGCTGTTCGGGTTGCATCTCGGAGAATACTGCAAAATAAAGGTAATCCATTTCGTCAGGAACAGCGTTGAAACCGCCCTTGCGGATAAATTGGCGGCAAATGGAATCGGTATCAAAGTAAAGGTAAAAATTCGACGCTCTGTGCCACATACTGTCGGCGTCGCCTAAGGTAGGGGATTGATAAAAGTGCATACCCCTATGGTTAGCCAGCAGACTGTCAAGCAAGAAGGGATTGTCTTCAATGTGTTGAGCGGATAAGCCGACTCCACACAAAGCAATCAACAGGACGGCATACAAACTTCGCATTTTCTAAATATCTTGCCTTTTTACCCGACAAATATAGTAATTTTGTAGATAAAAATCTCTATCTTTGGTGTCTAAACCAAAATCAATATGGAGCAAGATCAACCTATTCAAGGACTTCCCGAAAACGCATATCGCGAACTTAAATCGGGAGAGAGCTATCAACCGATAATGTCACCCCGCAAAAAGTATCCCGAGGCCACCTTTTGGTCGGTAAGTATCGGTCTAATCATGACCATTATCTTTTCTGCCGCTGCCGCCTACTTAGGACTTAAAGTAGGGCAGGTTTTTGAAGCAGCCATTCCCATTGCCATCATTGCCATTGGACTCTCTACAGGCTTAAAGCGCAAAAATGCGCTGGGAGAAAATGTTGTTATTCAGTCGATTGGAGCCTGTTCAGGCGCCATTGTAGCGGGTGCTATCTTTACCTTACCGGCGCTCTATATTTTGCAGACCAAATATCCCGAAATCAGTATTGACTTTTTTAAAATCTTTATGAGTTCCCTGCTGGGGGGAATTTTGGGAATACTTTTTTTGATCCCTTTTAGAAAATACTTTGTATCGGATATGCACGGCAAGTTTCCCTTTCCCGAAGCCACAGCCACTACGCAGGTATTGGTGAGCGGAGAGACGGGGGGAAAAGGAGCCAAATATCTTTTAATAAGTGGATTGATTGGAGGTGTTTACGATTTTATCGTAGCCTCTTTTGGATGGTGGAACGAGACGGTGACTACCAGAATTGTCTCTTGGGGCGAGGTGGTTGCCGATAAAGCAAAAGTGCTGATTAAGATAAACGTGGGTGCTGCGGTGTTGGGATTGGGTTATATCATTGGATTACGTTACTCCTTAATAATATGTTGCGGATCGTTTTTGTCGTGGTTTGTGATTGTCCCGCTTTTGAATCTGTTTTTTGGCGGTCAGGTAATTGACCTGATGCACACCGGTCTGCTGCAAACCATTGGCAGTATGGCTCCGGAAGAGCTGTTTAGGGAGTATGCACGACATATTGGTATTGGCGGGATTGCTACTGCAGGGGTGATTGGAATTATAAGGTCGTCAAAAATTATTCGAAGTGCCATAGGATTGGCTGCTAAGGAGATGAAGGGGGGTAAAGGGGCCTCTGCTGATGCCATTCGCACCCAGAGAGACCTCTCCATGAAGATTATTGCCTTTGGTATTTTAGCTGCATTGATTGTAATTTTTGCCTTTTTCTTTTTTGGTGTTTTAAGCAACCTGCTGCACGCCCTGATTGCTTTGGTTGTGGTGGGTGTCATTGCCTTTCTCTTTACCACCGTGGCTGCCAACGCCATTGCCATTGTGGGTACCAATCCGGTAAGCGGCATGACGTTGATGACGCTGATTATCACATCTGTGGTAATGGTCGCATCGGGTCTTTCCGGTACGGCGGGTATGGTGGCGGCCTTAATCATTGGCGGAGTGGTGTGTACGGCGCTCTCCATGTCGGGGTCTTTTGTCACCGACCTTAAAATCGGCTACTGGTTGGGCTCCACGCCGGCGGTGCAGCAGCGGTGGAAGTTTTTAGGGACATTAGTGGCTGCCGGCACGGTGGGCTTGGTGATGTTGGTGTTGAACCAAACGTATGGATTTGTGGGAGAAAATGCATTGGTGGCACCACAAGCGAATGCCATGGCTGCGGTGATTGAGCCGATGATGTCGGGAGGGGCGGCGCCATGGCTGCTTTACGGTGTAGGTGCCCTTATTGCCATTGCGCTCACCCTGTTTAAGGTGCCTGCGCTCGCCTTTGCGCTGGGAATGTTTATTCCGTTAGACCTAAACCTGCCGCTGTTGGTGGGTGGCGCCATAAGCTGGTACGTAGGCTCGCGCAGCAAAGATGCCACGTTGAACACCGCACGTAAAGAGAAAGGGACGCTGTTGGCATCGGGATTCATTGCCGGTGGTGCATTGATGGGAGTTGTAAGTGCCATCATTAAGTTTACGGGAACCGACCTCACCAATGCCGTTTGGATGGCCAAACCTTACGGCGAGTGGTTGGCCATTCCCATGTACCTGCTGATCATTTTCTATCTCTATCGTTCTTCAATCAAAGCAAAACCTCATTAATTTTATAGTTATGGAATCGATTTTGAATAAATTTTTACGCTACATCTCTTTTGATACCGCTTCTGACCCCAATTCGGAGACGCAACCCAGCACACAAAAACAGTTGGCGCTCTCCATGCAATTGGTTAAAGAGTTACACGAAATGGGTCTCTCCAATGCGCGGCTTGACGAATATGGATACGTAATGGCCTCCATTCCATCCAATCTTGACCATAAAGTCCCCGCAATTGGCTTTATTGCCCACGTGGATACAGCCCCGGATGCTTCCGGCGCCAACATTCGGCCACAAATTATTCAAAAATGGGATGGAAGTCCTATTTTGATCAATAAGGAGAAAAATCTTTTTCTCGATCCGGCTGAATTTCCAGAAATGCTCCTATACAAAGGACAAACGATCATCACAACCGATGGCACTACACTCTTGGGTGCAGACGATAAAGCAGGCGTGGCAGCTATTATGTATGCCGTTCAATACCTGATGCTTAATCCAAAATTCCCTCATGGAGACATTCAAATCGGCTTTACCCCCGACGAAGAGATTGGACGCGGAGTCGATAAATTTGATGTAAAGGCTTTGGGGGCCGAATATGCCTATACCTTAGATGGAAGTCGGATCGGAGAAATTGAGTATGAAAATTTTAACGCTGCATCTGCAAAGATTCACATTCAAGGGCGGAACATTCACCCCGGCTATGCCAAGAACAAAATGCTCAACGCGATATTGATAGGTATGGAACTGAATGCCCTACTTCCGGTGGCCGAAAGACCGGAATATACCGATCACTATGAGGGGTTCTATCATCTGATCAACTTTAACGGCACGGTCGAGGAGGCATCGGTACAATACATTATCAGGGACCATGATACGGTCAAATTTGAACAAAAAAAGGCTTTTCTGACTAAATGTGTGTCACATATCAATGATAAATACGGGAACATCCTAACTTTAGAACTTAAGGACCAATACCACAATATGCGCAAGCAGGTAGAACCTCACTACCACGTGGTTGAAAAAGCTGTTCAAGCCATGGAAATGGCAGGTATCACTCCCATTATCAAGCCCATCCGCGGTGGTACAGATGGCGCTCGCCTCTCCTTTATGGGCCTCCCTTGCCCCAACATCTTTGCCGGTGGGCACAACTTTCATGGGAAGTTTGAGTATCTTCCGCTAGAAAGTATGGAAAAGGCGGCGGAGGTGATGTTGAATTTGGTGGGGTTGTATGCAACTTTGTAATATTGTTATAAAAAAACACTTATATTTGTACCGTTGATTCAATAAGGCAAGACATTCGCGAAGCCGTTAGAGCGATAATCACAATGCTGTCTATCAAAGGAATAGACGTAAAATAAGCATCTAATATGAAACGAGTTTTTTGTATGCTCTTTGTTGTTTCCGTTGTTTTATCTTTGGTTTCTTGTGGTGTTCACATGGGAGTACCAAGCACAATCAATAACAACATCTCAAATGTAGTGCTTCAAAAGAATAATTACAGAATCATTCAAAAGGTTCAAGGACAACGGACAGCTACGTGGGTGTTGGGCATTGGAGGAGCTTTTAGACCATTGGTAGAAAAAGCAAGAAGCGAAATGCTAAAAGATGCCTCCTTACTGGGAAGTGCAAAAGCGATTATTAACGAATCAGTAGAAGTGAACGAAAAGTTTTTTCTTCTTTTTGGGTTTAGGACCATTACCGTTTCTGCTTATGTGATTGAGTTTATAGACGGTAAAAATGTCTCCCATCAGCCGACCCAACAACTTGTTCTTCAGCAAGAAATTCAATATCGGGTTGCGCAGCCGCAACAGCAGTACTATTATATTCTTCCTCAGGGGCAAGTTAGGAGTACACAACAGCAGCAAAACCATCCGTTATATGTCATTTACAACAACGTTGGTTCGTACTTCTATTACCCTTATTAGGATTCTGTTTTACTGATTATATTATTGAATGCTTGACTTTTCAATTCGCAAAAAATCAAGCAGTTTGTCCGCGTCGGCATAACCAAGACCTTTTGCCAAGATGTTCTCGTTGCTGTCAATCACAGCAAAGTAGGGTTGGCTGCGCACGCCAAATTTTTGTAACTGATACGCTGCATTTTGCTTACCAACAGTTTTAACGTCTGTATAGAGGGCGACAAAAACAAATTCAGTATTGATCAACTCAACCACACGCGGATCTTTAAATGCGGTTGCTTTCATCTTTTTGCAATTGGAACAAAAAATGCCGGTAAAGTCTATCAAAATCGGTTTGTTGACCTCCTTTGCCTGTTCAATTGCCTCATTTAGGTCAAAGTATCCGGAAATGTTGTCAGGTAACGTCATTCGCGGATCAATGCCTGAATAGTTAACTCCACCTTGGTTTTCTGTTGTTTGAATGGATGCGGGAAGAAATGAAGAAACAACTTCCAAATCGGATCCAAACAGTCCGGGAAGTAGATAAGTACCAAAAGTAAAGGCAACAATGGCAAACAACAGGCGGGGAACGCTAACGTATGGTATATCGCTGTCGTGAGAAAATTTGATTTTTCCCAACAGGTACATACCCAACAATATCGATAGAACGATCCAGAATCCGATGCCCACTTTTGAACTGATCAGATTCCATTCTAAATAGCTATCAACCTGAACAATAAACTTTAGAGAAAATCCCAACATAATAAATGCAAACACCACCTTAACGGCGTTGAGCCATCCTCCCGATTTGGGCAACTTTTTCATTACAGAAGGAAACATCGTAAAAATCAGGAAGGGCGCCCCCATGGCCAAGCCAAAGCACACAAAACCAAGTATCGGTTTTACAACCGCCGTCCCTCGCGCCGCCTCTGCAATCAACGATCCTACAAAAGGCCCTGTACAAGAAAACGATACGACTGCCAATACAATCGCCATAAAGAATGACGCAACGATTCCTCCCTTGTCCACCTGCCTGTCGGCTCTGTTGGCCATTCCGGTGGGCAAAGTGATCTCAAACATGCCAAAGAAAGAGGCGGCAAAAGTTATAAACATCAGTGCAAAAATCAGATTAGGTATCCAGTGCGAACTGATCATTTGTGCAAAACCATCCGACTTAAAAATCGCAATGATACAACCCACAACTCCATATACCACCCCCACAGACAACCAGAATACAAATGCTTTGGCTACAGTGAGCGCTCGTTTTTTTGATCCGCTGATAAAGAAGCCTACGGTCATGGGTATCATGGGAAAGACGCACGGGGTCAGAATGCAGGCCAATCCGGCAAGAATCGCCGCCAGAATAAAACCCAAAAAAGACTCTCCGCTTTGAGAACGCTCTGTTTTATTTACAATCGGCGTTGCATCGGCCACAACAGGCACCACCATCTCCGATTCGTTGATCATGCACTCCATACCGCTACATGTCTGGCACATTATCGATCCTTGTATTACAAATGCCTTATCGGTTAATCTTTTTATCTTCTGCACAAAGACGGCTGAATATTCAAATATTTTGACGGTAACACCAAAACCCTCATCAAATTTCTCTATGGGTTTATGGAGTTCTGTCACATCACCAACAAGCTCATATTCAGATGTGGGAACAAAAGAGAAGGTGGTAGGCATGGGGCCATCGCCAGGTGTAAGGCTGTACATATACCATCCATCATGGACGGTGGCGGTCATTACTATCTCTAAAGTATTGTCCTCTATTGTTGAATATTCAAATTGCCAAGTAACAATTTCTTGTGCAGAGAGGCTAATACTGTATGTAGCAATTAGTAAAAAGAAAATAATCTTTTTCATATTCGCATTTTTATTCATTAATGGTACTGCAAAAGTACAAAAATCTGGGTTATAGGCAAAAAAAATGATGTCTGCATACCGCAAACATCACTTTATGTGGAGAATATCGGAGTCGAACCGATGACCCCCTGCTTGCAAGGCAGGTGCTCTAGCCAACTGAGCTAATTCCCCAATACGAAAGTAGTCCCGAGCGGAGTTGAACCGCTGACCCCTACATTATCAGTGTAGTGCTCTAACCAACTGAGCTACGGGACTGTATAAAAGAGTTTAGGCAGAGGAAACCTCATCGTTGGTCAGGTCATCTCCAAAAAGGAGGTGTTCCAGCCACACCTTCCGGTACGGCTACCTTGTTACGACTTAGCCCCAGTCACTGGTTTTGCCTTAGGTCGCTCCTTGCGGTCACGAACTTCAGGCACCC
>JAITFU010000156.1 GCA_031281125.1 Prevotellaceae bacterium | reverse complement strand
ATAAAAGTTCGTTGGTGAATATGCCTCATTCAGACAAAAAGCCCGTATCGTTAAGCCGCTCTCGCGTTGCCTCTCTAATAGCTTCATAAAAACCTCTTTGGTCATGGGTGTTCTCATTCATTATCCATTTGGAAGGGCAAAGAACGGTAGTTGGTAGGGGGAGTGCAATGGGTGGTTGATCGGGGGCTTACATTAAATCGCTACTTTTTAGAAGCCCCCTTTATCGATTTCAAACCAAAACCTGCTCCCTTTTCCCTCCTCGCTTTTCACGTGCAGCGCCCAGCCGTGTTTATGCAGCATATCGCGACACACAATCAGCCCAAGTCCGCTACTCTGTTCTCCGGCAGTACCTTCGCGTGTTTGTTGGCGGTCGATGCGGAACAGGTTCTCCAACTGATCGGACGTCATTCCTACACCGGTGTCGGTAATCGATACGGTGTATCCCAAAATTTCCAGAGTTACCGTTCCACCTGCTTCTGTAAACTTGAGGGCATTAACAAGCAAGTTGCGGACAACGGTGGCAAGCATATTTTCGTCTCCCGTAACGATCGCTGTCTGAGGAGTTACTACTTTGAAAGTGATATTTTTGCCCTCTGCCATGCTTTGAATCACGTCAATATCGGGTTGTAAGGCGGCAACAAGGTCAAAAGGTATGGGATGGAAAGCTTCGCGTCCGGTCTGTATTTTTGCCCAAACAAGCAGATTTTTAAGCAGATCAACCAATCCGTTTGCCGACTTGAGCAGATTTACGTAATAGCCGGATAGCGTACCGGAGTCCATATTATCGGCGTGATTGGCTAACAGTTGCAGGGCGTCTCGTTGCGCAACGGCAGGGTTTTTAAGGTCGTGTGAGATGATACTGAAAAACTTGTCCTTTATGGCGTTTATATTAGATAACTCGCGGTTGCGGCGGGTACGTAACCATATAATATACACGAGCATTGCCAACAGCAAACCCGCCAAAGTCAAACCTCCGATGTAAATGAATTGTCTTGTTTTTTGTCGTTTTATTTCTGTTTGTTGACGCTCAATTTCCAACTGTTTTTCGGCGGTTTGGTACCGTATCTGAAAATCGTTGAGTTGGCTTTGTGTTGTTTCCCTAAAGATGGAATCGTTTAAGAGGGTGTATTTTTTTAAATAAAAATACGATAAGGCGTTGGGTTCGAGTTTGCTGTATGCTTCGCTCAAAAAAAGGTTGGCATCTCGTAAAAGTGGTAAATAGTTGTTTTTTTCTGCAATTTCTTGACACCGTTTAAGTGTTGCTATGGCTTCACCAACCTGTTTTGTATTCACTTGCAGCCGTCCCAACGACAGCAATGTGTTTGCCACAGAGTGGTGACGCTCGTTTTTTTCAAAAACAAGAAGCGCTTTTTGATAACAACCTGTTGCCTTATCTAAACTGTCCAAATAACTATATATGTCGCCCATAATGAGGAGGTGAGTGGCAATTCGGTCGTCCTTGAGGTTCCGGAACTCAATTCTTTCATCGTACTGTAATGCTTCCTTTATCAACTGCAACGCTTTTCCCTGATCGATATGCAAATACTCTTTTGCTAATTGTGCCAAGCGGTTGGCATAATTCATCGGACGATTTAGAGGGCGTTCCACCCTTTCTGCCTCTTCAAAAAAACGGATCGCCATATCGGGTTTTTTCCAATTGCTGTACAACACACCTAAATCATTTAGTGTAGAGCTTAATCCTTCGTCGTCGTTGACTTTCTTTTGCAATTCGTAACACCTCATCATATAAACCACCGCATTTTCGAAATCGCCGAGAAGGGAGTAACAGTATCCAATATTGCCATTTATTACAATAATAGTCTCAGAAGTAGTGTGTTCAATTTGCAGATAATTTTCGAGCGCCACTACATAAAAGTCAATACATCTTCTATAACTATTCTTTTCCCACAAGTAGTAACCGGCCATGGCGTCATAAACAGTAGCGTCAATAGATGCTTTCTCATCAGTCGTTTTGAGCGTAACCAGGCCATCAATATACTCTTTTTTAAAACCATATTCCACAATTTGATTGGCAGCATGGATGCGCTTTTCTCCGGATGAATGTGAAAAAACAGCAAACAAACTGTCAATATCCTGTGAACGTGAAGAAATTGTCGCCCCCAACAGTAACAGTAATAATATGATACGATTTTTCACTCCCAATTCTTAATTCGTAATTTATTATTCGTAATTCGTAATTTTTGATTCGTAATTCGTAATTTTTAATTAATTCCTCACTCCATCCGTATGATCCCATTTTTCAACGCAAACCTAACCATTTCGAGTGAGCTGTTGATTCCTAGTTTGCGAAAAATATTGGATTTATGCCAATCTACCGTCCGGGCGGAGATGTTGAGGCGGTCTGCAATCAGTTTAGCAGGAAGCCCTTGGCTGCAACCTTCGATAATACGCTGCTCCTGTTCGGAAAATTCGGAACTCACTTCCACAGTTCTCTTTTTGGCGATATAAATCCGGCTGATGATATCGGATATATCTCGTCCAAAATACTCAAACCCCTGTTTGACAGAGCGAATAGCTTGGGCAAGGATATCTGGGTTGCTGTTGAGTTTGCTGATAAAACCCTCCACGCCGATCTCAAGCATCTTCTCAACTGTTGAGGCGGAGTTTTCGGCAGAGAGGGCAAGGATTTTTAGTGCGGGATACTCCGTTTTGAGGCGTTTGGCAATTTCTATTCCGTTAGTGTCGGGCAGTATAATATCAAGCAAAACCAAATCGGCTGTAGTGTTCTCAAGCAAACGAAAGAAATCGGCTCCACACTTGGCTTCGCCAACAATCGTGATGTCCGGATGACGGCTCTCAATGGCCGCTCGAACACCCAACCGGAATAACTCTTGGTCGTCAACTATGATTACCGTTATTTTCTGCATATCAGGTGAAATAATAAATTTAAGGCAACACAACAGAGGTGACCCCTGCACCATAGATGCCGTTAAACAGGAATTTGAACGAAGCGTGCGGTTGCGCTCTAAATGTTATGTCGTTTCCAAAAAAGAACACTTTTCCCTTACCAACAGTTGCTTCTGCCACAATGACACCTCCCTTGAGGTAGTGTTGTCCCCACGCCCATCCGCTGCGCAGAGGCTCTGCATTGGGAAACCAGGCTATGGCACCCACTCCATTAAGATGAGCCTCCGGCAAAAGACGAAAAACGGGGTTATTGCTGTACATGAAGTCCAACTCCTGTGGTAACCCGTATGCAATCGGTTGGGTGTTATCTACTTTTACGCGTAAAATAGATCCCGGAATATAAAACTTATCCATACCTAACGGTTTTTCAGTTCCGTCTGCCTGAATTTCTGAAAGGGCGTTGGTTATGGGTAACCCAAGAGAACGGCCAAGGTCGATGGAATTTCCAATGGACAACAAAGTGCCTCCCTCTTCTACAAATTTGCGAAGCTGAGGCGCTGTGGTTTCGATGGTGAGACTTCCGATGCGGTTCCGATAGTCGGGAGGAATGTTGTTGGTGGATGGAGTGCGACCGCCACCCCTTGTGGAGAGTGCCCCTTGGGGCAGAATAATCACGTCGAATTGGGATCGAAGATTACCTGCATCCAATCTTTGCGGATAGACTACTTCAAACGATGGAAATGAGAATTGTTGTTCCAACAGCCATCGAATCCAGCCGGAAGTCATCGAACCGCCGTACTGATCCCACAATGCCACTTTTACAGGCCTGAGTTTTAATGCATTGCCTTTTGGTTTAGAGGAAATGCCCACAAAATTTAAGCCGGTTTCGCTTGCGATCTTTTGTACCCTTGTCGCAGTTGATCCTTTGGCGGGAATGTAAATCGTACCCACAGGAAAGGTTGTACGTCCAACAGTAAGGGGCGTTTGCAGCCAATAGACCTCTTCGCCGGCAGCAAGCAGTCGGGTTGTGGCAACAAAGGCATCATTTGGTTCATGACTAAGCAGGTATCCGGCAGCTTTTGTTACGCCGGAAAGAGTACCTGCCGGAGGGGAAACCAAACCTGACACCTTCTCAAATGGTCCATCAAAAGAATCTAAAACAGGATCGAACTCTACCCCCATCTGGAAAGCCAAAGTGTAACCAGCCACATCGTATGGGGGGATGGGAGGACCTCCGGGGTATTGAAAATCGTTTGGATGATCCTGAGGCTCAAACATATCACGTATATGAGGACGAAAAGCCTGTGCGGTTTTTACGATGAATGATCCTTTTGGGTATTTTTTCCCTGCTGCAACAAAGTCTTGTGTTGCTTGGTGTATGTCAATTCCCGCTTTGAGCAGCGCGTTGATAAACTTAGTTGCGGTGATAAAGTCGATCTGATCGGAAGGTACAATATAACCACGAGGATCGCGAATTTCCTTAGTAAGCAGATCGTTAAGAAGTTCTGCCGGATAACCTTGAGAACGGCCGGGAAAGGGGTCGTTAACCGGATTCTCGGAGCGGTATTTTTCAACTTTTGCGTTCAATTGGTTGATCCATTTTGGGGTGAGGGTCCAATAATCCTGACTGCCACGCTCTATGGAGTTTTTACCGGCACGATAGATGCGAAAGAGAAGCTCGTCTCGTTGCCGAGCAGCAAGATCCAAGATGGCGCGGTTGGCAGAGATGACGTATTCAATGCTTTGGTATTGATGCCAAACTTGTTGAGGTCCAACAGGAAGCGGGTTGTTGCCGTTGGCAAGTAATTTGTCTGATACCAATGGAATTGTGATGGGGGTGGGATTGCCAATGATTTCGTGCAGGATCCCGATTTGGTTGTGGAATCCTGTTGTGGTGCGTACGCCCCCGTTGAACCATGTTGAGTAAGAGGCCTCTTCGCGTTTAACGGCGCCGCCTTTACCCTCTGCCAAAAACCGATGGTGAACAGCCGTGCCCACCAAGTCAATGCCAATGGGCACAAGTGGATCGCAATTGTAGTTGAACGGGTCGCGAAAAGGGGCGATAAAGAGTACCGTTCCGGAAGGTCCCGTTTGGTGCTGGTTGTAAACAATCTGAGGGATCCAATCAATATAGTGTTGTTTGTTAATAATTTCTGTTTCAATTTGTGTGGCAATGTAGGAGTCGCGGTTGTTGTCATGTCCTACATATTTTTGATACAGACTTGGGATGTTCATGTTGCGTTTTTTGGGGTCCGGCTCCTGCATATACCAGTCAGATACCAAATCCATACCATCTGGATTAATTGCTACCAACAAGAGAATGACATTGTTGAGGATTCGGAGCGTTTCCTCATCGTTTCGGGCCAAAAGATCATAAATTTGCACAAAAAGGGCCTGTGCGTTAAGGGCTTCTGTACCATGCAGTCCGCCGTCAATCCACACAACCGCTTTGCCTTTGGAGGCGAGTTCCCGTGCCTCATCATCTGTGATGCCTTGGGCTTTGGCAAGTTGCACAGATATTTGGCGGTACTCCTCCAAATTTGCTAAATTTTTAGGAGAAGAGATAATAACCAGATTGAATGGCCGGCCTTCGGTAGTAGTTCCCACGTTTTGAACCATTATTCGATCGGATACTTTTTCTACTGTTTCTAAGTAGTTGAGAAATTGCTGATAATTGGCAAGAAAATAGTCGTCCCCAACGGTGTAGTCTCCAAAAATAGGTTTGGGAATAGAGGGCGAACCACCATTGTAGAGGCTGTTGATCGATTCCTGAGCACTTGCTCCGACCAAAGCTAAGAGGAGAGATAAAAAAGATAAAATACTGTTTTTCATCTGTGATAGTATGATTAGGATGATTTTTCCGAATTGTATATTTTTGCAAAGTAAATCAAAATTTTTATCTTTGCACGAAATTAGGAGAGATGCCGGAGTGGTCGAACGGGGCAGTCTCGAAAACTGTTGTACTCTTTATGGGTACCAAGGGTTCGAATCCCTTTCTCTCCGCATTTTTGTCACTACAGGTATAGCTTATAGCAATCTTCCTCCTAAGAAGAGTACAGCAATGGAAAAGTAGATAACAAGCCCGGTTACGTCAACTAATGTGGCCACAAAGGGCGCAGATGCGGCAGCCGGGTCTAATCTACACTTTTTCAAGATGAATGGAATCATTGATCCGGAAAGGGTGCCCCACAGAACAATAAAGAGAAGCGATACCGATACTGTGGTAGCCACCCATGGCCAATATTGGCCATAGTCATGAAAACCTGCAAGTTGCCATGTCATTATTCGGAGAAAACCAAATGCTCCGAGTACAGATCCAAGCGATAGACCCGACAGAACCTCTTTACGCATCACATACCACCAATTTTTCAATTTTAGCTCTCCAAGGGCTAAAGAACGGATAATAAGACTCGCCGCTTGCGATCCCGAATTCCCTCCGCTCGATATGATCAGAGGAACAAAAAGCGCCAATACAACTGCAGTAGCGATCTCCTCCTCAAAGTAGCCCATGGCAGAAGCGGTAAACATCTCACCCAAAAAGAGAAGCACCAACCATCCGGCTCGTTTTTTTACCAATTCAAAGAGCGAAGTTTTGGTGTATGACAGGTCAAGTCCTTCCGATCCCCCAAACTTTTGGAAGTCTTCTGTACTCTCCTCTTCGGCCACGTCCATCACGTCGTCAAAGGTGACAATACCCACAAGTATTCCTGTGGTATCGACCACAGGCAGGGCTACACGGTCGTGGTCTCTAAAGACCTTTACAGCCACCTCCTGATCGTCAAAAGCGTTGAGCGACACAAATCGGTTGTCGGTAATATCGGAGACAATCTGGTCGGGTTCGGCTAAAATGATCTCTTTGATTCTCACGTCGTCTATAAGTCTTCCGTAGTCATCCACAATATAGATGACGTTAAGCGTTTCTGAATCGTGTCCAAACATTCGGATCGTATCGAGCGCCTGTTGAATGGTGTTATACGGTTTTACGGCAACGTATTCCGGAGTCATCAAACGGCCAATGCTCTCTTCGGGATATCCGAGTAACCGAATAGCGATTTCCCGCTCCTCTTTGGAGAGCATCTGCACCAGTCGCTGGCTCACTTCGCCGGGCAGCTCCTCAAAAAAGGCTGTACGGTCGTCAGGGTCAAGGTCGTTGAGGAGGCTGGTGAGTTTTTTGCTGTTGGTTGCAAGCCCTTCGATAATGTCTTCCTGCTCGTCGTGGGTTAGGTGTTGGAAGGTCTCTTTGGAGCCTTGTCGCGACAAAAGTCGGAATACCACCAACTGATCTTCCTTTTCAATCTCTCCGATCAGTTCGGCAATCTGAAATGGTTCTAAGTTAACGAGTTCTTTTTTTACATCTATCCAGCTTTTGTCTTCAATCAGCCGGCCAATTAGATCTTTAATTTCATTCATTGTGTCATCTCCTTACACGTTTAATGCTAAAAGGAGATGTCTATCCCCTTACAGCATGATGATTACTGTGATTTGTTGTTGGCAACTATAGGGGCCGTCGTCCATAATGAGTAAATGTTTATTATTCGGCTGCAAATGTATCAATTTTTATTGAATTTTTAGTACCTTTGCAAAATAATTTAAAAAAAATGAAAAAGGTTTTCCTCCTGATGGTGTTCTTGGGTATCGTATGTTCGTGCGGAAGGGCTGCTAATCAATCTAATAAATCAAAAAGTGTTAAACCCGCTACTAAGACCATCACCTTGTCTAAAGATGAATTTTTAAAAAGAGTGGTCGATTATGAAGCCGATTTTTTGGAGTGGAAATATTTGGGAGATAAACCTGCCATTGTCGATTTCTATGCCGACTGGTGCGCCCCCTGCAAGATGATCGCGCCTTTATTAGAGGAGTTGGCAGATGAGTACGAAGGTAGGATTTATATTTATAAGGTGAATACAGAAAAAGAGAAAGATGTGGCTGCTGCATTTGGCATTCAGACAATCCCTCTTCTCCTCTTTATTCCTATGGGTGCTGATCCACAGGTGGTAAAAGGCGCTCTGCCAAAGGCAAAGCTTAAAGAGGTTATAGAATCGATCCTAATCCAAAGTGAATGATGATTAATTGATAAAAAGATGAAAAAAATTTCTATTGCACTATTTGCCACTATGTTATTGCCGGCACTCTCCACTTGCTCCAGTGAGGGACCTTTTGCTACCGTAGAGGTGACTGTTACCAATTTGTTATTGAATCCTGTTAAAGGAGCTACTGTTTATCTCTTTTTAGATGCCTATTCGTTGCTATCGAAACCGGAAAATGCAAAAAGAAAATTAGCTACCAATGCAGACGGAATAGCGGTTTTTAGGATAGATTTAGACGATAAGGAGATTACTGAGATGGAAACCGAACTCTTTTTTGTGGTCTTCCAGACATTTGGAGGTGTATCCTTACCTGTTGGTAGCGACCCAATAAAGGTTAGGCGGAATGATGAAATAAGTGTAGCGTTAAAATTTATTCCGTGAGCCTCCACTTTGAAACATTGCAACTTCATGCAGGGCAAAAACCTGACCCGATCACCGGCGCTTTTTCTTCTGCTATCTATCCTACTGCAGCATACGCATTTAAGAATCCCGAGCATGGAGCTTCTCTATTTTCTTTAGACACTTCGGGGCACATCTATTCCAGAATTTCCAATCCCACCACAGAGGTCTTTGAGACACGAATGGCAGCCCTCGAAGGAGGGGTTGGTGCCTTGGCTACTGCATCTGGTCACGCCGCTCAATTTATTTCGATTCAAAACTTTCTTTGTCAAGGAGATACATTTTTGTCCTGTGCTTTTCTTTATGGAGGCACGCACAATCAATTTAAACACTCATTCTCTCGGTTTGGGATTGGTGTACATTTTGTACACGACTTTTCGGTATCAAATATCCAAAAAGAGGTAATGTCCAAACGCCCCAAAGCAATTTATGTAGAAAGCATCTCTAACGGAGAGTTTTATGTTCCTGAATTTGAGGCATTGGGAGAATTTGCACAAAAAAATGAAATCCCTCTGGTTGTCGATAACACCTTTGGTGCAGGAGGGTACCTATTTAGGCCGATTGTGTGGGGTGCGCATATTGTGTGCCATTCTGCTACCAAATGGATTGGCGGGCATGGCAACGGAATTGGCGGGGTAGTTGTGGACGGAGGTAACTACGATTGGGGAAATGGAAAGTATCCACTCCTTTCGGAGCCTTCACCCGGTTACCATGGACTGATATTTCCGGAAAAATTTGGCAACAAAGCGTTTATCACGCGTGCCCGTGTGGAGGGGCTAAGGGATTTGGGGCCTTGTCTTAGTCCGTTTCAAGCGTTTCTATTCTTACAGGGGTTAGAAACGCTATCGCTGCGTATGGATCGGATTGTGCAGAATAGCCTTGAATTGGCTTTATGGTTGGAAAAACATCCTAAAGTATCACATGTTAGTTATTTGGGTTTACCCTCGCACCCGTCCCATCAAAGGGCAAAAAAGTATTTCAAAAAAGGATTTGGAGGCGTACTCAGCTTTAGGGTTAAGGGTGGAGATCAGGCGATCTCTCATTTGATACAACGTTTACAGGTGGTCAGCCACATGGCCAACTTGGGCGATGCCAAGACGTTGATTGTACATCCGGCATCCACCACCCATGCCCAGTTGTCGCGTGCCGAACAGGAGGCTTGCGCCATTACCCCTGATATGCTACGATTGTCGGTTGGGATTGAGCACATTGATGACCTAAAAGACGATTTTACTCAGGCATTGAAATAGCAACTATTCATGGTTCGTCACATTTTCCATTTAAGAGAGGCGTTTGTCTTGGAGAGCGGTGTGTTGTTGCCGGAACTGACCATAACATACCACACTTCTTCACCCGTTTTTAACGGTAAAAAGGTGCTGTGGATCTGCCACGCATTGACCGCCAATTCAGACCCAACGGAGTGGTGGGAGGTGATGGTGGGTAGCGGAAAATGCTTTGATCCGGATGAGTATTTTATTGTATGTGCCAATATTATAGGTTCTTGTTACGGATCAACGGGACCTATGAGTATCAATCCTGCCACCGGAACCCCTTGGTACGACTCTTTTCCAATGGTGTCGGTACGTGATTTGGTGGCGGCGCACCACACATTGCGGAAGGCGCTTGGGATAGAAAATGTCGATATGGTGATTGGCGCTTCGATTGGAGGATTTCAGGCACTTGAGTTTGCCTTATTTCCCCCGCAAATATGTAATCATTTGGTGTTAATAGCTTGTAATGCAAGAATTTCACCATGGGGAACCGCATTCAATGAGAGCCAGCGGATGTCCATTTTGGCAGACGACACCTATTGGGAGTGTCGTCCGGGTGGGGGCGAAAAGGGTTTGGCAGCAGCCCGATCCATTGGTTTACTGAGCTATCGGAGTTACGATGGTTATCGGCTAAGTCAGGGTGAATCGGATCCCGATACGTTTTTGGCAAAGAGGGCCGCCACCTATCAACAGTATCAGGGCGAGAAGCTTAAAAAGCGATTTGATGCCTATTCATATATGACTTTGACAAAAACGTTTGATACCCACAATGTGGGACGCGGAAGGGGCGGTACGGAGGAAGCGCTCAAATCGATCCGCGCCAAAACGCTTTGTATTGGTATCACCGGCGATCAATTGTTTCCGCCTCATGAAGTGGAATATATGGCCAAACACATTCCGGAGGCATATTACACTTCGATCCATTCAAATTTTGGACACGACGGCTTTCTGTTGGAATGGGAGGCACTTAGTGAAATCATTACACATTTTAGAGTTCAATAAATCATGCAAATTCTTAAATTCGGGGGATCTTCTGTGGCTTCGGCCACAAACATAGAACAGGCCTGCACAATTATTAAAAATGCGATAAAGGTTGATAAAACCATTGTAGTGGCTTCTGCCATAGGTGGCTGTACCAATCAACTCATAGAAATAGGGAACTTATCTGCCAATCGGAATAAAGGTTATGTTGATTTGCTTGATCAACTCATCAGTCGCCACGAAGAGGTGGTTGCCCTGTTGGGGTTGTCGGAGCTAAACCCGTTACAGACACTTATGCAGGAGCTTAGCGAGGTTTGTCAGGGTGTGTTTTTATTGCAAGAGTTGAGTCTCAGAACATTAGATTTAATAATGAGTTATGGAGAGCTTCTTTCCACCACCATCCTCTCCCATTACCTTCTTCATCTTGGCGTGCCAAACGTATGGATTGATTCCCGTCAGGTGGTCCGTACCGATCATCAATACGGGAATGCAATAGTGGATTTGGAGGTGACCAATAGGCAAATAGCAAAAAAACTGATCGACAGCCCTTCCCGTCTCTACATCATCCCGGGCTTTATTGCCTCCAATGATTTGGGCATTACCACCACATTGGGAAGGGGGGGATCGGACTATACCGCTTCTCTACTGGCCGTTTGCGCAAAAGCACGGGTGTTGGAGATATGGAGCGATGTAAGTGGAATGATGACGGCCGATCCCCGCGTGGTGCCTCAAGCGAGGCCAATTCCCCACATTTCTTATAAAGAGGCCCTTGAACTCTCTCATTTTGGTGCAAGGGTGGTCTATCCTCCCACCATTCAGCCTGTGGTAAGCCACAACATCCCCATAAAGATCAAAAACACCTTTGCCCCCAACGATCCGGGCACCTTGATTGAGCGTAATCCACCCGAAAGCAACAGCAAACTAAGGGGTTTGTCCTCCAGCGGGCATATTGCCCTACTCTCCATGGAGGGGAGTGGTATGGTGGGGATTCCAGGCTATTCGGCGCGACTTTTTGGCGCGTTGGCATCGGAGAAGATCAACATTATTTTAATTACTCAGGCCTCATCGGTGCACACCATGTGTGTGGCTATTGACGAAGAGAGTACCGCAAGGGCAAAAAAAGCGATTGACGATACCTTTGCGTATGAAATTTCTCTTCAGAAAGTAGAGCCACTACGGGTGGAGACCGGTTTTTCTATAATTAGCTTGGTGGGCGATGATCTTCAGCAACAATCGGGTACGGGAGGTCGAATGTTTGAAGCTTTGGGTCGTCGTGGAATCAATATCCGCGCCATTGCCCAAGGATCGTCCGAAAAAAACATCTCCACCGTGGTCAATACTACAGATGAAGGGGATGCTTTGCGTGCCATACACGAAGCGTTTTTCTAAACCAATAAGAATAAGAGAGATGAAAATAGCAATTGTGGGAGCTACCGGAGTGGTCGGCTCTAAAATGATCGAAATATTGGAAGAACGTAATGTTCTTGCCTCTGAAATCATTCCTGTTGCATCCGTAAAGTCGGTCGGGAAGGAGGTGCTCTTTCGAGGGCAAAAACAGAGGGTGCGCACCATCGAAGAGGCAGTTGCGCTTAGGCCCGACTATGCTCTTTTTTCAGCAGGCGCTTCGGTTTCATTGGAATGGGCGCCCATATTTGCCCAAACAGGTTGTACAGTGATCGATAACTCCTCAGCGTGGAGAATGAGTAACGATGTGCCTTTGGTAGTACCTGAGATTAATATGCACGCAGTTAAGCCTTTTCATCGAATCATCGCCAATCCCAACTGCTCGACCATCCAAATGGTGATGGCGTTAGCTCCTCTGCACAAAAGGTATCGGATCGATCAGATTGTAGTCTCTACATATCAATCGGTTTCAGGAAGCGGACAAAAGGGTACCAATCAATTGATACAAGAGAGAGAATCCCGCACTCCCACCGCACCTGCCTTTACGCATCCCATTGACCTCAACCTGATTCCACAGATTGATCTTTTTTTAGAGAATGGATACACAAAAGAGGAAATGAAGATGGTATTTGAGACGCGAAAGATTTTGGAAGACGATGCCATTATTGTCATTCCCACAGCAGTACGCGTTCCTGTTTTGTGCGGTCACTCCGAATCGGTTTATGTAAAATTTCACCAAATGCCCGATTTAGAAGAGGTTGTTCGACTGATGTCAACTTTCCCCGGGTTGGTGGTGGCGATCCCTCCGCAATACCATACTCCGTTAAATTGCGTGGGAAAGGACGATGTTTTTGTTGGACGAATTCGCCACGATCTATCGTCGCAATATGCTATCAATATGTGGATTGTCTCAGATAATCTGCGTAAAGGCGCAGCTACCAATGCTGTACAGATATTAGAACAAATTATTGACCTGCAACAGAGTCAAATAGCCTTAGCTTAGTCAAAACCATCTCCAAAGAGTCGAGCGACATATCTTTGTTTATGATGATCCCGTTTGGGTCGATCAACAAAATGGTTGGAAAGGAGGATATTTTATAGTCTTGAATAATCCTACTTGCTGCATCAGATGTGATTTGTGGCCAATCAATTGAAAACCTTTGGATGATTCTTTCTAAAGAGATGTCAGGGCTATTATCAAGTATTCCCAACATCTCCACCTTTGACCGATCGCATCTGCCGTACATAGAGATTAAATACGGTAAATCATCTACACAGTCATTATTCCATGTTCCCCAAAAATACAAAACAACATATTTTCCTTTTGACTTTTCTAATGAAACGGTTTCCTTAGTGATATGGTTTTGACCTTGATATGGAATGGCTTTAAAACCTGCTTGAGGAGAAAAGAGTTGACTTTTTGAGGAGATGGTCTTTTCTAAAACGAGTATATTCTTATTTAGATCTACACCTTTGTTACGGTACAAAGTATCGTTGTACAAAATATATTCGTCATTAGTGATGTAATCGTGATTATTATCGATTTTTAACTCAATATGTGTAAACGAAAAGTCATTGAATTTATCCGATGATATGGCAATATTGGTCTCACCCAAACGAGTAGTGGCATATCGGGCAAAGTTCCACACAATTACCTCCTGTCCCGGAATCGTTCCCATAAAAAAAGGAATCTTATCCCAGACAATAATATTGTTATAAAGACGCTCAAATGCTAATGAAATAAATTGATTTATAGGTGAATGGTTATCATCAATGAAAGGTAAAGGTTCAAAAATCTTGTCGTCGCTAAAGTCATGATTGTTATTGGTATCAATGACCATTTTGAGCTTTCCAACCTGATCTTTTCCAAGGGCATAAGCAATCTTTGTGTGCATTGGTTGTGTAGAGAGTTGGTACCCATTTGTTTCGATATCTCCTCTCTGTACATTTTTCCAAGTGATGGGAATACCTGTGGCAAAAATCCTTGGTTTTTGCCCAACTTGGTTCTGAGAATAGGGTTGAAGGGTATAATAATGAGGTTCAAAAGGTCCATACCCATCGTGAAAAGAGAGGGGAAGTTCCACAATCGAAACTTTTGGTTCCAACTCTCTTCTCCTATATTTTTGGAATAAAGCTTTTGTTGCTTCTATCTGATTCCCCTCATTGGTTCCTATCTCCAAAACGTCTCTTTGCAATTGATGTAACAACTTTGTTTCACGCTCCAAAATTTGAAGATCATGTTGGTTCCACGCGATAGAGAAGCGAGCAAAAGATTGACGTATTTGGTTTGTCAGGTATTGACGAACAATATTTATGGCATCATTTGTGTAGTTTGAGTTATAGAGAAAGATGTCTGAGTCAATAAAAAATGTTTCACACGATTTTGCAAAAGCGTTGTGGTCAAACGATGTTGTATCTTTTAACCAATTCGATAACAGGGAGAAATAAAGTGATGGCGAATGTAAAAAGACCGATTTAGAAGGGGAGACAATGGGCTGATTTGATGGGTAAACAGTTTGATGGAAACCCTCCCAAGCTGCTTGTAAAGAGGCTGTGGAATGTCCGTAGCGATACATAGGATACCGTTCTATCCACTCTTTCATGTTGGGTACTCCGCGTTGCCACACCATATCGCTCCGCAGGTCAAAAAGAATTGGATTGGTGCCCACACTTTCGGGCAGGAGGTGGATCCGGTGCGTGGTGATTCCGACTTGATTTTCGTCTGCATATTTCATTCCCAATTCACCCATACGTTGTACAATCTTCTGCGAAAGAGGGTCGGAAAGCTTTGTAAGCATCGCCTGAGATATCGGATGGGTGACACCGCGTAAAGCCATCAGATCGATCTCCCTTTCCCACCGATCCCAGTCCCATTGAGCGGTGATTTGGTCAAAGTTGTCGTCTGTAAAAAAGGTAACCATACGGTAGGGGCTCTCTTTTCTAACCTTGGATAGAGGTATTGGAGAAAAATCGGGGAGAATAGACTTGTTATCGTTCTGGCCAACAGAGATATATAACTCGTTACGGAGGTAGTAGTTGAGCCCTGCTGCGACGCTGACAGGGGAGTTTCCCCTGATCGTTATTCTTCTCTTAGAAGCACTAATCTCAAAGTAGTTAATGGTTGACGACTTGATATGAAAAGTAAAGAGAGCGGCTTGCTTTTTAGGCAATACCCTGGAAGCTAAACTGTTGATAGATTTTTTGTTTATAGGCACTTCATTTTGAGCTATTACCGAGTGGAATGTAAAGAGAAGCAAAAACGCAAAAGTGATAATTTTTTTTGGCATAAACGAAATGGTTAATGAATCAAATAAAAAGAAACAGGCATACAGCCATAACAATCATTCCGGCAATGAGGCCCGAAATGGAAATGTGATGTTTTCCATATTTTTCGGCAGTAGGTAAAAGCTCATCCACAGAGATAAAAACCATAATTCCTGCAACAGCGGCCAACACAAGCCCGTTGACCAAAGGAGACCAAAATGGCATAAGAAAAAGGTAGGCAATCAGCGCGCCCAAAGGCTCGGCCAATCCGGAGAAAAAAGAGATCCAAAAAGCTTTACGTCTGTTGCCTGTAGCATGGAAAATGGGTACTGCAACAGCAATACCTTCGGGAATATTGTGAATGGCGATAGCAATTGTGATGGGTATCGCAACGGAGAGGCCACTGCCCACAGCGGTAGAAAATGTGGCTATTCCTTCGGGAAAATTATGTGCAGTAAGCGATAAAGCCACAACAATTCCTAAGCGGTGCAGTGACTTCTGTGAAAAATCCGTTTTTTTCATCTCCTCCACACCTTGTAGTTCGTGGGGGTTGGTGGGTCCGGGTATCAAAAAATCGATCAAAGTGATAAGGCCCATCCCGCCAAAAAAGGCGAGAAGCAGGATTAGAGTTCCCGTTTTATCCCCAAAATGGAGGAGAAGTTCCTCATTTGCCTTTGGGAGCAATTCCATGAACGATACAAAAAGCATCACCCCCGCCGAGAAACCCAACGATACGCATAAAAACTTAGCATTGGTACGTTTAGATAAGATGGCAATCAAACTGCCGATACCTGTCGAAAGCCCGGCGATCGTGGTCAATCCAAAAGCAAGCCAGATTGTATGTTCCATAGATCGTTCATTCTATTTAGTAGAACCCGCGAAGATAGCATTTTTTGGAACAATGATGTACACCCTAAATAATCTTGAACCTTAATTTTAACATCGCCTCAGCAGGTCGAAGTGTGTAAGAATAGAAGTAAGTGCTTGTATTACTGTACGAAGCAGACACATACTCTTTGGAGTTGAAAATATTGGTGTAGTCAAAAATAATCTCTGCTTTGGGAAACTTATACCTAATGTTGATGTCGCCAAACGACATATTACGGCTTCCCGACGTAATGGCGCTTGTGTAGAACTGTTCCCAGCTAAAGTTCATGGTGAGGTTTTTCACCGGAAATAGATTAAGTTGAGCGCGTTGCATATAGGTATTAATTGGCAGAACAGGATTTTGGCTATTCTCAACGGTTCGCCTGTTTTGCGCATATTCCAAGCGATAGGTGAGGTTGGCCCATTTCCCGATTTTGGTATTGATGCTGCCGTTTGCGCTATACTGCTGATTGTCGTAGTGCATAACGGTGCCCTGATTCATTTGGACACCATTGGAGAGGGCGTAATTTCCGCCAAGGGTAAGTGTAGAGGCTATGATATCCAATCCCTTGCTCACACTACCACTTAGGTTAATCATTTCAGTAGTATTGGGCAAGTCATAAGAAGTTTGGACGCGAAGGATACCTGAATAGTTTGAACTATAGAGGAGATTGGCCAATCTATTTGAGTATGACGCGCCTATATTACCAAAGAGAGAATAGATGGGGTTACGGTAGCTGAGGTTAAAACTGTAGTTTTGCATCTGCAACTCATAGAGTTTACCTTGGTTACGTTGCAAACTGCGGTAGGAACTCATGATGTAGCCTGTATAAGCAAGGTTTAGACCACCCAGAGTGTTTTGAAAAGCGGCATTGGCAGAGGCATCCCAGTAAGGGCTTAGTTTGTACAGGATAGAGAGAGATGGATTGACAAAAAAGCGGTCGGTGTTGTTTTGTGTTGCCGGAATCCGGTCATCTTCTCTAAGCATAACGTACTGTACAGGCAATCCAAGCATAACCCTGAGTCGATTGTATTGATAACTGTAAGAGGGCCTCACTATCCACTCAAAACGGTTCCAAGACAAATCATTTACAAGGGAGTCGGGGGTAGAGGATGCGGTTTCCGGAAAAAGTTCAGTGGCTAATCTTTGCAGATTTGCATTAAACCCAACGGAGTAGTTTTGCTTCCACTTGCCGTGGTCAAAACCAAACGCCACGCTGTTGTTTGAAGTAAAGTTATTGAGCAACAGATCTTGTGTAAGCCCGCTTGACAAAGAGCCGGCAGGGTCAAACAAAAAGTCATACAACATTGGCTCCACCAAAAGATTGTTTGTGGTAGATGAGTAGCTATTGGAAGAAGAAAAAGTGAGCGAAGTCTTTGGGTAGTTCTTTATCAACCTAAAAGCATTGCTAAAGTTGTAGTTAGGTTTATCAAGTTGCTGAAAAACATTATCGCCGGAGGTAAAAACGTTGCCATTTTCGGAGTCCCAAACCCCTTTTAACGATAGGGTATTGTCAAGATAAAACTGCTTGGTATTGGCATTGAGTATGATATCTGCTGAACCCTGATTTTTGTACAAACGGGAACTCATGCGCTCTTCGATCGAAAGTAGGCTGTCTCCAAGGAGCAGGTATTGGGTAAGGGAATAACTCTTTTTATCCTGTTGGTCGTTGGTGTAGTTAAGGTTTGCATTCAGTTGATAATCTTTACGTAACTTCCATACGTTGTTAAAACTAAAAGCGTGCACCTCATTGTTCAGATACCTGTTTTGGCTTATGGATGGGGTAGAGGGAGACTGAACGCTCAACCAGTTTTGGCTTCCTCCGCCCATGTTGCCGCCAC
>JAITFU010000140.1 GCA_031281125.1 Prevotellaceae bacterium | reverse complement strand
ACCGGCGTAGGAATGTCGCCCCAACAGCTTCAAAATCTCTTTCGAATCGATCTGCACCCATCAAGCAGAGGTACTGCAGGCGAACAGGGCAACGGCCTGGGGTTGATTGTCTGTAATGAATTGGTCGAGAAACACGGGAGTACGCTGCACGTGGAGAGTCAGGAAGGCAAGGGGAGCAGATTTTGGTTTGAGCTATAGTTTCCTGACTTCGACACCTCTGTAAAGCGATTTTTTCAAATTACTATATTTTAGCATATTGCAAAACTGAGGCACCGAATTTAGGTGCCTCGGTATCGAAGTCAGAAAAGAACGGGGATTTGACGAAATGATTACTTGATGCAGCGAAGAGTCGAACCTAATATCTTCTGATGTGCGATTTGCGGATTGATATTAGCGAGCGAAGTAAAGTATAATGTGTATGCGTGGTTTGTCGGAAACTCAGTCTGCGATGAATAATACGCAATGATATCTTGGTTAGATAGCGTACCGTCAGCAGCGCAATAGCCGCCAAAAGCGCCACCCCAGACAAATAAGTATTTATCTTTGGCAGCAACGCTACTTCTGACACTTCCGTCTCCATCAAATGCAATATCCAAATCAATAAAATCCTGCTTGGTAGGCACGCTCCAACCATCGGGGCAAAGTCTGGTTTTATATTGATTGACCGCTTCCCAAGAAAAGAGGCTACCACTTTGACCAGGATTGCTGCGCCAATCGGCATTATAGGGGCCACCAGATACACCGCCATCATAAGCCGTCTTGTTGGCCCCCGAAGCCACTACCGCATCAGACCACGTTTGGGTAATCCCGCTGCCGCTCACCGTCCATGTTTGGGACGTGGCAAAAGTACAGGTGCCCAGCAAATCTACCGTTACTGCGCAGGTAGACGTCAACCCGCTGTCACTGGTGGTCACGGTAATCACGGTCGTACCCACAGACAACGGCGTGACGACGCCATCAACCACCGTAGCCACTGTTGGAACAGAACTATCCCATGTTACATCTTTATTGGCAGCATCAGTAGGCTCAACGATGGCAGTGAGCGTAATCGCGGGATCAATCAGCGGAACAGTTGTGTTGCAAGCAAAGTAAAGAGTCGCTTTGTTAAGCGTTACGCCAGTAACAGTAACAGGTGCGTCCATAGGATTGCAGCTTGAGCCGCTCAAAACAAGACCCAAAGTAAGGGTCAAAACAGAATAAAGAATCTTTTTCATAAAAGTATAAATTAGGGGTTAATAAATGGATTTTAAAAATTTTCGGAAAGTATCATCTTAGAAATCATCCTCATGATCCGCTCCCTCCTCTTAGCCTTCTCTCGCTTGTCAATGGCCGCCATCAGCGCCTCATTCCCCTCCTCGGCAGAGAGCCATTGATTACATTGATCAATCACTATTTCGTTATAATAAAGGCATCGCTTGGCATGATGTAGTACATCCTCTTTTTTGCTCGCCCATTCCTGTTTCATGGTTTTCTCTGTTAATTTTTGGCAAAGGTAAGGCGACAAAAAAGACGATTTATCACCAATTATAGGGAAGCGGACCTCCCTAATTTTGGGGAAGCAAACCTCCTCAAAATTGGGGATACAGCAAGCCGTAAAAAGACGTACTTTTGCAGCATGATACACATCATTGTGGTGGATGACCACCGATTATTCAGAATGGCGATACGGGCGGCCTTAGTGCACAATCATCCCGATATTCAACTTATTGGAGAGGCCGAAAACGGTCCCGCCCTCTTTGCCCTGCCCGCCCTTACGACCGCAAACATCGTTTTGCTCGACATCAACCTGCCGGGAATGGACGGCATAACAGTCGCCCGTCTGCTTCGCAGCCGTTATCCCCAAATCAAAATCTTAGCCATATCTGCAGAAAATACCTCCCAAACGGTCAAATCTATGATTGAGGTAGGTATTGACGGCTTTGTCAGCAAACAACAAGGGGACTTAGACGAATTGGTACAAGCCATCCGCTCGGTCGCAAACGGTATCGAATACTTTGGCCGTGATATTTCAGCGATCATTTTTGAAGTCTTTGTGGCTAAAAAGAAAAACTCGGCGGTCCCCTCAGAATTTACCACGCGCGAAAAAGAAATCATTGACCTCTGTCGTCAGGGTATGCTTTGCAAAGAAATTGCCGGCCGGCTCGGTATCGGCGTGAGTACAGTCAACACCCATAAAAAGAACATATTCCTCAAACTCGGCATCAACAATACCATGGAGATGGTGCAGTACGCGTTAAAAGAGGGAATCATTAGAATTGAGCATTGAACATGAGAAACCATCACTTTTCGCTATTATTAATGATCTTGATACTAACTCCCTGTAGGTTGCTTTTTGCACAAAACAGAGACCAACGAGAGTTTTATCCGGAGATAGATTCGCTCGAAAACCTGCTGGCAACCCATCCGCCGGCAAGCACGGAATTGGCGGATGCTTATTACAGGTTATCCTGGAGCTATTCAGAGTTTGACATTGATAAATCAAAGGAGTATGCCGGAAAATGTCTAAGCACAGCCCGCCTTATCGACGACTGGGAATATACGGCATTTTCATACGGAATGCTGGGTATAATCAATTACTATCTTTCGCAATACGACAGTTCCTTAGTCTATTACAACAAAGCGTTAGAGGCTATAGAGCGGATGAGGGATTATCCCAAAAAATATACGGAGAGGAAAGTGGATAACGAACTTTCAAAAACGTACGGTAATATAGGCAATCTTTTCAATATTCAGGGAGATTGCCACAAAGCGATTGACTATTATCAAAAGGCATTGACCATCTTCAGAAAATATGACTGGATAGGAAGTCAAGCCATGGTGCATAAGAATATCGGGGAAATGTATATGGCGATGAGCAATTATGAACAGGCCAAAATCAATTTTTTGCAATCGGATTCTTTAGCCCATATAAGAAACGATTCATTACGTATTGCTTCTGTAAAATGGAGTTTGGGTAATCTCTTTTTATATGAAAAAGAGTACGCTAAAGCCTTGCAAAATGCAGAAATAGCCTGTGGCTACTATTTATCGCATCCCGAAGAAGGCTTAAAAAAGGCGGAATCGCTCAACCTGTTGGCTACAATCTATTTGGAAGGCTACGACAATGGGACGCGGGCAGAGGAATATGTACGACAAGCCTTATTGTTATTGGACGGCTTGGGTTCGCCACGGGAAGAAGCCGTTTCGTTACGCATCATTTCCAGCCTCCATTTGAAACGCGGGCAATGGCGTCAGGCCGAACAAACCGCCCTCCGCGCCCTTGCGACCGACAACAGCGAAGTTGCAAATACGCTTGCGATCTATGGAATATTAGCCAAAGCATACGCCCAATTGAGAAAACCCGCCCAAGCCAACCTCTACTTTGATAAACATGATGAACTTCAATCTTCGTGGACATCCAAAAACTACCAATCGTCTATTCGCGAAATGGAAGTAAAATACGAAACGGAGAAAAAGGATAATGAACTCGAGCGTCAGCTAAACGTGATTGCTCGTCAGAACACCCAGCGCCGCATGATGGTTGGGGGCATAGCCCTTTGTGGAATTATTCTGATCTTGTTGTGGTACCTGCTCCTCCTGCGTACCCGCCGCAACCGTGTCTTAGCCCAACTCATCTATACCAAAGATAAATTCTTTAGCATCATCTCCCACGACCTCAAAAATCCTGCCATTGCCCAACTGAACGCGCTTAAAATGCTCCTCAATAATGGCCGCGAGTGGGATGTGGACACGTTGGTGGAGTACTACTGCGAGCTTGTCAAATCTGCCGAAACAGAGGTCGAACTCATCTCCAACCTGCTTGATTGGGCAAGGATTCAGACCGGCAGAGTTGCCTTTATGCCTAAACCTTTCAACATAGCCGCCCGCCTCCGTGCTGATATTTTGATAGCCCGCAATATGGCCGTTAAAAAGGGGATTGAGTTTCAGGTATCTGTTCCTGAAGAAATAGAGGTTACAGGAGATGCCAATATGCTCTCTACCGTTGTGCGCAATTTGCTTACCAATGCAGTCAAGTTTACACAGTCGGGCGGACAGGTCTCCTTTTCTGTGGAGTCGGCTGCACACAGCAAGGTCATCGTTGCCATTAGCGATACCGGTATGGGGATGAGTAAAGAACAGCTGCGAGATCTGTCTAAAGTCGACTACTCCTCATTTAGTCAGGGAACAGCCAATGAGCACGGCCACGGCTTGGGTTTGATTGTTTGTAAAGAGTTGCTTGATAGACATGGCTCCCACCTCCTTATAGAGAGTCAGGAAGGCAAGGGGAGCAGATTTTGGTTTGAGCTATAGAAGATTTTTTTTAGAAAAACCTAAACCTCCATGCAACATTTTGGGTTTTTCTGCATCTATATAATAGACACAATAAAAAACGAAATCCATGAAAACACTTTTTTCTTACCTCACCCTCTTGCTGCTGCTTTTTTCCTTTGAATCTTGCAGCAAAAGCGATTCATCCCATAAACAGCCCGATCCGGCCAAACCCATAGTATTGACCACTAAACAGGGCGAAAAGGTGGCCGGTGACAACGTCTTTTCGTTTAATCTCTTTAGACAAGTAGCCACTTCCGATAACAAAGAAAACGCTTTTATCTCCCCGCTGAGCGTAACCATGGCTTTAGGTATGCTCTACAACGGCACCTCTCCGGATGCTCGTGAAGAGATGGCCAATACGTTGCAAATGAGCAACTTTTCAGATACGGAAATCAATGAATATTATCAAACCATGTCAAAGGCATTACTCAAAGTTGACCCCCTTACCTCCATGGCCATTGCAAACTCCATCTGGAGTGAAAAAACCTACCCGGTAAAGCAAAGTTTTGTGGACGTCAATAAGAAATATTTTGATGCAGAGGTACAGAGCCTTGATTTTAAGCTAAAATCGACTTTGGATGCCATTAACAAAAGGTGTAAAAAAAAGACAAACGATAAAATAATAAAAATTTTGGATGATATCCCCGGCGATGCAATCATGTACCTCATTAATGCTGTCTATTTTAAAAGTAAATGGCAATCTGAGTTCGATAAAAAGGATACAAAAAGGGAGGATTTTACAAGAGAGGGCGGTGTCCGCCAGCAAGTCGATATGATGAACCAAACAGCTACTTTTCCCTATTACGAAGACAATGACCTTCAAGTCATTGAGATGCCCTATGGGAATGGAGCATTTAGTATGGTAGCTATTTTACCTGCCGATGGGAAAACGTTGGACGAATTGGTAAACACTATTGATAACGACATCTGGAATAATGTTTTATCTAATCTGAGGGAACGTAAAGTTCAGATAAAATTCCCGCGTTTCAAAATAGAGTGTGAGTTTTCGTTGGTAAATCCTATTAAAAACATGGGTATGCAATTGATTTTTAAAACGGGAGGTAACTTGAACGGAATTGCTGATGACCCTCGGTTATTTGTCTCCGAAATCAAGCATAAAACATTTGTAGAGGTAAACGAAGAGGGAACGGAGGCTGCCGCTGTAACTGCCATTGAAATGCGGCTTGCATCTATCGGGCCTTCATCCCAACCTCAGTTTTTTGCCAATCGCCCTTTCCTCTACTTGATTAAAGAAAAGAGCACCGGCGCCATTTTGTTTATAGGGCGCATGGACAAGCCCGTTTGATTTTTTGGGCTTCTATGTGACATTTTTCTTTCCTTGGCGACTAATAGGGTAGCTTATACTCATCATACAGCATGGAAAAAAAACTATTGGAAGCCGACTTTTTGCAAATGATACAGGAATACAACCGTATCATATACAAGGTAACCTCTTTTTACGCAGATCAAAACACCACCATTGACGATTTGTTTCAGGAGGTGGTGTTAAACCTGTGGAAAGCCTTCCCCAATTACCGAAAAGAAAGTTTGGTCTCTACCTGGATCTACCGCATTGCCCTAAACACCTGCGTCTCTTACTTCAGAAAAAACATTCGTCGGCCAAAGTGTGTTGCGATTACGCCGGAAATAAAAGTGTATGCAGAGGATAACGAACCCATTACAACCCTATATGCCTGCATCGACCAACTTGGAAAATTAGAACGCGCGCTGATTCTCCTGTGGTTAGAAGATCGTCCGCATAAAGAAATTTCTGATATTATGGGTATTACAGTTACCAATGTTTCTACCAAAATCAACAGAATCAAAGAAAAAATCAAACAAATGTCAAAAACTTAAATGTTATGGAACCGGAAGAAATAAAAAAAATGTGGCAAGAAAATGTCTTGATAGAAGAAAAACAGCAAATCAGTGATTTGAAAATAAACGAAATGCTTAAAAATCAGGGAAAAAGCGCCCTAGCAAAACTGATTAAAACGGCAAACTTTTATCGGTTTGCCATCATACCATTAGGTTTGCTTTTTTGCCTCTTATCCCATCTTTTTTTTGTAGCAGGGGGATATTATCCGGTCTATCCCTTACTCTTCCTTTTGATATGTATTCTTTTAGAACCACTTGAAATCTATTTATATCGCCTGCTCAAAGGAATCGACTTTTCTACCATGCCGGTAAAAGAAGTTTCGGAACGAATTTTAAAATACCACCACATTCTTCGTAAATGCGAAATGTATGGAATCGTTATTGGCGTTATTTATTTAAGTATCTGGTATTATTTGTACTACAAACTTACTTTTGGTTCAGAAATTGTTTGGGTAATCATTATCTTTATGATCGTTATGTGTATGGCAGTCGGTTTCTTTGTCCCTTCTGCATACAAAAAGCTCTATTATCGACACATCAATCAGATAAATGAGAGTTTAAGAGAGTTAAAAGAATTTGACGAATCAAACGACAATGAGTACGAATAGAAAGAATCTGATTTTTTTGGGATTATTGTTTTTTTCGATAATACTGCTCGTAGAACATATTTGGTTGGGTCAGGCAAATATTGTCTGTTTTGTAAAAGGATTTGGATCGGGGATCATATTAGTTGGTATGGTGAAACACTTTTTTACTACCTTTGGGAAATCAAAAACGGAATCTCTCTTAACGTAAAAAGGTATGAAAAAATGTTTTATGCACTTTGTAGTGGTGTTGATCATCCTGCAAATGCCTTGTTTAGCGCTTGCTCAAGACAGCAATGTTGTTGACAAAATCATCAAAATCGCCCAAAGCGACAACCAAACGATGAACCATTTGGATGTGCTCACCAACCGAATCGGCGGGCGCCCCATTGGATCCGATGCCTACCAAAGCGCCACCATCTGGGCTGCTACGCTCTTGAAACTATGGGGATTAGAAGTGGAAATCCAAGAAGTGGGCGAACTTCCCGTTGGATTTAACCGCGGTCCTTGGTTTGGAAAAATGTTGGATGATGACGGCATGACTCTCCACTTTGCAACCCCCTCTTATACAGCTGGAACCAAGGGCGTTCAAAGAGGACACGTAGTGGCAGAACCAAAAACAAGGCGCCAGTTTGAAGCGATGAAAGGGAAACTCAATGGAGCTTGGGTACTTATCTCGGGAACCAACGACGGTTATCCGATTGACATTTCGGAAAAAGGAGAGGCGCGAAGAAAAGAGATTATCCTCAAAAATGAAGTGATCAGCCGGTACAATGACTCCATCAACCGCCTCAATCGTTCAAACCCCAACAATCCGCCAAAGCCCCTTAAGGAGCTTGAAGAGGCTCCTGCCCTCTTTTACAAAGAGATGATTCAGGCAGGCATACTCGGTACCATTCAATCGAGTAAGGTTCCAATAAATGCGCTCTATCCACGCTCTTACGCCATGGAGCTTAATTTTTATACCAATCTACCCACCTGTCCCGATATTAAGTTGGATGAGAATCAATATCAGATTATTGCAAAAAAGGTGCAGGAAAGGCGCTCATTTCAATTGGAGTTTGATATTCGTAACCACTTTAGACCCGGCCCCATCAAGTACCACAACGTAATCGGTATCATCCGCGGCTCCGAATTTCCCGATCAATATGTGATGTCTGGCGGACACTTAGACTCTTACGACGTTGCCTCAGGCGGTGTGGACTGCGGTACAGGCGTGGCGCCCAACTTAGAAGCAGCCAGAATCATTATGGAGTCAGGAGGAAAACCAAGAAGGAGCATCCTCTTTTGCTTTTGGGCAGGAGAGGAGTTTGGCCTCTTAGGATCAAAGTATTGGGTCGAAAATAACAAAGATAAATGGCCCAACATTTCCAACTACTTTAACCGAGACGGAGGTCCCACCGTTGCCAATGCCCTCACCGTTCCGCCGGCTATGTATGACGACTTTGCAAAAGCCACCGAGCGTTTGAACGAGATCAACCCCGACCTCCCCTTTACCCTCAACCGGCGTCAAGGCAACCCTCCGCCAAAACCTGCTACCCCCGGCGGATCCGACCATGCCTACTTCTCTATGAACGGCATGCCCGCCATCAGCTTTGGAACCGGAGACCCCAAAGGGTACGACTTTAACTACGGAGAAATTTGGCACACCGAGCGAGACAACTACAACATGAGCATTCCCGAATATATGGACCACACATCGGTAGTCATGGCTATTGTGCTGTATAACTTAGCTATGCAGGATAAGATACTCTCACGCGAAGGGTTGTACAATGAAGAAACCCCAACAACCCCGCAACCTCTGCAAAATGTAAGGAGGCGGTAGTAATATTATCGACATGGCCAAGCATTATAGCTAAACTCAGCCATAAGTCAGCAGAATATAAGTGCAAATCTGATTATTTACTGATTCCCCTTTTCCAACTCTTCACGCTTCCAAAGCCCTACAAATCAGCCATGTCTCTTAGAACAAATCGTCAAGCACAACCTCTTTTTGCGCTATGCCAAAGTATTTGTTTTTTTGCAGGCCAAAAGTTGTGAGCATCAATAAATGAATGGCCTTTTTTGTTTTTGTTTCGGTTTGAAATGCGGCAATCTTGTTGCGTAGCTTTTCTTCGTAATCTTTATCAATGGCATACTGCGTTCTGCAAAATTTAATTTCACACAAATTGATAATTCCATCTTTGCGGTCGATAACCAAGTCGATTTGCGCCCCGAGCAGGGAGTGTTCGCTGCGCCATGCAAAAATGGATGTTTGAACGCCCAAAATGCCTAATGCCCGCTTTATTTCATTGATATGTTGCATCGACAAAATCTCAAAAGCATAACCAGCCCAAGCGTTGTGTTGCGGGGTGTTTGTTGTATTTTCCCATAGGTGTTCATCTTGTCCGTTAGATTTATCTATATATTTGAAATAAAACAAGGTAAATGGATCAAGAAGCTGATATAGCACTTCTCGTTTTTGTTTTGTTGGCAAAGAGTATCGGCGAATGAAACCACAGCTTTCCAAATTTTGTAACACTTGGGAATAGGTTCCGCCGCTTGGCAGTTTGGTAACTTCAAGAATCTGACTGCGCGTTAATCCCTTTCCTTTTTTACTTAGGGCCTCTACGATTTTAACATAGTCTGTTGCGTTTCTAAAAAGCGAGGCATAAAGGTTTTTGAATTCGTTTTTTAATTCCGCATCGCGTGCAAAAAAAATATTGTCGATGTTTTGGGCCAAGCTCAAGCCACGTTTTAGTTTGCTTAAATAGTATGGAATGCCTCCCATAACCATATAACATTCTGCAATTTGAAGGCGGCCAAATTCAATGCCCTGAGATTTGAGAAACTGCTTGGTCTCAAAAAGCGTAAATGGTTGCAGGTGAATAGTTGCAGTAATGCGGTTATGCAACCCACCGTGGTTGTTAATCAGCTTGTTGATAATCCATGAAGTAGCCGAACCGCAGACGACCATCATTACGTCTCTACGCCAGCAAGCCCAACCGTTCCAAAAATGCTCCAACGCACTGATAAATCCCGAATAGGGCGTATCTAACCACGGAATTTCGTCTATAAAAATAACTTTTCGCTTCTTTTGCGATTGCTCAATGAGCGCCCTAAGCTGTTCAAATGCCAACAGCCAGTTTTTTGTCAAAAGAAATCCCTGATCTCCTGAACGGTTGATGGCAATTGTAAAGTTGAGCAACTGTTTTTGGGTATTGGAATTTGCCAATCCGACCAAATCAAAAACAAAGTCATTTTCAAACATTTGACGAATAAGAAACGTTTTACCTACTCTGCGTCTTCCATAGATTGCCACAAATTCAGATTTCCCGGACCCATAAAGTTCCTGCAAACGTTTCTGTTCTTCGGTGCGGCCAATAACCATCTTTTCCATATTTTTTGTGTTATAAATTCAGCCACAAAGGTATAAATATTATCGATATGGCCAAACATTATGACTAAATTTAGCCATAAGTCGGCAAAATATCTAGGTTATGGCTGATAAAAACTGTGTCAAATTCCTTGCTAAAAAAGCGTTACACCGCCTCCAAACGGGCAATCTTTCTGTATTGCGCGGGAGTGATCTGATACTGCTCCCTAAATGTTCTAAAGAATGATGTGCGGGAGCTAAATCCGCAACGCTCATACACTTCGTCAATATTTAAGTCAAAATCGGATTCGAGCACCCGCTTTGCCTCTTGGTAGCGTTTTTGGGCAATCAGACAACCGCCGAGTTATGCCCTCTTAGCTTGGCTTCTTCATACATCTCCTTGGCTAAGTCCAAGGCGGTGACGTTATCTCCTTTATTCCAATAGGCACTTATAAATGAACGATATATCTGATAATACATATCCCAAGACTCCCGCTCTGCTGCAAAGGCCAAGTAATCGGGAGAGAGAGCAAAGAGGGTGTCCCTCTTCTCTTTATCCCCCATTTCCCTAAAGTAATAATCGAGAAGACGGGCGTAAGTATCCAAGCGTTCCACGCCTTCACTATGGGAGATCACATTCCGGAGAGAATCTTTTTGACGTTGTCCGGAGTTTTGCGCAGCAGTGCTAAGATGCAGCAACAGAATTAACAAAAAAACAGAAAGTTTCATCATTTTCATCTAAGGTGAATGGTATCAATGGATTATTTTAGGGGGTAAAGATATCTGAAAATCTCTACATATTGAGAGGCAATTTAATATTTTTTATCGTTTTTATCCGGACTTTTGTTCTTTGGCTGCACCGATTTTGATTGCTGCTATCCTACGGCGGCCCTACAGTATATGGAGCATACTTCAGTGGTCATGGCTATTGTGCTGTACAATCTATCGATCCAGGACAAGATTCTTTCCCGCGATGGGTTGTATCGAGAAGAAGGCAGGCGATAGTAGCATTTCTTAAATACAGAAAACAGCATACAAGGGTACTGATTTTATTTTGTTTTCAAATCCAAAATTCTTTGTAGAAATTCTGATTGAATAGTCGGGCGAATATTTTTTCACATATTCCGACAAACTTTTAGAGGCTGTATTTTTGTCGGCTTTCACTTCACAGGGAATTATGCCTTTTTCTTCGTTCAAAATAAAATCAACTTCGGCATCGTTGCCCGAAGTCCAATAATCCAACTCTTTGTTCTGTGCTGTTAATTGTTGAGCGACAAAATTTTCGGTAATTCCGCCTATAAAGTCAAATTTCGGGTTTTCAAAAATATCATAAACTTT
>JAITFU010000018.1 GCA_031281125.1 Prevotellaceae bacterium | reverse complement strand
CAAAAAACTAATTTTGAAAATATTTGAGTAAAAGAGATGGTAAGAATTGCTATATGGGTTTATACTTTATTATCTAAGCGACCTCGGTTCTTCTTCTCTGGTTTAGTGTTGATATTTATACTATTATCCTACATCTCCTCACATATTGCACTTAAAGAGGACATCTCAAGTTTTATGCCCAAAAACAAAGAAACTGAGATAATCAATTTTGTTTATACCCATAATCAGCTTTCCGACAAAATCATCTTTAAAATATCGTTTAAAGATACGACAAATACTGATATTGATGAGCTAAAGGCATTTATTACTCTATTTGTAGATGAGTTAAATGATAAAATTGCAGATTATATAAAGGAAATTATATATCAATTTGATGATGACAATATTATTGAAGTTCAAAATTGTATTCAAAACAATATACCCTACTATCTGACTTCAAACGACTATGCTAAACTTGATACTTTAACTACTCCACAAAATATCCAACAAGTTCTTGAAAATGACAAACAAATATTATTGATGCCATCTGCGGGAATGATGAAGCAAAGCATTCTTGCCGATCCGTTTCATTTGTCTATTCCTACGCTACAAAAACTACAAGATATTGGCGAGTATCAAACTTTTAGAACCGATGATGGCTATTTTTTCACTGCTGATTATCAAAATATCTTTCTGTTTATTGTCACCAAAAATCCCATTACAGAAACCAAAGAGAATGCCGTTTTTGTAGAGAAATTGGCACAAAGCACTACTTTATTGGATTCGATAGCTAGTAATAACCTAAAAATCACCTATTTTGGCGCGATCCCTGTGAGTGTTACCAATGCCCAACAAGTTAAAGCAGACAGTATTCTTTCTTTGGCAATTGCCATTTTGCTTATTATCATTATTTTATTTCTCTATTTTAGAAAAATTGCCCCTTTACTACTCATTCTTCTTCCCGTGTTTTTTGGGACGATACTTTCTTTTGCTCTAATTGTCTTATTTAAAGGCTCTTTATCCGGCATTGCCATTGGAGCTGCTTCCGCCATATTTGGCATAGCGGTAAACTACTCGCTCTATTTTTTGATCCATTATAAAGAGGAGCAAAGTTCTGTTAAAGCATTGAAAAACATTGCATTTCCTTTGACAGTAGGCAGCATTACTACTGTGGGCGCTTTTTTAAGTTTACTTTTTGTAAAATCGGATGCTCTAAACGATTTTGGACTTTTTGCTTCCCTAACATTGTTTGGTACACTTCTATTTGTTCTTTTTTGTCTGCCTATGTTTTTTAGAAACAGGAAAAAAATAAGCCCTCACAAAGAATCAATTAATAAAGAGACTATTTGGGAAAAAATAGCCAAAACCAAACTCGAAAAAATCCCATTCATAGGACTCATTATTGTAGTGTTCACCTGTTTTTTTGCATATTTTTCAACTTCGGTGGAGTTTGAGACCGATTTTAGCAAATTAAGCTACATGACTAACGAGCAAAAAAGGGCAGAGGCAGAAATCAGCGCCGTTTCACGAATTAACGTACCTTATTTATACCATGTGTCTTATGGTATTACCTTGGAAGAAGCATTGCAAGTTTATGAAAAGGCACAACCCATTATAGATAGTTTGAATAATCTTGGACATTTTCACCGGACTCAAGGCATTGGCGAACTATTTCCTTCACATAAAACGCAAATGATCAGGGCAAAAGAATGGCATCAATTTTGGGAAAAAAGTAAAGAGGAAACCTTAGTTGCATTTGAAAATAGTTGTCACGAATTGGGTTTAATCAGCAAAAGTTTTGAGAAATTTTATCAACTGCTAAATAAAGACTTCATCAAAGAATCATCCGATTTATCGGTAGTAAGAAAATTGCTACTCAATGATTATCTGATCGAAACACCCGAACGATCTGCCGTTATTACGTTATTATTCCCTAATGATGTGGAGCAAATAATTGACTCTCCACTGGCCCAAGTAGAGCAAACCATTATGTTTAATCGGAGTATGAGCAACAAAAGTATGATCACGCTTTTGTATGATGACTTTAGTTTTGTTTTGTGGTTTTGTGCGCTTTTAGTGTTTGGCTTTCTGATGATTTCGTTTGGAAGAATTGAACTTGCTTTTATTACTATTTTGCCCATGGTACTTGGGTGGTTTTGGATTCTTGGAATAATGTCACTCTTTGATATTCAATTCAATATAGTTAATATCATTTTGGCCACCTTTATCTTTGGACTAGGAGATGACTATACTATTTTCATGTTAGAAGGTTTGATTCAAGATTATGCCCACAAAAAACGATTGCTGGTTTGGTACAGAGTAGCTGTTATTCTATCCGCTGCAATTTTGTTTATTGGAATAGGAACACTCATTGTGAGCAAACATCCTGCTATGCGTTCTCTGGCGCAAGTCTGTATGATTGGAATGTTTTGCGTTGTTTTTATGGCCTACACAATCTCTCCTGTGGTCTTTAAAATGCTGACTCAAAAGAATGGAAAACCCAGACTTCAACCGGTTACTTTTTTTAATCTTCTCAAAACGATCTATTCGTTTTCTGCTTTTGTTTTGGGATGTTTGGCGTTAAATTTGGTTTTACCCTTCTTCATCATTCCTTTTGCAAGTGTAGCAAAAAGAAAATATTGGTATCACTGTTTTTTTTCGAGGATCTCCCTTTTTGTGAGCAAACGAATTCCCTCTGTACAATTCAGTTTATCCGGAAATGATTCTAAAAAGTTTGAGAAACCGGCCATTATTGTTGCCAACCATCAAGCACATATTGATTTAACTTGTATTATTGGTTTACATCCCAAAATTGTTGTTTTAACTAATAAATGGGTTTGGAATACACCATTTTACGCCTTACCCATGCGTTTTGCCGATTTTTATCCGATTGCCAATGATTTTGAAAACAATATGGCAAAATTGGAAAAATTGACCCAAAAAGGCTACTCCATATTAATTTTCCCCGAAGGAACACGCTCTCATGATTGTACAATACAACGTTTTCACAAAGGAGCGTTCTATTTGGCGGAGCAATTAAAATTGGATATTTTACCCATTACCATTCATGGTTTGGGACATATTTTGCCCAAAAAGGAGCTGATGGTAAGAAAAGGGACAATTACCATAAAAGTTGGAGAACGTGTAACCTATGATGAGTATGCAAAGATCGGTACTTATAGGGAAGTGAGTAAATGGTTACAAAAACAAATTGTGGAAACTTATTACCAATTGGCCAAAAAAATTGAAACCGCAGATTATTGGGCAGATAAGGTTTATCATAATTATGTTTACAAAGGCATTGATGTAGAGTGGAATGTTAGAAAAAACTTGCGAATGCATAAAAACTATAAAACTCAAATAGAACAACTTAAAGATGCCAAAAAGATTAAAATCATCAATTGCGGATACGGCGAATTTCCACTGTTAGCGTCGTTAGTATTAAAACATACTGATATATATGCTTATGAAAGCAATGAAGAAAAGTTTAGTTTGGCAAAAAATTGCAAATCCATACCTCAAAACCTGCACTACGTCGATAATATAGATACATTTGATGTTGAATGCAACTATATTGTTGATATGAATAAACTCAGAACAAATGAAAAAGTATGATATTGTTATCATAGGAAGTGGTTTAGGCGGCTTGCAATGTGGTTATATCCTAAGCAAACACGGCTACAAAGTGGGAATCTTTGAGAAACAGCCGCAATTTGGTGGTTGTTTACAAGTGTTTTATCGCAAAGGTTATACCTTTGACACAGGGATGCACTATCTTGGCGGTTTGGGAGAGGGCGAAATCTTGCGCAAGCTATTCGATTATTATTCTATTACTAAGGACATTAAACTTCAAAAATTAAATACGGACTGTTTTGATAAGATTGTGATTCAGGACAATGAATATCCTTATGCTATGGGTTATCAAAATTTTATTGAAACATTATCGCAATATTTTCCAAAAGAGCAGGAGGGGATAGCCGCATTTGTAAAAGCGATACAAACCATTGCACACGCCTCTCCGTTATATAATTTACAAGAAATCAACAACAACATTTTTATTGAATCCGATTATATCAAAAAAAGTGTAGGGGAATTTATCACTTCGTTTACAAAAGACCCTCTCTTGCAAAATGTCTTGGCGGGAACGAATCCGTTGTACGCAGGTTTTCCCGAAAAAACACCGGTGTATGTTCATGCACTTATTTTACACTCCTATATTAAAAGTTCGTGGCGCATCATTGGCGGAAGTCATAAGATTGTGGACAGTTTGGTTAATTCTATTCGTAGTATGGGGGGGGACATTTTTAACAATCAGGAGATTATACAAATCAACTGCAATAATGAGAAAGCGATATCGATCAAAACCTCAGTAGGGGAACTCATTGAGGCCGATTTTTTTATTTCCAATATCCACCCTGCAAAAACTTTAGAGTTAATAGATTCACATTTAATACGCAGGGCATTTAGATATAGGATAAATAATATGGAAAATACAACATCCAACTTTACACTATATATAGCATTTAAACCCAATTCCGTACCCTATTTAAACTACAACCATTACCAATATTTTGGAAACAGTGTTTGGCACACACAAGATTACACCAAAGAACAATGGCCCAAAAGTTTCCTTTATATGCAACAATCGCGATCAGAAAACGAAGTTTATGCCAATAGTGCACAAGTAGTTGCCTTTATGAATTTTGAAGATGTTAGGCTTTGGGAAAAAACCAAAGTAGGCAAACGAGGGCAAGATTATTTAGATTTTAAAGAGGAAAAAGCGCAAAAATTATTAGATTGTTTAGAAAAGTATTACCCAAAATTGAGGGAGAATATAATTTTTTACGAAACATCAACTCCGTTAACTTATAGAGACTACACAGGAAGTAAAGACGGCTCTTTGTACGGTATTCTGCGAGATTGCCATTTTCCGGCACAAACACTTGTTTCTCAACGAACAAAAATTGGAAATCTCTTTTTAACAGGGCAAAATATTAACGCACATGGTTTTCTTGGTGTTAGTATTGGGTCTATTATTACTTGTGCCGAATTTCTGGGAGTGAATACGATTATGAATGATATAAAAACAGAATTATGATATTTAAACTCATCTATCCAAAATGGAGAAAGTTAGAAGGGCAAACCACTTTCAATCTTCCGCCTCATGGGCCTGTGGTGATGGCGGCAACCTTACCCAAAGATGTTGAGGTTATTTTTACCGACGAAAATGTTGAGCCTGTTGATTTTGATGAACCTGTTGATTTTGTGGGCATTTCCATGATGTTAACCATCCAAATCAAGCGTGGTTGGGAAATTGCTAACTATTATCGAAGTAAAGGTATCAAGGTGATTTTTGGCGGAATTTCTACCATGTTGCACGCAGAAGAGACCAAACTTTATGCCGATTCTGTGTTTCTTGGAGAAGCAGAAGGAAGAATGGAAAAGGTGTTTGATGACCTGAAAAATAATGAGTTACAACCGGTTTACAACTATTTGAACCAACATCCGCCGATCGAAATGGTGGGACAGGCGCGACGAGACATCCTCAATCGACCCCTTTATAACCACAAAGGTGTTCAAATGGTCGATCTGTTTCATGCTTCACGTGGATGCCGATTCAGTTGTTATCCGTGTGCTGTATCCTATTTGGGGGGGCGTTGTTTTCGTCCGCGTCCGGTAGCAAAAGTGATTGATGAGTTGGAAACCATTGATAATAACCGTATATTTATTGTGGATAACTCATTAGCACAAGATAAAGAATGGGAGGAAGAGCTATTTAGGGCGATGATTCCATTGAAGAAAAAATTTATTAGCCATACCATAGATGACGATCCTAAAATTTTGGATTTGGCAGCACAAGCGGGAGCTTGGTATGTATATCAAGCCGTATTTGATACATCCGATTACATCAAGGAGCGGATTATGCGTTACCACGACCATGGTATTGGTGTAGAGGGTACCATTCTTTTAGGATTGGACGACCAAACCGAAGACGATATCAAACGCTTGATTGACTTTCTTTTGGAAATAAATTTGGATTTAGCCGAATTTACGGTTTTGACCCCATTCCCGCACACCAAAGTTTGGGACGACATGAAACGCGAAGGAAGAATCATAGATAGAGACTGGAATAACTACACCGCAGGACAAGTGGTATTTCGACCCAAGCAGATCTCTCCTGAGAGGTTGCAAGAATTGTATCACTATGCTTGGAATACGTTCTACACAGATGAGTCTCAGGAGCAAAAAATGTTCAACTTGTTTTCCAAAGTACTATTGAGAGAAATGGAAGATGGAACTTTTATCCCTCGAAAACGCGAATTGATTAATAAGACTTTTGGAAAAGAGGTCGTTAGAAAAAATTGAGATGAAAGCGCCACAAATCGAATTTGAATCGTTAGAAACGATAACGCGTTTTCAGGAAGAGAAACTGAAAGATGTATTACACTATGTAAATCAACGTTCTCCTTTTTATAAACGATTGTTTGCAAAAGAAAGAATCGATATTTCATCCATTCGAACACTTGCCGATTTAGAACAAATTCCATTAACAGAAAAGCAGGATTTGCAGTTTTTTAATGCCGATTTTTTATGTGTTTCTCCCGAAAAAATTATTGACTATATTACCACTTCCGGTACTCTGGGAGATCCTATTACTTTTGCCATGAGTAACAAAGATTTAGATCGTTTGGCCTATAACGAAGCAATCTCTTTCTTGTGTATGGGTGCCAAACCTGCCGATATATTCCAATTAATGACGACTATGGACAAACGTTTTATGGCGGGATTGGCTTATTTTTTGGGTATCAGAATGTTAGGAGCAGGTATTATTCGCGTGGGAAACGGTATTCCCGAACTGCAATGGGATACCATTCAACGCATGCAACCGGATACGATCGTTGTTGTACCGTCATTTATTCTAAAAATTATTCAATATGCAGAAGCCAACGGTATTGATTATCAAAATTCAAGTGTGAAAAAGGCAGTATGTATTGGAGAAAGTTTAAGGGATAAAGATTTTAATTTGAGCTTGTTGGGACAACGGATTAAGGAAAAATGGGATATTGAACTCTATTCAACATACGCTTCCACCGAAATGGGTACCAGTTTTACGGAGTGTACGGCCCAAAAAGGGGGACACCAACATCCCGAGCTAATTATCATAGAATTGGTAAATGATGGCGGACAACTTGTTAAAGAAGGGGAGTATGGAGAATTGGTAATTACTACCTTAGGCGTAGAAGCTATGCCGTTACTGCGTTATAGGACAGGCGATATTTGCTCTTTCCATAATGAACCCTGTGGGTGCGGACGAAAAACGCCGAGAATCAGCCCTATTATTGGGCGGAAAAATCAAATGATAAAATTTAAAGGAACAACTTTATATCCTTACGCTGTTTTCGATATCTTAGATCAGATTGATTATATTGAAAATTATATTGTTATTGTTTCTACCAATAATTTTGGCACAGATGATTTGGCTGTGGTGGTTGGCATGAAAGAGCCTACCGACGACATTGAAAAAGAGATTAAAGATAGATTTAGGGCAAAATTAAGGGTAGCGCCTGAAGTTGTCTTTGAGCATATTGATCAGATAACCAAAATACAGCACCCCGATATTAATCGTAAGCCGATTAAATTTATTGATAAAAGAAACAACAGTAATGATTGATAATTTTGACGATATTAGACCTTATAACGACCGGGAAGCCCAAGAAGTTTTTAACAGAGTCAGTCGCGATCCACTATTTCAAGTTCTGATTGAACATTTTTATCCCAAAACCTCTTTTGAACAAAAAGCGCAGGAATTTAGAGAGTTAAAATCGATACTCGAATTTCACATAAAGTTTGCACATCATATTTCCCGATCCCTTTTGGCTATGACCGGCAATGAAGTCCGACTTGAAGGCGCCGGTTTATTATCGCACGAAAAAGCCTACGGTTTTATCTCAAACCACCGCGATATTGTGATGGATGCCGTGATCTTACAAACATACCTCTACGAAAGCATTCAACAACTCATGGAGATATCTTTTGGCAGCAACCTTATGATATCTCCTTTTTTGGTTGATCTTGGAAAACTGTGCAAAATGTACAAAACCGACAGGGGCAATACACAAAGGGAGTTGCTACAGAAATCAATCCGCCTCTCTCAATATCTTAAGCATATAAATGTGGATAAAAACACCTCTTTTTGGATTGCGCAAAGAAACGGCCGAACGAAAAACGGCATTGATAAAACCGACCAAGGAGTTGTCAAGATGCTTTCATTAAACGATCGTCACAATTTGGTAGAACATTTTTCAAAACTAAACATTACACCCATTGCTGTTTCGTATCAGTACGAGCCTTGTGATTATCTCAAAGTGAGAGAATTATATTTAAAACAAAAATTTGGTGTGTATCATAAAACGCCAAATGAGGATTATTTCAGTATTATTTACGGCATAATGCAATATAAAGGAAATATATGCTTGCGAATTACGCCGCCAATAACCATAGAAACTATTCAAATGTTGCCTACAAACGAAGCCGATTTGTGTACCTCATTTACTCAAATTATTGATCAACAGATTTTTAATGCTTATCAACTATGGGATACCAATTACATGGCTTATGATTTATTAAAAAAAGGCCAAAAGTATGCTGATTATTACACCAAAGAGCAATTTATTGAATTTAAGAGATATATTCGAGAACAATTAAACAAGGTTAAGGATATAGATGATTACGAAACCCTTGAAAGAATGTTTTTGGAACTTTATGCCAATCCGGTTATTACATCGGGAGCGCCGTATGGCCATCTTGGATAAAAAAGTTGGTAAATAAGTAAGCCCCCTCATCACAATTCGACCGTGCAAAGTACGTAGAGGTAGCCAATCAGCTCCAAATCCCCGAAAGCACCGCCGACAAACAGATTGCAAGATTTTTAAATGTGGGACTGCTAACAAGACAAGCACATGGAAGTTACGCAAAAAAGGAACGTTAATATTGTTCTTGTTTGTTGACTCATGGGAAAATCGTATCTTTGTCAATACTTATCAGAGCATAAAGATTCAAAGTGTTGAATATAGCAAAATCAAAATTGAATGGAAATCGTTAGTATAAACGAAAACAGTAATCGCCTATTGCTCGGAATAGAACGACTGATAGAGCATACAGGCAAAAATGTTGCCTTATACCTGAACACGACAGTAAGTCGCTTGTATTGGTCTATTGGCAATTACATTATTTCCGAAATGCAGTATGAAATGTACTCCGAATACGGGCAACAAATTCTTGCGACACTGTCGCAAAGATTATCCGAAAAATTTGGAAAAGGCTATTCCTATTCCGCCCTTACAAGGATGATTAAAGTAGCAGAAGTATACCCTGAAGAAATGTTTGCGACAGTGTCGCAAGCATTGAGTTGGAGTCATTTTATTGAACTTATATCTATCGAAGACACTCCAAAGAGACTGTTTTACCAACAAATGAGTATTGTAGAAAATTGGAGTGTCCGCACCTTGCGGCAAAAAGAAGATTCGATGCTTTTTGAACGCACAGCCATTGCAGCCAAACCTCAAGACGAAATTTTGCTCACTTTACAGCAAACAAACAATATCGAAATAAGCCCCGATTTGGTTTTTAAAAGCACATATATTCTTGACTTTCTTGGATTAAACGGATATTTCTCCGAAAAAGACCTTGAAGATGCTATACTCGCACAGTTGGAAAAATTTATTTTGGAACTGGGACAGGGTTTTGCCTTCTTGGAACGACAAAAACGCATATCCATAGACAGTGCCGATTATTACCTTGATTTACTTTTCTACCATAGAAAACTCAATCGTTTAGTGGCTATTGACTTGAAATTAGGCAAATTCCAACCTCAACATAAGGGACAAATGGAACTATATTTGAAGTATTTACAGAAATACGAAAAACAACCGCATGAAAACTCGCCCATAGGTTTGTTGCTCTGTAGCGAGGGCAACTCCAAACACATAGAGCTGCTTATGCTTGACGAAGAAAATATTAAAGTAGCGCAATATCTTACTACTTTCCCGGATAAGCAATGGTTTATCGACAAGCTCAATAAATCTATTGCCATTGCACAGGAGAATGTAAAACAACAACATACCAAATGACGCAACTGTGTTGCCGAATAATTGCCGAATAATTGCCGAATTATTTCCGAATAAGTCAAAGAAAACTTCGGGGAAGAATAGGAATCCATAATGAATACGTAACGCCTGTATTTGAATATTTTACAAAAATTTTAGATTTCATAATACTTCTCTGTTTTCTACGTATGGATATTGCCTGCTCTTTCAAGTGTTATCTAAAAGCAGATATCGACTATGAGCGTAAATACGCTCTAAAGCAGCTATTAGTACTCATACTGGAAGGCTATAAGAAGATACATGGATTTAAGGAAAAACGAAAAGAATCTTTTTGGATTGGAATAATTCAACCTATAACGATGAATGTGGCTTATCCTCAAGCGGAATTCGATCAATTGACGAAAAAATTGTTTGATTTAGAAAAAAAATTACCTGATCGAGATTATCGAGACTTGGCAGTGCATTATGATAAAAATCCCTCAATAGTGCACGATATGTTAATCGCTATTAATATGGGTGATACTTTTGAGTCAATGATTGATTTTGTAAAGCTTACAAATGAAATTGTAAACTTCCTATTTCTCCTTGTAAAGCAAGCAGGGAAAAAGCATACAGAAAAATGTCTTCAGCCTTTTTCGAAAATAAGAAGTGAAATAGATAATTCTCGTCTTCCTGAATCACAAAAAGAAAAATTAAGAATTCAATTTGATTCAATGGTGAAACTTTTTTTTGACAAATTAAATATAACCAATCAATTCGTTTAACTCTTTCATTCAGTTTCGCAGCTTGCCCTTGAAAAACCAACACCAACTACCAAAGTCCTGCTCGAAAGAGCGGGATTTTTTGTACCTTCGTGGTCGCGAGAAACGGCAAACCGTTTCTTATAAAAGCAAGTAACAAAACACATAAACAAACAATCACCAACGAAAAACAGAAATAAAAGTCATTTTGCACAAAGTGGTTCTAAATCGCTTCTATATATATTGTAGCATGCTGTATATCAGCGCATATTGTGAATTGTTTTCAAAATCTTATCTTTGACCGATTGAAAACAGCAGTACGATTATCAATAACAACCGTTGCACCGATAGGTAGGGTTGCCAAAGTAAAGGGTTTTCTTGAGCATGGTATTTACTCTATTTGCTTGACTCTTTTGTCAAAATCGGAAATGATTTTCTGAGTTTTGTTAAACTCATCGTATTCTGTAATAGCTTTTTTATTGGCTTGCAGTTTGGAAATTTTCCCCTTTCCTCCAAGTACTTTGTAGTCGTTAAACGTGAGAAATTTACCAACACTTTCTGCCAATTGTATCATAGTAAAGGTATTTTCTCGTTCTATCAATCCTTCAATATAATCAAAATATCCGGTAATGGTTCTTTCCAATTTCCGTATTTCGTTTTCATGAAGATAATTTTTAGCAATGATTACATCTGTTTTCAATATTCTTCCGTCCGGTGCGTTTTTCCACGTAGTCAATCCCATATATTCCTTTGTTCTGTCTGCGTTTTTATAAATAATTTCTGCTGCCGTTTTTCCTGTGATAGCAAAGTGGAATTTGTTTTGAACCATCGCGTAAAAATTTCGCGTAATATCGGAATTAGGGTCGTAGTCAATGCTACATTCGGCAAAAATATCAGTAATTTGCTGATAAATACGTCTTTCACTTGCACGAATGGAGCGAATACGAAGCAACAGTTCCCGAAAATAATCTTTCCCAAAAAGCATCTTCCCCTGCTTCAAGCGATTGTCATCCAATACAAAACCCTTGATAATATATTCCTTAAGTGTCTGAGTTGCCCAAATGCGAAATTGTGTGGCTTTTGATGAATTAACGCGATAACCGACAGAAATGATGGCATCAAGGTTGTAAAAGTTTGTGTTGTAATTCTTGCCATCAGCAGCAGTTATTCGAATTTTTCGAATAACTGAGTTTTCCTGTAATTCAATATTTTTAAAAATTTCCTTCAAATGATAATTAATGGTGTGCACCTCCACACCAAACAATTCTGCCATCGACTTTTGCGTTAGCCAAACCGTTTCGTCTTCAATGAAAACATCTACACGGATATCGCCGCTGGGGGCGGTGTATAGGAGGATTTTGTTGGATTCGAGGTTCATACTCATTGTGCTTAAATTATATTTCCTAAACAATCAATTTTTACCTTATATGGATTAAGAGAAAGCAATGCCGATAAACTTCTTACATTGATATATCTTTTGCTTATTTTAGAATTTTCATCATCTGTTATTTTAGTTTTCAAAAACAAATCGGTTGTCGTCAGTTTTTCGTTAACATCCAAATACTCTAATACTTTGCGTTTTTCTTCCAAGGTCAATTCTACTGTTTCGCCCTACCTTGAACTCAATTTGATATTATTTACATTTCCGGTTATTACATCCCATTCAAAAACAATAAACTGCCAATAGCTATCCCCACAACAAGCTTAATCGCTTTGGCCTTTACAAAGGCGCTTCTGCTGTCGGCGAGCAGGGGGAGCGCCGTATGGCCATCTTGGATAAAAAAGTTGGTAAATAAGATGCTGAACGGAGCTGATCCGGTGACAAATAGGGCAATAAAGACAAGGTGCGGCCCCGACTGAGGAATCAAACCAATAAGGGCGGCCAACAGCAGCACCACATATCCATTCTGCGCTACCCATACGTCTATGTGAAGGAAAGGCATTCCTATGGCAATAAAGAGGAGGGCGCCAAAGGTCCATAGAAAAATTTTATATAGATGCTTTTTAATAATGTGATTCCAAAGGTGTTCTACAATAAAGTGCTCGTTGGCAAACAGAGTGAGCATCCAAGTTCCAATGGCCAACACTACAAACAAAAGGTTTAGCCACCTCTCGCTAAAGAAAGTAACCTCCTCATGGTCTTCGTGCTCTAACAAACCAAAAGAGAGGGCAACAATAAAAGCCAACAAGCCAAGCAGAAGAATGGCACGTGTAATGCCTATCTTTTTTATATGGTTCCACTTGCTTCCCCAAATGGCACTATGTGTACCGTTGATACAACTTTCGTCATGGTGCAACGCATAGTGTTCCGAAGAAGCATAAAGGGCTGGTTTGCTCTTTAACAACCTGTCTGTTAGCCATCCAACCAATAAAGCCAAAGAGAAGAGAATCACCATAAGCAATAAAGCCGTTAAGGGGGCGGAGGCAAGAAGAACAAAGGCTTCGTCACCCATTGTACTCACCATCATGGCAATCAATGCTCCAAAGCTGACTATGCCATGTGAGTAGAGCGATACCGCCGCAAATCCCCCCATACACCCCGGAATCAGCCCCAAGAGCGCACCCACAACGATTTGATGCAGAGGGCGGTTCTGTAGCTTGGCAAACGAGCGCCCTTGCGAATAGACGTTGATATATTCGATAAACAACAGCATCACAATCACTAAACCTGTGATTAATAGACTGTCTCGTAAAGCATCAATCACTATTTCCATCATGCTTGATCAAAAAGGTACAACAGTTCGGCGGCAGCGGCAAAGGAGTCGATGGAGCCTGTACGCAACTTCTCTTCAAAGACGGGGAGAAGCGATTCGATGTGCGGATGGCCAAAGAAACGTTGTAAGAGTGTCTCTTTGACGGTTTCTAACATCCAGTAACGCGCCTGATCACGCCGGTTTTGTTCCAAATATCCGTTGGTACGGGTGAGGGTAAAATAGCTTTGTATTGTGGTGCAAATCTCGTCTAATCCCTTCTTTTCCAATGCAGACGATGTAAGGGCAGTTGGTTTCCATCCCGACAAGGAAGGGGGAAAGAGGCGAAGGGCGCTTTGGGACAGCGCTTGCGCCATGGATGCTTTTTCTACGTTACTTCCGTCTGCTTTGGTAATAACAATCAGGTCGGCCATCTCCATGATGCCGCGCTTGATGCCTTGCAGTTCGTCTCCGGCTCCGGAGAGCAAAAGCAGCAAAAAGAAGTCGGTCATGGAGTGTACGGCAATCTCCGATTGTCCCACGCCCACAGTTTCAATAAAGATGACATCGTAACCGGCCGCTTCGCATAAGATGACGCTCTCCCTCGTTTTTCGGGCAACGCCGCCAAGGGATCCGGCGCTTGGACTTGGACGGATAAAGGCAAGAGGATCAGCGGATAGCGTCTCCATTCGCGTTTTGTCTCCTAAGATACTGCCATGGCTCCGTTGGCTGCTTGGGTCAATGGCAAGAACGGCCAAATGGTGACCTGCCTGAGTGAGGAGCGATCCAAAGGCTTCAATAAAAGTGCTTTTACCTGCTCCGGGTACTCCTGTAATACCAATACGAATCGATTTTCCTGAGTGGGGGAGGCAACCATCCAACACTTTATGGGCTATTTGCCGGTGGTCAGGACGTGTACTCTCTATCAACGTAATGGCTTGGGATAGAATAGATCGGTCTTGCGCCTTAATCCCCGCTACATACTCGTTGGCTTGTAAAATGGGCGCTCGTTTCTTTTGAAAGAGATCTGCAGCCGCCGGATTGACAGAGGGCGGCTGTGGAATACCTTCGTTCACAAATAGATAAGACATACAAGAGTTTACTGATTCACCACATAACCCGCCACCATCAGCGTAAAAAGAGGGCGTTGAGGAACATTGGTAACAACGTTCACAATAGTGGATGTTTGTCCCGTAAGAAGTGCGGTATCGAGCGTAACGACTATTTTTTCGCTTTTACCTGCAGCAATCTCTTTGGGAAAGCAGATTTTGGTAAAGCTATTTGGCGTTGAGGCTTTACGGATGATCAAAGGACTCTTACCGTTATTGGTGACAATAAACGTCTTTTGAATGACAGTTCCCTGTTTGACATCCCCAAAGTTTTGATAGACATCCTCGATGTAGAGCTTGGGGGCATCGTTGAGTTGCTCTCTTGAGTAGAGGCTAAAATTGTCAAGAACCTCAGCGGTTATTTCAATGGGAAGCGAACCTTCTTCTGTACCCACAACAGAGGGAAGTGCACTGTATGTTACACGCCCCCAATCGATATAGGCACGGGTGTCCACGGTAAAAAATATTGTACCTTTTGCTCCGGGTTTGAGTTTTGTGGGATTGGCGCTAATAATAAGCCCTTTACTCACATTTGTAAAGCCGATTTCGATGGTGCTTTTACCCATGTTGAACACCTGAACGGAATCTGTTTTTTTCCCCCCCTGTGCAATTTGTCCTAAAAAAAACTGTCTTTTTTGCAGTCTCAGGTTGCCGTATGAAATCGGATACATTTCGGTAATAGACCTCCTTTTATCAAAAACCGTTCCCTTAATCCTTAGCGTGAAGGGAAAGTCCGATTCGGTTGTATAAACGGCAATCGTTTTATCAAATGGGTAAGGTCCTTGATCGTTTGAAAACGTGACTTTTATGGTTCCACTTTTTCCGGGCATTACAGGTGCCTTCTCCCACTTTGGATCGGTACAACCGCACGATGCAATGACGGTTTGAATCACGATTGGCTTGTTTCCTTTGTTGGTAAAGGTAAAAGTGCAATTTTGCTTCCCGTCTGACAGGAGGATATCCCCAAAATCGTGCACCGTCTTATCAAAGACCAAGCCGGATTGGGGCAACTCCTGTGCAATTCCTCTTGCTGTAAATATGCAGCAAGTCAAAAAGATAAATAATAATTTTCTATTCATAAAGAAATATTTTTTAAAATCTCGCTCAAAGGTAATATATTTGTCGGGAAAATAAACTAAAAAATCTCATATTATGGCTCACAAAATTTCTGAAGACTGCGTTGCTTGCGGTTCCTGCATTGATGAA
>JAITFU010000009.1 GCA_031281125.1 Prevotellaceae bacterium | reverse complement strand
CAGTCCGATGTGATCTCTTTGCATATTCCTTTGCAGCCCGATACCCGTCACTTTGCCGATGTCTCTTTTTTTGAACAACTTACTCGTACTCCAATCTTTATAAACACTTCACGTGGCGGTGTAGTCGATGAAGCGGCGTTGGTTCGCTTTGCACCTAAAATGAGTGCTGTGGTATTGGATGTGTGGGAAAACGAACCAGCCATCTCCAAAATGGTTTTAGATATGACCTCTTTGGCTACCACACATATAGCTGGGTATTCGGTAGAGGGAAAACGTAATGCTACCACAATGATGGTACGTGCGGCAGCTCAGTTTTTTGAATGGAAAACCCTTAAAAACTTCTCTTTACCATCCATTTCCTCTCGTTCTATTTCGCTGTCTGAGATGCCAAAAGGGCCTGAAGATGCGCTTTTTTTGTTGTGTAACCAAATTTTCCCTATCTTTGAAGAAGATTTCAGACTCAGGGTTGCTCCCGACCGTTTTGAGGAGTTGAGGTCTGCGTACGCTTTTCGCAGAGATAATTCGGGTTATTCGGTACGGGGGGCCGTAGTGGATGTGATCTCCCCAAAGGTGTTAAAGGCGTTGGGGTTTGGCGTAAAGACATAAACGATAAATAGATATATTATGACCTTTTCACCTGCAGATATTTGCCAAATGGTTTCGCATGGCATTGAGACACAAGAGGTGGAGCGGCAGCTTCGCTTTTTTGAGACCGGATTCCCATACCTTCACGTGGAAGCGCCTGCTTTGGTAGGAAGAGGGGTACACCGTTTGGATGAGCGGGAGCAAGCGGCAGCGGTTGCCTGTTACGAGGGGTGGGGTGGGAGCAGAACCAAATTTGTGCCGGCTTCCGGGGCGGCGACCCGAATGTGTAAAGATTTGTACGAAGCAGAGTCGCTATTGGCTCAGGAACCTCAGGCACCCCTCTCCGGTCAGGCAGCAAAATTTTTTGATTCGTTGACCGATTTTGCCTTTTATCCTCAGCTATCTTCCGATGCCCGATGCCTGCTCTCCGACCGCAGATCAATTTTGCAAACGCTTCTTGGAGAAGAGGGTCTCTCGTGGGGCACTCTGCCCAAAGGGTTGTTGGCTTTTCACCGATACCAAGACAAAAGCAGGACTCCCTTTGAAGAGCACTTAGTTGAGGCGGCGCTCTATGCAAAGGATGCAAACGGCGTGGCCAAAGTGCATTTGACCATCTCTCCGGAACATCGGGTTGGTTTTGAAACGTTGGCCCAACATTCTCTTCCCATTTTTGAGAAGCGGTACGGAGTACGGTATGCGCTCTCTTTTTCGGAGCAAAAGTCATATACAGACACCATTGCAGTCGATTTGCAGAATCGACCCTTTAGACAGCAAGACGGAACACTCCTTTTTCGCCCCGGTGGACATGGCGCTTTGTTGGCAAACCTTAATGATTTAGAGGAGGATATTGTTTTTATTAAGAATATAGATAATGTTGCATTAGAGGATTGGTTACCCGAAACAGTAAAGTGGAAGAAAATATTGGCAGGCAAGTTATTACAGTTGCGTGCATACATTTTTAACACTTTAATAGAGTTGGAAACGCACGATTCGATGCTAAAGGTAAAGGAGGCAGCTAAATTTCTTGAAACTCAGTTTTCTATTACCCTTCCCAAAGCAAAAGAGAGTTGCTATCCGGCTTTGGTACGATCACTTCTTGACCGCCCGTTAAGGGTGTGTGGAGTGGTCAAAAACAGCGGCGAGCCGGGGGGCGGTCCCTTTGTGGTCATGGATAGTGATGGAATCACCTCTTTGCAAATATTGGAAACGGCACAGTTGAATACCCAAACGGCCCAAGGGGCGGCACTTTTGGCCGCTTCAACCCACTTTAACCCGGTTGACCTCGTCTGTTCGTATAAAGATTATAAAGGATCTTCATATCCTTTACGGCTCTATAGCGATCCGGCCACAGGATTTATTTCTGAAAAGAGCAAAGATGGTAAACCTATTAAGGTTCTGGAACTTCCGGGATTGTGGAATGGTGCGATGAGCCGGTGGAATACCCTATTTATTGAGGTTCCGTCCGCCACTTTTAATCCTGTAAAAACCGTTATTGATTTATTACGCCCGGCACACTGCAAAAATTTTTAATTTTTTTTTGTGGGTTTGAAAAATAGTTTTAACTTTGCGCGTGCTAATTTGTATATATGACTTAAAAAATATAAACCAAATAAATAAATTACTAACACTTAAAATTTTACATTATGTTTACAACACTTATGGGATGGCTCACAAATCCATGGATTTTCGGAATTCTCACATTGGTAGTAGGAGTAATTCTTGCTGTTTTAACCTTCTTTGGAGTATTAAAAGTTGATGCTCCCATGTAGCTCGTAGCTTTTTTTACTATTTAGGGAGAATAAACCTGAAAATCCCCAGAAAAGAGTAAGGAGGTAGAGCCGATACACCTTAAAGTAGGCAAATTATTTAAAAACTAAGAATTATGTCATTTATTAATGTTATCGTTTCGATTTTTACTACTATTACCGCCAGCGCTCCCATGATGGGAGGCATTTTAGGCGCTGTTGGTGTACTTTTAGCGATTGGCGGATATTGGCTATACAACTGGATTATGGGTATGTTCGTATAGTGTCTGTTTAACAAAACCAAATAGAAGACGAAGAGGCTGTCCACACTTATGGGACAGCCTCTTCTTTTCTTCTGCCTGCGGCAATAATCATTGGTTTCTATTGGTTACACATACAAAAACCTTTTGATCTTTTGTGTGGCTGTCTTTTCAAAAGGGAGCGGCTGTTCAATAATTTCGGCAATGCGGGAGAACTTGTTGACCCGCTCGTTGATGTATTGAATCAGCTCTGTTTTCAATTTTTCAACCCGTTCCGTCACATTTTTCACCGCCTCTTCGCGCAACTGGTGCCACGCTTCAATCTGGGGATAGTTAAAGTGCACCATGGCCACCATACGGCCTTTAATTTTGGCTACCAAAGATTCGAGTACCAAGTCGTGTTCGTTGATAACCGCTTCAATCTCTTCCGGGTAAATATTTTCTCCACTAGGACCAATAATCATATTGTCGCGCCGTCCCTTAATGGTGATGTTTCCGTTTTTATCGATTTTTGCTAAGTCTTTGGTTTTGAACCATCCGTCCTCTGTAAACGAAGCTGCTGTACGATCGCTCTCTTTGTAGTATCCCATCATCACGTTGGGACCTTTCACTTGTAACTCTCCGATTTTGTGCGCATTGGGTTGAGAAATACGTAGTTCAAGTCCATTTAGAATGGGGCCGGTGGACTGAAAGGGAACTTTTCCCGGGATCGCCCCTGCGATGAGTGGTGATGTTTCGGATAAACCGTACCCAATGGCGTAGGGAAAACCGGCATCTATAAGAAAGCGCTCCACTACTCCGTCCAACTTAGAACCGCCAATACCAAAGAAACGAAGGTTTCCTCCAAAGGTTTGCAATAGTTTTTTACCGGCAATTTTATGCAACAGCCTACGAATCGGATGGAATGAGTAGATCAACTGCATAAAGAAGTTCTTGGTAAAGAGCGGGCGAATCTTGTTTTTGTAAATTTTCTCCACGATAAGCGGTACACTCAACATGATTGAGGGTTTTGTCTCAAGTAATGCCGGCATCAGGAGGGTGGGGGTGGGTGCCCCGTCTAAATATTGCACAGATGCACCGTAAAAGAGGGGATAGATCATGCCAATGGTACATTCGTAGGCATGGGAGAGAGGCAGTATAGATAGAAAAATATCTTTTGGGTAGATAGGAAAGAGCTCATAGATCATTTGAACATTGGAACACAGGTTATTATGGCTTAGCATTACCCCTTTTGACGTTCCTGACGTTCCTGACGTGTAGATGATTGCGGCCAAGTCATCCGGGTCCGGATCTGAGGTAGTAACTGTTTGGGTCTTCTGAATGTACTCGATAGATAGAGTGTCCATACAGATAATCAGCGACATCTTCTGTAAAAGATGTTCAGGAACCTTATACCTTAATTTATTGGAGACAATGAGGGCTTTTGCTTCTGAGTGCTCCAACACATTGGCGATCTCAAAAGCAGTAAAGTCGGGGAGAATAGGTACCGCAACTCTTGATGAGCAAACGGCAGCAAAGTAGCAAACCGGCCAGTGAGGCATATTGCCACCTAAGATGGCGATTTTGTCTCCCTTTCCTAATCCGGATTGATCAAAAGAGGAGATAAGCTGTTGGGTAAGCACTCCAAACTGTTGGTAGTTAATGGTCTCTTTACCAATATAAGAGAAGAGGGGTCGGTTGGAAAATGAGTCGATGCTGGTTTGGAATCGACTTTTTAAGGTGGTTGGGGTGTATTGTGTTGAGTTCATATTCATGTTATTCTAAATCTGTTCCTGTGATAAAATTTTTTGGATATTTTCCGATTACTCCTCTGTTTTTGTACCATTGGCGGACATATTTAAGGTCAGCCTGCTGATCGTCAGAAAGAATCAACTCTTCGGCAATACCAATCTCTCTCTTTCCCCAGTCAAAATATCCAAGATAGACGGGAATATCGGCAGCTTTGGCAATGGTGTGGAACCCTCCTTTCCATTTTGACGTTGGTTTTCTTGTGCCCTCAGGAGCAATGGCAACGTGTAAGGTTTCGTATGATTGAAAGGCAGTTACTAACTGCTTAACCAACGGTGCGCCTTTGGAGCGGTCCACGGGAATGGCGCCCATACGTCTGATCACTCCCCCAATGGGCCAAAAGAAAAACTCCTTTTTGACCAATACGGAGGCTTTACCGCCAATGGATGTGTAAAAAAGTTTGGAGATAACAAAGTCCCACAACGAAGTGTGCGGAGCACCCAAAATAAGGCATTTGGGTACCGGTACAGGAGTACCGACACACCTCCATCTTAGGCATTTGAGGACAAAGGAGCAAAAACGTCGTTTCATGCCGCTTTGGTGTTCTTAGTTTTGGTATTAGAGAGGATAATTCCCACAACGATCAAGATTAGTCCTGCAAATGTAGTAAAAGCAATCGCTTCTCCTACAAAAATCGAAATAAAGAATAGAGAGATAAATGGAGAGAGAAAAACCAAGTTGCTTATTTTTGCTGTATGTGTAGTGAGTTTAAGTGCTTTAAGCCAAAGGAAAAAGGCGAGTCCCATTTCAAAAAAACCAATATAAATCGCACCTGCCAATCCCTTTATAGGTGGAATTGTCCACCCGGGGTTTAGGATAAACTGTACCGGAATCAGGTAGAGGGCGGCGAAAAAATAGGTAAGGATCAGTTTGTGCGCTTCGTCACGTTTGTCTTTTAAATGGAATATCCAGTAGAGGGCAAAAAGGGAGCTGCCGCAAAGGATCAACGCCACGCCAATGGGATTGCTAAACTGAAGCGTCCTCAACTGCCCACGGGTAACAATCAGCACCAACCCAAAAAAACTTATCAAAAAAGCAGCAATGGTTCTAAATCCGATTTTTTGTTTGAGTATAAGCGCAGAGAGAAGAACCAACAGGATGGGCCAAATGTAGTTGATGGTTCCTGCCACTTGAGTTGGCAGCATATTGTAGGCATTGAGCAAGAGCAGGTAATAGATAAATGGGTTGATCAACGCAATAAGGGCAGAGGAAAGGTACTGTTTTGCGGTATAAGAAAAAAGAATGCGCCACGTGCCCATCGAGAGAATAACCACAGCGGTAAAAAAGAGAGAGGTGATGATGGAGTAGAAAATGAGCTGATGGGGGGGTAGGTAATTGAGTGTAAGCCTAAAAGCGCTGCCAATAGTGGACCAGCAGAGTACAGCGGCAAATGCCGGAAGGAGTGCCTTTGTTTCACGTCTCATGGGTGATGAATCTCATTTATCAACCGCCAAAGATAGTAAAAGGAGGAGAAAACGAATTTTTTTGTACTTTTGCACCGTGTTTCAACACTTGTTATAGGATGTTATGGGGTTAAGGCGCATTATTCAAAATAGACAATTATCTACTGTAAAGACTTTTAAGTATGTTGGAAGGTGGAAACCCGGAGATAATTCCTTACGAAAAGTGGGGGTTGTTTTCTATTTGGAAGACTCTTTGGATTTGATTTTACTAAGGAAAGTGTATGCTTTTTTTAAAAAAAATGGGGTAAAATGTTGCATCTGTATGTACAAAAAAAATGCAAAGATGGAGATTCCATTAGAGTTGATCAGTAGCGAGGTGGTTTTGTTAGGTCCCGAGTCGGTAAATTGGTATGGCTTGGTTCGAAAGGGCTTTGCAGATGCTTTTCTTAAAGAGCCGTTTGACTTGATATTAAATTTGTCCAAAAACTATTTTTTTACCACTTCTTACCTATCCTCCCTTGCCAAGGCAACTTTAAAGGTGGGCAGGTATGTGCGTCCAAATGCTCCATATCGTATTATGCTGGAAACAAATCAATCAGATGATTCTGATGCCTTTGTTCATCTGTTGGAAAAGAGTTTGCAAATTGTTAGATTGGGGTAAACTAAATGATTTTTATTATCTTTGTCGCCTATTTTTTGGTTCGGTAGCTCAGTTGGATAGAGCAACAGCCTTCTAAGCTGTGGGTCTTGGGTTCGAATCCCAACCGAATCACTTGGCAATCAGCGCTTTACGTACTTACTTCTTTATTATTGAGCAGAGTACCAAAAAGATATGCTCGATTTTAGAAATGGGAATCTCTTGTTCGGTATTGTCGATTTGATTACTTGTGGATAACAATTTAACATAACGTTCGTTTTTCCCTTGTACTATACGTTTAATTGTACGAAATCCCTTTGTCACAATTCCATAGATTTCTCCATATAAAATATCATTCTGCTTGTCCACAATCTCTTTCATGGCCACCATATTGCCGTTTGAGTTACACCAAAAATCTGCGTGGCTGTATGCTCTAATGTCGATATAGTATTCTACGTGCTTTGGATCCTTATTAAAGATAAGGTCAAACCCATCGATAAAGTCAATATTAAAGTAGGGATTACCATATAAGAGATAGGCATAACCGGTATCGTGTAATTGATCTTGAAGCATAGGTCCCTCTCCCATATAGAGCCATATTTTGTTCACATTTGGATAGACGCTAAGGATGGCATCAATAATTTCTTGTTTTACCAAAGGATACTTTTTGGTTTTTTCGTTTACCTTGAGGATTCTATCAAACCGTTGCTGCACCACACCTATACTATTTGCAAAGCGAGTGGCATTTTTTTCTGTAAAGTGATCTACTAATATTCTGATCCGTTGATTGATGTTGATGGCTTCTGAACTATACATAAATAATTTGTTAGAAATTTAGATTATACCAATAATGTTTGTATCTTTGCACGGGCATAGTAAAAAATATTTGTACAAAGATATAAAATAATAGAGAAGAATCAAATGAAAAAGAAAAGATGTTATTCGTTTAGAAATAGCTATGACTTGATACCTGCTAAGTATCAAGCAGATTTTAGAAATGAAATGAGGGTTGCCTTGAACAATTGCACCAATGCCTCTTTTTATAATCGTATGAACAGAGGCGTCCCCGTCCCCACTATCGAGGAGTACGAAAGGATGTTGGAAGTCTTTGCTAAGTATTCGGTAAAAAACAAGTTTGACGACGAACATCAAGCTTGAGTAGCGCCCCCTATCTACACATATCCATAAGTAGGTAGATCAAACCTGAAAGTACTAACGTTGCGGGGATAGTTAATACCCATGCAGCAACAATGTTTGAAGCTGTTGCCCATCGCACAGACGCCAATCCTTTAGTCAAGCTAACCCCCACTATGGAACCGGTTATAGTGTGGGTGGTGCTGATTGGAATACCAAATACGTTTGCTATTATTAGCGTGAGTGCACCGGAAGTTTCTGCACAGAAGCCTTGTACCGGCTTCAGTTTTGCCAAACCGTCTCCCAGTGTTTTGATTACCCTCCATCCGCCGGTTATGGTGCCTAAGGCAATTACAGAGTAGCATGTGATAATGAGCCAGTAGGGGATATGGAAACCTTTTAAGGGATCAAAAAGGTTGTGCGCTATAAAGTCGTTGCTACCAGCTACGCTAAAGAGGAGTAAGGCAATGACTCCCATTGTTTTTTGGGCATCATTACCTCCATGCCCCAGACTAAATATGGCGGAGGAGAAGAGTTGCAGCACCTTAAAGAGACCGTCCACTTTATGAGGTGTTGTCTTTTTAAACAAAAAGAAAACGACACACATGATCAGAAAACCGAGAATCATTCCAATCAGAGGTGCTAATACAATAAATATTGCAATTTTGAAGATACCATAACCGATCAAACCGGAGGTGCCGTGAGTAAACCAAATGGGTCCGATCAATCCACCTATAAGAGCGTGTGATACGCTGATCGGGAGTCCGTAGTGGGTACAAATCCATACCCAAACTACAGCACCAATAAGAGCGGCAAGAATAAGATACTCATTAACTAAAGATTGATCCACGATTCCTTTACCCATGGTATTGGCAACGCTGACACCAAAGATAAAAATGGCTGCAAAATTCCAAAATGCTGCCCATGTTACGGCTGCAAAGGGAGGTAAAACTCTCGTGGCTACTATGGTAGCAATGGAGTTCGCCGCATCGTTCATGCCGTTTAAAAAGTCAAACAATAAGGCAATCAGGACACCGACAACAACAATCGTAAGCATATTATATGGTTTATGCGGTGGTAAGGAGGATATTTTTTATGGTATCGCTAATGTCTTTAGCTCTGTCCGTAGTATCTTCTAAGCTTTGCACAATATTTTTGAGTTTTACCAACTCAATGGCATCTTTTTCATTTTCAAACACATCTATCAAGTATGCCTCATAATAACCATCAACAATCTGTTCGATCTCTTTGATACGCATACATCTTTCCATAATCTGTTTGGCTTTTTTGCGCATCTGTTCAAAATCCTCCATAATACTGCATAGTATCTGAGCATCTTCGGTTATATATTCGGAAATTTCTACAAGACGTTGTTCGATTCTTTTGGGTTGATAGAGGACAATCCGGCGTGCAGAATCGTGGATAAAATCGAGAAAAGTATCCATATTGGAAGCGAGCAGATTGATGTGTTCTCTGTCAAACGGAGTTACAAAGGTATCTCTAAGTTCGTTATAGATGTGAAGAGTTGTTTGGTCCCCTTTTGTTTCGATCTGCTTTATCTGTTTAAAGAGCTCTTTTTGTATGACAGGATCTGTCTCTTTTGTCAATTTGAGTAGAAGTTGGGCGCCTGATAATATATTTGCCGCTTGTGAGATATAGAGTGGGTAAAACTTACGCTCCTTTACGACAAATAGTTGAAGAAAACGATCGAATTTCATATTCTTTAATTTGGTCACAAAAGTAGCGAGAATTTGTTAAATTTTTATTAAGAATTTGAATATTTCGATTTTCTGTTAGCTCTATTTCCATTATTCATTAGATTTGCATCCTTAATCCTTCTTTTTATTTATGGATCATTATTATCTTGTTGTTTTGGTCTTTTTGCTGCTTCTTGCTGTATTTGACCTCTTTGTGGGAGTAAGTAACGATGCCGTTAACTTTATGAATTCTGCGGTAGGCTCCCGCGTTGCTCCTTTTAGGGTTGTGCTTTGTATTGCCAGCCTTGGCGTGTTGATTGGATCGACTTTCTCAAGCGGGATGATGGAGATTGCGCGTAGTGGTGTGTTTAATCCTCAAATGTTAACGTTTCAGGAAATTATGATTGTCTTTTTAGCGGTAATGATTGCCGATGTGTTGTTGTTAGACGTTTTCAATTCTCTTGGATTACCCACATCCACAACTGTGTCCATTGTTTTTGAGCTTTTGGGAGGTACCGTTGCCATAGCAATTATCAAACTATACAACCAACCTTTTACCGGGCACGAGGTTGCCGATTTTATCAACAACAAGAAAGCGATGGCGATTGTTTCCGGGATTTTAACCTCTGTGGTTGTGGCCTTTATTTCCGGAATAATTGTTCAGTATATCACCCGCTTGATATTTACCTTTAAGTACGAGAAAATATACCGCCATTTTGCAGGCGCTCTCTTTGGCGGTGTTTCCATAACAGCCATACTCTACTTTTTGGTGATGAAAGGAGCCAAAGGCGCTTCGTTTATGCATCCGGAATATGTGACTTGGATCAACACCCACACAATGGTTATTCTTTTATCCATTTTTGTAGCTACAACCATATTTTTTCAATTTTTGATATGGGCATTCAAAACCAATATTTTCAGATTTATCATTTTGGCCGGAACATTTGCTTTGGCCTTTTCCTTTGCAGGGAATGACCTTGTAAATTTTGTGGGGGTTCCTCTTGCCGCTTTAGATAGCTTTATTGTCTTTAATTCTAACAGTTTGAGTGCCGATGTTATGACTATGGAGATGCTCTTGGGTCCTGTCCAGATGCCCACGTTTTACCTCTTACTGTCGGGATTAATTATGGTGATTACCCTTTTTATCTCCAAAAAAGCGAAGCGGGTAATCCAAACCGAGGTGAATTTAAGCAGCAGCAGCAGAGGCGCCAAGGAAAAATTTGGTTCATCGGTGGTTTCAAGGGCGATTGTCAGGTCTTCGTTTAACTTTGGTAAAGTTCTTCATCAACTCTTTCCTGCAGGGTTTGTACGGTTTGTTGACAAGCGGATGGTCAAAATAAAACCTCAGAAGGGCGAAATACCGCTCCCCTTTGACCATCTTCGCGCATCGATAAACCTTGTGGTATCGTCCATTCTGATTGCTTCGGCAACGTCATTAAAACTTCCGTTATCAACAACATATGTCACTTTTATGGTTGCAATGGGATCCTCTCTTGCAGACGGAGCATGGGATCGGGAGAGTGCAGTATATAGGATTAACGGCGTTTTAAGCGTTATTGGCGGATGGTTCCTTACTGCTCTATGCGCTTTTACTCTTGCAGGTGTAATAGTGGTGGCTCTTTTCTATGGCCAAGGCGTGGCTGCGGTGATCCTTATTGTGCTTGTGTTGTTTACTCTTATCAAAACAAATTTCTTTTCAAAGCATAAAGACGACACCTTTCCTCCTGAGTCCCACAAGAGTGATAAGGTGTCAATTTGCAAAAGCGTAAATGATTCGGTCCTTACCTATTTTGATTCCATATTAATGACCTACAGAGCGGTTACGACTGAGTTCTTAGAAGAAAAACTAAAAGAGTTACGTAAAACAAAAAATAAGGCCGTTCTGCTACACGAAGAGATTGTGAGTAAACGAGGTGAATATTATCGATTTGCATACGAAGGAGGGGAAGATAAAATTGATTTAGATGCAAAGTATTACTATTACCGCGTATTCACTAACCTTAAAGAGATTGGGTATGGTTTGCGAGGCGTTGCGGGAATTGCCTACAACCATATCAACAACAACCATTCGGTCTATCGCGGTACGTTACAGGATAATTTGCTGACCATCACGGCTGACTTGGAGGATTTACGCGACTATCTCAACGACTATGCCCACGCCATGAGGCACGAAGATGAGTTGGTTGCCGAGCGCACAAGAAAGAGTATCAAATTGATTGATTCAACACAACATCAGATGCTTACACGAATAGAGAAGCATAACCTTTCGTTACGCAGCAGCGAACTTTACCTCAGTTTCCTCCAATTCTCGCGCGATATAGTCAACCGGTTTTCGTTGATCGCGTTGTTGCAGCACGAGTTAAATGACAGGTGCAGGGCGTAATAATATTATGAAACCTTTGCAAGGCAAATATTGACATAAACATTTGTTTATTAGCATTTTATTTTGTATCTTTGCCCCATGTTTTACCAAAAGAATACACAAATGGGCTTTGTAGACGGTTACGTAGA
>JAITFU010000165.1 GCA_031281125.1 Prevotellaceae bacterium | reverse complement strand
TTTTAGGTAGCTATTGCGACGGGGCTCCACCTCTTCCCATCCCGAACAGAGAAGTTAAACCCGTTTGCGCCGATGGTACTGCTATAACAAGTGGAAGAGTAGGTAGCTGCCAAATTATAGGGGTTGTCCGTTGGACAACCCTTTTTTAATATCACATAACTATGAAGATAACCCCTTTTGCCCTAGAACGCTACTTTGCCAAACACGAATTTACAGCTCCTTACTTGCTTTGTTGTTCAGATTGTGAGGCATTGACTATGAGTGATCTACTGACTCTTGCAGACGAGTCATCGTTGCGCTTGTGGCAAGATCTGAAATTGGGATATACCGAATCGATGGGTCATCCGTTACTGCGTGAAGAGATTGTGCAACTGTACGATTCGATCACACCAAACGAGGTTTTGGTAACGGTTCCAGAAGAGGGTATCTATATTGCCATGAATAATCTTCTGCAACAAGGTGATCACATAGTTGTTACAGGACCGGGATATCAATCTTTGTCGGAAGTGGCCACGTCACTGGGCTGCAACATATCGTTTTGGATGCCCAAGTGGGAAGAACGTAATGGATGGCAATTCAAGATAGAGGATATGTTATGCCTGGTTACCAAGAATACCAAGCTCATTGTGATCAATTTTCCACACAATCCAACCGGTTGTGTTTTATGCGAAGCCGAAATGAACAAGGTAGTAGAGATAGCAAGGGAGCGAAATATGTCAATTTTTTCGGACGAAATGTATCGCTATTTAGAGCACGACCCAAGCCTTCGCCTTCCGTCTGTAGCAGAGATATATGAAAAGGGAATCGCACTGTCGGGTTTGTCCAAGAGTTTTGCTCTTCCGGGCCTGCGCATTGGTTGGCTTATATCAAAGGATAAGACGCTATTACAATCGTGTGCTTATTTTAAGGACTATACTACAATTTGCAGTAGCGCACCATCAGAGGTGCTTGGTTTGATTGGTTTACGGGCAAAGGAGCAGATATTGAAACGTAACATCGAGATAATCTCCAAAAATTTGAATCTTTTAGACACATTTTTCAACCGTTATGCCCATCTTTTTGCATGGCACCGTCCTTTGGCCTCTACCATCGCTTTACCTAAGTTGCTCATCAACAAACCTGTGACTAGTTATTGTGACGATCTGATAGAGAAAAGCGGGGTGATGTTGCTCCCTGCTCCTCTTTTTGGATTGGATGATCAATACTTTAGAATTGGTTTTGGTCGGAAGAATCTTCCGGAGGCGTTGGCTCGATGGGAGGCGCATTTGTGCTGATGATTGTCATTGCCTGATCATAATCTTCTTCAGAAACAACGACTTTAACAGCAGCAAAATATTCTAGGCTATTAAACGGCCAAATATCGTTTATGTGTTTATTCATCACAATTGCTTTGATGCCTTCGCTCTCTAATCGTCCTACGATAATCGAGGCTTCAAAGTCATTTTTGCAATCTGTTAATACCCTCATGTTGATCTTATTTTTTGATGAATTATTATAAATACTCTACTTCAAACCTGTAACGCCACTTGTTAAAATAGATATTTCCTCCACGCCACTCTAATTCTCCTCTTTGAAAATCAACTGTTTCACTTCGAGTATATGTTTTTGCAGGAAAGAGCGGCTGTGAATAGTCGTCGTTTACAATCCACCTGTATCCATCAATACCATTTACAAAGAAGTTGATAATGCGCGGATCATCAGAAAAGTATTTTCGACCAAATGACTGATCTACAGGTATCCAACCAACGCCTTCAAAATAGGCTTCGGCCCAATCATGAAGGTTGAGCGCTCCGGGATGCATCATAAATCCACTCTGCCACTTGGCAGGAATACCGTTGTAGCGTGCAAGCGTAATAAAGAGCAGACTCACTTGCCCGCAATCGCCATGGTTATTGTCCAATACATATTCCGGAATATTGGATAGGGTAGAATATTCACGTGCGCCGGCCCAAGGGTAATTACTAGTTATCCATTCATATATCTTTTTTGCTTTGAGAAAAGGGTTGGTTTCGTCGCCAACGACCTGAGCAGAAACTTCTTTTATTTTGTCGGTAAAGATGACGTGTGTTTCCCTTTCGGCTGTATAAGTTTTATACAAATCGCTGTGGGTGTCGTAAGGTTTTACTTTGTCGGCAGAAAGATTAAACCACTCAGGAATAGAATAATATGAAAACTCATAAGAGAAAATCAATGGTTCGTCTTTTACTGTTGTTTTTTCCATATAAAGAGTGCGGTGGCTATAGTCAGAAGGGCTGATAATATAGTTTTTGTTGTTTACAGATAATAGTTTGACATTGTTTTGCCTGCGGTGATCTTCTCTTGGGTAGGGGAGCCAGCAACGCACCACCTCACCTTCTGGAACGGAATTTGCCCTAAGCGTAACGGTGTATGTCACTTTCATTTTAACCGGATCACCTTGTGTTTTGCCGCTTTTTGAAAGTGAGGATACTATTTTTGGAAGGGCAATGGATAGGATGCTGTCGGGAGCACTAACGGCCGGGCCGTTCACTTCTTCTTTTTTGGCGAATGCTTCTTTATCAATACGAAAAAGACCATTTGCAGCGCGGCTATAGTATCTTTTTTCGCCATCGATCACCATCATTTCCAAAGATTTATCATCTTCCCACTTTTCTAACATTTGATCGGTAACTTCCGGGTAATATTGGGTAATCACCTCTAACACATCTTCTTTTGTTTTGTTAAAATCAACCACAATTCTGTCCATCGTGTCTTTTGCAGCATATAAATGATATACTTCTTTCTCATTTAAGTCATTTTGTGCGATGTATAGATCGATCATTTTTTTTGCATGAGAGAAATTGCCGGCGGCTCTCTCTGTATCAATATCTTGGAGTGTAACTGTTTTGGTTTTTGTGCCGCACGAAGTAAACATTATGAGGCACAATAGAGAAAAAGAGATGAAATTTTTCATTGATTGTATAGTTTGCAGATTTTTACATGATTACAAATGTTAAAAAAAGAGGCAGATAGCCCCTTTTTTTTAACATACACACAGAGTATAATCGTACAAAGCTGTTTATGCGCCTTTTGAAAAAGCACCAATAAGCTGTTGGATTATAGGAATCAAAGCAATCAGCGCAGTAATAATGGCTGACAGAATAGTGAGAATTGTAGCGATGTCCATGATAACTTTTTGTTTAAACAATTATTGGCGCAAAGGTAAAAATAAATTTTGTAACTACCAAAAAAACCAGCATAGGGATTTTTTTTGATCGATGGTTTAAAAATTCTATAGGAGCCAAACTTCTAATGAACAGTTGTGCTTAATAAAAAAAGTTTACCTTTGTGGTGGCAGTTGTCAGCCCCACACTTTCGCCAATATGCCGTAACGTTATATGACAGCCGGAGTTTACGAGTATAATGATTTGAGAACAACCTCTAAAATGGAGAAATGCAATATACGAATTGCCGAAAATATCAATCAATAAACATTTATTAACCTTTCAATTTAGTCACTATGAACAAAATTCTTTACTCTGTTTTGACCCTTACATTGGGTCTTGTAATGAGCGGCTCAGGATGTAGTCCAGATGGCCTACATGTTCCGGATACCGGTTGGTACACTTCTAACCCCTCTGCCGCTTCTTTTAACATCTCCACTGCCGCTCAATTGGCAGGAATAGCCAAGTTGACGAACGAAAACACCACCGACTTTAGCGGCAAGACCATTAACCTTACCGCAAATATTGACTTGAGCAGTTACGGTAGCGGCAAAGGATGGACGCCTATCAGTGGACACGATGCATTTAGAGGTAATTTTGACGGCAAGGGGCACGTCATATCAGGTCTTTACATTAATGATAGCGGAAAAGAATACGTAGGCCTCTTTGGCTCCACATACGGATTTATCAAAAACCTTGGAGTGGTGATCGCCTTAGGCGGTATTACCGGCGGAGAACAAGTCGGCGGCATTGTTGGCAATGGGCAAGATGCCGTTATCGAAAATTGCTACGTATCGGGAGGCCCGGTCAAAGGCACAATTTGCGTTGGTGGTATTGCAGGAAAAATTCTAGGCTTCGATGGTCTCATTAACAAATGTTACACTACTGTTGCGGTCAGTGGTAATGACTACGTTGGCGGGATAGAGGGACAGGCTTGGTTTAGCAAAATAACTAACTGCGTGGCGATAAACACAAGCGTTACGGCCACCGGCAGTAACAAAGGGCGCGTAGCAGGATCTAGTAATGGCACCCTTACCAAAAATTACGCACTAGCTACAATGCCGGGCAGTTGGAGTTACAAGGATCATGATAAATTGGATGGTCAGGATGTTTCCGATACCGGTTCTCAAGATTCATCGTTCTACATCAGTTTAGGCTGGGACTTTGACAATATTTGGTATATCAAATATGGAGAGAAATACCCAAGGCATTGGTAGCTTTTTTTTTTTTTTGCTTTCAAAAAACGAAGTTTAGGGTTTGTTCTTACAAAACTTGGTCGCGTGCAGAAAGCCTTCATGACGTTATGCGACACTCTACGGACAGCGACTCCGAAAAATTGACACAAAAATTTTTGGATATAATACGGATATAATGTAAATATTTTGTATTTTTGCAGTCTAAATTGATTCGGATAAAATATGAATACAATATGGATAAATTCATACAAAAATTAAACTTTGATTTTCTTACAAATCAGCGTATTATGCAATTGGTTGCAGCCATTGACGAGTATCGTGGGAAGTGG
>JAITFU010000125.1 GCA_031281125.1 Prevotellaceae bacterium | reverse complement strand
CAGAATGCCTCTCAACAATCAAATTTTATCAAAGACCATGATCATGAAACGGCACAAACGGATTGAAATCCTCTTTGATGAAAATTTTTGGGGTACGCATTGACGAAGTCAGGAAAAAGATATAAATGATAGAAAAATAGTTATCTTTGCACTTGAATTACAAAAAGCAATCTGAAATGAAGACATCTGAAGCCACAAGAAAGTTAGCACGAGCTGGTTGCTGCTTTGTTGAGCATGGGAAAGAGCATGATTGTTGGTTTAGCACAATCACACAAAAGAGATTCAGGGTGCCAAGACATGGAGCGCAGGAATTGGCTAAGGGTACAAAGCAAAGCATTGAAAAACTATCTGGAGTTAATCTTTAAAAATAATGATATGAAAGTAAGAGTAATAGTAGAAAGAGGCAAGGACAATAAGTTTAGTGCCTTTATGGATTATTATGATTTGGAATTTGGATTGGCAGGCTTTGGAAATACTGCAAAAGAAGCTATTCAGGATTTTTATGAATCCTATGATGAAGAAAAGGAAATGTGTCAAAGAGAGGGCAAGTCAATTCCTGAACTTGAATTTGAAATACAATATGACATGTCATCATTCCTGGACTATTTTTCAGGAGTTCTCTCTAAATCAGGTTTGGAAACAATAACGGGGATAAACCAAAAACAATTATGGCACTATTCATCAGGATTGCGCAAACCAAGACCAAGTACAGTAGTGCATATTCAAAACAGTTTACATGCTTTTGCTGATTCAATCAAGCAGGTACATTTCATGTAGGCGTACCCATATTTTCACTTACGGGAATACAATCACAGAAACAAGAGAAACACTCCATGATAATCAAGTCAATTGGTAATATCTTCGAGTCCTGCCTCCGCTACTAAGAGGTCAAAATGAGGAACTTTGACCTTTTTTGTTATATATGCAAACAGTATCTCATTCTTTGGATTGGCACTATGGTAACTGTCCAAAAAGAAGAAACGATTTGTGGAATCAAAAAAATATTACCTTTGTCAAAAAGACGAGTTATTAACAACCTAATAATACAGCAAAATATTTTTTAGGAAGTTAGAAAAATGAAAATAATCTCATAAAATTCGATCAGCTGCTTACTGCTTTGTGTTTTGATGGCAGCCTGCTCTATGGAAATTGAATCCAACAACGATGATAACCCTGCTACAGGTACTAGTGGAAACGGTCCTTTTAAAATTATTGCTACAAATGTGGCGTATCCAGATGGTGGCAAAGGGAGTATTGCAACAGTAAAAGCAGAAATATGGGATGACGATGGAGATTGTCATGTGCTTAGTTTTTTTTACAATTTTCGCTGTTTCGTTTTGGCGGTATCACATTCAATATTTAGAGTTACCGCCATTATCATTTAAATTATTTTGGCGGTAATAGATATTTTTTATACCTTTGCAGCCAGAATGAAAAAAGCAATTATGCTTAAAATAGTCGGCAGAAATAAAGAGATCGAATATTTACAACAAATTGTTAATTCGGGAGAACCCGAATTTGTCGCCATATATGGCAGACGAAGAGTTGGTAAAACATTCTTAATCAGGGAGTTTTTTAGCAACAACTTTGCTTTTTATTATTCTGGAAGTGAAAATTCAAAGATGAAAATGCAACTCGAAAATTTCAGAAATGCCTATCAAGAGTATTTCAAAACGATAGTTCCTATTCCTGAAAATTGGACAACTGCTTTTGAAATGCTAAAAAATGCCCTTTCAAGCATAAAAAAATCGGGTCGCAAAATAATTTTTATTGATGAGCTTCCTTGGATTGCCACAAAAGGTTCAAATTTTATTCAAGCATTTGAGTATTGGTGGAACACTTATGCCTCTGCAAATTCCGATATTGTACTGATTATTTGCGGTTCTTCCACTTCTTGGATGCTCAACAAAATTATCAAAAATAGAGGTGGTTTACATAATCGAGTTACAAGACAAATTTTATTACAACCTTTTTCGTTGAAAGAGTGTGAGGAACTTGTAAAGGAACAAAGACTTCAATTAGACAGCAAAACAATTCTTGATTATTATATGATTTTTGGTGGTGTTCCCTACTATTGGAAACATTTAAACAAATCAAAATCGCTGCCACAGAACATTGATAATTTGCTTTTTAGCCACAATGCGATACTGAAAAATGAATTTTCAGAAATCTATAATTCACTATTCAAACAATCAAAAAAGTATATTTTACTCGTTATTTCGATTGGAGAAAAAAGAGTGGGGCTATCGCGTGAAGATATTATTGATATTTCAGGTCTTACTGACGGCGGCTCAATTACCCGTATGCTTGAAGAACTTGAACAATGTGGTTTTATTCGTTCATACTACGGTTTTGGCAAAAAACAACGAGATAAAATTTATCAATTAATTGACTTATTTTCGTTGTTTTATTTGAACTTTATCAATAAAAAAAATATTACAGACGAACATTTTTGGACAAATAATTACGACACTGCACCGCTTAATAACTGGCGTGGTTATGCCTTTGAACAAGTATGCCTGTGGCACATCCCGCAAATCAAACACAAGCTTGGAATTAGTGGAGTGTCAACAAGTTACTCTTCTTGGCGAAGTTTGGGGGAAAAAACAGAAAATAAGAAATACCAAATTGTCCTTGTAATTGATAGAAACGACAGAGTAATAAATCTTTGTGAAATGAAGTATTCCGACAAAGAGTATACTATTAGCAAAGATTTCAGCGACATTCTACGCAAACGAAGAGCAACATTCATAGAAGAGTGTAAAATACGAAAAACTGTTCACACAACAATGATTACAACTTTTGGAGTAAACCACAACGTTTACTGGGGAAATGTGCAGAGCGAGGTGACAATAGAAGACTTGTTTGAAAGTGAAAAAAGGAGTTAATATCATCTATCATAAATATTTAAAAAAATGAAACATTTTTTATTTTTATCCACCCTCGCCATCTCCTGTTTGGCCATGGGCTGCGCATCTCAACCAGAAGAGATGCTGTTTAACGGAAAAGATTTGTCTAACTGGGGGTTTGTTGTGTCAGACGATTCTGTCCCTGCCGACCGGGTCTTTTCTGTGGAGAATGGGACTATACTGATTCAAGGTTCCCCTTTTGGGTACATGTTTACCAAACAGAGTTACAAAAATTACACACTAAGTCTTGAATGGAGCTGGGTTGACAAACCCACTAACAGCGGTATCTTCCTTATCATTCAGGAGCTTAACAATCCTTTTCCCAAAGGGATCGAATGTCAGTTAAAAGCCGGGAGTGCAGGCGATTTTGTGTTGCTTGGGGGGACTGAGATGGAAGAGTATGCGCTACCGGAAGGGGAGGAGCGCCCAAGGGTTCAGATTATTCCAAAATTAGAGGAGTCAAACGAAAAAGCGCAAGGAGCTTGGAACAAGGCAGATATTACCGTGAATGAGGGAACGATTACTGTCTATATCAACGATGTGCTTCAAAATGTAGGAACAAGTACAGTAAAGGAGGGACACATTGGCTTGCAAAGTGAGGGTAAGCGGATTCAGTTTCGAAATGTGAAACTTACAAAAGCGGACTAAAAAGTCTGGCAAACGCTTCCGCAATTTTTTCTTTGCGTGACCGCCGCTCCCACTTTTTTAAATGAAGTTGGCGGCAACGGAGAAGATCAGTATTAAACTGCCCCTCAACCTGTTGAGTGATATCCTTATTATAGACTAAGGCGCTGATTTCAAAATTGTGTTCAAAACTCCTGTTGTCCATATTTGCCGATCCAATGATGCAAAAGTTGCTATCAACAGAGATCACTTTTGAGTGGTTAAAACCTTTTTGAAAAAGAAATATCTTCACCTGCGCCTCCATAAGTTCGGTAAAGTAGGAACGCGAGCTGAGATGAACAATGGCGGAGTCCGATTTTTCGGGTAGCATAATGCGCACATCCACACCGCTTAAAGAGGCAACTTTAATGGCATTTAAAATCGTTTCGTTGGGAGTAAAATAGGGAGTGATGATATAAAGATGCTTTTTTGCCTGCAAAATGGCCAAAAAGTAGCTCTGCATAATATTGGCAAAGTCGCTGTCGGGGCCGGAGGTGATGATTTGCGTAAAACATATTTCCAATGGCAAGGGGAGGGTAGGGTAGTACTGTTTGCGTTCCGAAATGGTCTTTCCTTTAATAAAATACCAGTCCAACAGAAAACTCGATTGCAGGTCGGGCACGGCTTCTCCCTCAATTTTTATGTGGGTGTCGTGCCAACCCCATGACTCGCCTCCGCTATAATATCTGTCCGCAATGTTTACACCTCCCATAAATCCCACTATTCCATCTACAACCAAAATTTTCCGATGATTTCTATAGTTGATCTTTGAGGTAAACCACGGATAACGGACAGAGGCAAAAGGCTCCACTTCGATTCCTGCGGCTGTGAGCTTGTCGATATAGTGACGGGGCAGTCGCCAGCTTCCCACATCGTCGTAAATAAGACGAATCTTTACCCCTTCTTCCGCTTTTTTAATGAGGGCATCTCTCCACAATGAACCAATTGCGTCGTTTTCAATAATATAAAACTGAATATGAATGTGGTGGCGCGCCCCTCTTACGCAATCAAGCATGGAGGTAAGGGCATCTTTTCCGGTAAAGTAAGGCGTAATAATGTTGTGTGTGGTGAGGATGCTTTTGTTGTTGTTCAAATTTAACCTAATCAGACCGATCTGTTTGGCGATCTCTTTGGGAAGCGACCCTTGCAACGCCTCAAACTGAGCAATTTGTTGGGCGCTGATCACTTTTTTAATCCGTTCGTCCAACAATCCTTTTCTGCTGTATATCTTATTTTTGCGATAATATTGACCAAAGTAGAGGTAGGCAACAAGGCCGGCAAAAGGAAGGAAGAGCAAAACTACTGTCCAAGAGAGCGTTTTAATAGGGTCATGCTTGTGATAAACCATTTGGGCACAGACATAAAGCGCTACCACCAAATAAAAGATGTAGAGCAGGGCTAACCATGGCCAGGAGTTAATCAGGTACACAGAGGTATCAATTTAAAATTTTCCAAAGATAGTGAATTTTTATTTTTTTATTGCCGAATACAAAACAGCCACACCCCCCGTATAGGCTTTATAACCAACATCAGAGAATCCAACATCCAATATCTCCTTGTTAAACTCCTCATATTGAGGAAATCGACCTACAGAGCGTGGCAAATACCGATACGCATTTCGTTTGCCGGATACCACATACCCCAAAAGTGGAAGAAGATGAAAAAAGTATATTCCAAAGATGAATTTCCACAGAGGGTTTCTTGGGGTGGCAAATTCAAGGATAGATAATGATCCGCCTCTTTTCAGCACCCGATACACCTCAAGAAGCGCCACTGCGCGGTTTTCAAAATTTCGGATCCCAAAAGCAATGGTCACGGCGTCAAAGGATTGATCATCAAACGGGAGCTCTTCTGCCCTGCCTTCGATAAAAATCGGCGTTTCCCCACTAAACTTTTGCGACTCTCCCCGCTTCTCTGCCCTCTGCAACATTTTAGTCGAAATATCCAACCCTATGACTTTGATCTTTAACTTGCTGAATATCATCCAACTTAATACCCCCGTACCACAAGCTGCGTCAAGAACCCTCATCGCCCCACTTTGCCCCAACCGCGCCACCAACCGGCGCCGCCAATAGCCATCCAAGCCCAACGACCCGATACTGTTTACCTTATCATAAGTAGCCGCTATGCCGTCAAACATAGCTGCCATACGTTCACTCATAATCTTGAACAAACCCGTATGAGATGTCGTCCACCCGGATCTCTCCCTTTGTTGTATGCCCTAAAGTAGTGATTGTAACGTTGTTGCGAGTGAACAAATCGACAAAAGCCACATCGTTTTCCTCAGAAACGGAGGCAATAAACCTGCCCAAAGACTCCCCAAAGAGAAAGGCATCTTCCCTGATTTCTGCATCTGTAGTGATATCGAACCCAATACTATTGGGCATCGAGGATTCGAGCAACGTGAAAAAAACGCCCCCTTTGGTAACGCTATGGATGCCGGTAATCAAGTTATTACGAATGGCTTCTACCAAAACCGTTTGCAAACGACTTTGTTCCTTAGGATTCATCTGTGAAGGAGGAGAAGGGTGAATATTGTGGAAGGTGTAGAGGTACTCAGATGACGCAATGTCTTCGACCGAGCGCCCCAACAGATAGATCATCTCTCCCTTTTTGCCAAAAGCTGTTGTTGTTTGAGGCAACTCTTTGGGTAACAACCCAACCAATCCTAATGTGGGATGAGGGCGTTGATCGAGGTAGGGCGGAAGCTTAAAAAAAGCGACCGGAGCGGCTCCGGTAGAAGCTAAATTTAGAGAAGCTTCTGCGGTTGCTACCATATTGGCAAGCTCGGGATCGTCGTAGGTATGGCGGCTGTTTCCTCCCGTTGCAATGGCAAGAGAGGGTGCATTTGATTCTGCGGAAAGGATATATGCATTCGATTGTTGGGACGACTTTGTGAGCACCTCGTTTAGCGCCGTAGCCACTCGTTGTAAACTTTTTGGCTCCGGAATCAAATCAATAGAAAAAGTTCCACCAAAAGGCGCCTTTGCCTCTTTCTCCGGCAAATGGTTAAAAGGAGTGCATTTAACAACCACAGAGATAGGAATCTCTTCGATAAGATTCTCATTATAATAACAATAAATGAATGGTTCACCCTTTTGCTCACGCAATGCGCACGCCCATTTATCGCCAATTTCAATAATATCTTTTGTCTTTTTTGCCATGTTTTTTTAGTTTTATCCGACAAAGATATAAAAAATTATTATATTTGCAGCCTCAAAGCCCAGGTGGTGGAATTGGTAGACACACTACTTTGAGGGGGTAGCGCCGGTTTCGGTGTGCAAGTTCGACTCTTGTCCTGGGCACGTAATGTAGTCAATAGTAGGTGATTGGACTTTTTCCTTTTCAATCGCCCGTGTTGTTGATTGCGTGTGTTGTATCATTGTGGTGTTTTTTAGGAGAAAATGTGTTGAGTTATGGAGTGATATATGTTATGGATATACAAGACAAAATTTATGAGATTCGTGGTCGTGGTGTGATGCTTGATTTTGATTTGGCAAAGATTTATGAGGTGGAACCGCGGGTACTCAAACAAGCTGTACGACGCAATATTGAGCGTTTTCCTGATGATTTTATGTTTGAATTAACCGCATCAGAGTATAACTCATTAAAAATCAGAATAAGATCACAAATTGTGATCTTAGAGAATGAGAATGGGCGCGGAAAATATCCCAAATATCATCCCTTTGCATTCACAGAACAAGGTGTCGCTATGCTATCCGGTGTGCTACATTCGCCAGTTGCCGTCCAAGCCAACATTAACATAATGCGTGCATTTGTTGCTGTACGTGAATTCCTCCTAACTCATGCCTATCAGTCAGTAGAGATTGCTCAACTGAGAGAAAGGGTATCACTATTAGAAAAGACAACTGGGGGCAATGCAGAGGCCATTGATAAACTGTATAATGCTATTGGCGCCCTATCGGCCAAAGTGCAGCCACCCCAACTTGACCCAAACCGCCGTCGCATTGGGTACAAGACGCTTTCACCGAACAGGGAAGAAATTTTATAATCGCTTAAGTGGAGAATCGGGTTCTTTGCTCATCACTTTGTACTCCATTCTATCGACAAATCTTGGGAAAAACTTATTAATCCACACTACTGCTTTGCCTTGAAGAGTTAATACAACCTGCGCTTTTCGTTTGCGGATGCCTTTGATAATATGTTGAGCTACAACGTCCGGAGACATCATTTT
>JAITFU010000116.1 GCA_031281125.1 Prevotellaceae bacterium | reverse complement strand
CAATTAAATTGTTAAACTCATCAAAGGTTAAAGGTCTGTTATCCAATGCAGAAGGGAGCCGAAAACCGTATTCAACTAAGGTGGTTTTGCGGGAACGGTCGCCGGCATACATGCCCCGCAACTGCGGAAGCATAACGTGGGACTCATCTATCACAATAAGAAAATCTTTCGGGAAATAATCGATCAGACAGAACGGACGAGTTCCGGGCGGTCGCCCGTCGAAATAACGGGAATAGTTTTCGATTCCCGAACAATAACCCAATTCGCGAATCATTTCCAAATCGAAAGTAACCCTGTCCTCGATTCGTTTTGCTTCCTGCATTTTGCCTTGCGATTTAAAAAAGTCGATTTGTCTTCCCAAATCAATTTGAATTTCCGCTACGGCGCGATTGATGCGCTCGCGCGTAGTGACGAAAAGATTGGCAGGGTAAATATTATAATCTTCAAAAAAAATCAACCGGCATCCTGTAAGAGGGTCAAAAGAATAAATGTCTTCAATCTCATCACCCCAAAAAAGAATCCGATAGGCAATATCGTGGTAGGCCGGATAGAGATCTAAAGTATCGCCCTTTACTCTAAACGTTCCTCGCTTAAATTCTGACTCGGTACGGGAATAGAGACTATCGACCAACGCATAGAGCAACTTGTTTCTCCCCACTTTTTCTCCGCGACAAACCACAATGGTGTGGGCGTGAAAATCTTGAGGATTGCCAATGCCGTAGAGGCACGAGACGCTGGAGACCACAATCACGTCCCGCCTTCCCGACAAAAGCGAAGAGGCTGCGCTCAATCTTAGTTTTTCGATTTCATCGTTAATCTGGAGGTCTTGTTCTATATATGTATCGGTAACAGGTAGATATGCCTCAGGTTGATAGTAATCGTAGTAAGAAACAAAATATTCAACTGCATTCTCGGGAAAAAAGGCCTTAAACTCTCCATAGAGTTGCGCTGCCAACGTCTTATTGTGGCTCAACACCAAGGTGGGACGTTGCAATCTTTCTACCACATTAGCCATGGTAAAGGTTTTGCCTGAACCCGTTACGCCCAACAGCGTGGCCGCCGTAACGCCGCTTTGAAGGGCTTCGCACAGTTGGTCAATTGCTTCGGGCTGATCGCCGGCAGGAGCGTATGGAGAGATGAGGTGAAAGGACAAAACGTGAAGTGGAAGATTAGATGTTTTCCTTGATGAAGTCTTCAATACCCAACATCACTTTTTCCATCATTTTGCGTTGGAAGGCGAGGTCGGTAATCAACTCTTCATCTGCCAAAGAACTCATAAAGAGCGTCTCTACCAATACGTTGGGGCACTCTGTAACGGCATTGAGCGAAAAGTTAAAGTGTCCAATGTTTCCAAAGTCCTGTACCTTAAGCTCTAACAGGCGCGATAAAATAGCGGTACTCAGCGGACGATAGCCAATATGTTTGTAATAAGTACTTGTCCCTCCTACACGCAACGGATTTCCTCCCGCATTGCAGTGGATCGAGATCAGAAAATCGGCCAAAGCGTCGTTCACCACCTTTTTGCGATCGTTCATATCTACATTTTTATTGTGGGGACGGGTCAACACCACTTTTGCTCCGCGTTTTTCGAGTAACTCTTTGAGAATATACGACATCGATAGATTTTGATACTGCTCTGCAAAACCGGCCGGACTCACTGCACCCTTTGACTCCTCCCCTCCATGACCGGCATCCACAGCAAAGGTGAGGCCGCTCCAATCGCCGTCTGCCACCTTACTCAAATCGGGTTTATGTTTTATTTTAACAATCAGACTATTACCTTTATATTCTACTTGATACCCCCACGGCGCTTTGTCTTGTAAATCGATAATAAGCCTCATTACATCGGGCGCCACCTGACGAATATCCACCCGTTTGATCTCTTTTACGCCCAAACTTTGGGTAACCCAGTTGGAGTTACAATAAACTCCGTAAAGATCTATCACCAACCGATTTGGCTCAACTTCTTGATAAATGGTATAGGGGTGCCTCTCCGGAAGCGGAAGGGTTATCACGTCAAACTTTCCACTTCTGCTCACGGTCCAACTACCGCTCAAAGAGATGGGCGCGTAATATCCATCAGGCAAAACTTCTACCACACTTTCAGGTATATACGCCGAATGATTCCTCCCCAACCTCACCTTAAACAGTGCATCCGTTTTGCCAATCACCTCCAAACAAATCCCCGAATCGAGCATATTGATTTTACTGCCACCCAAACGATCTCCACCCCAACTTTCGTTAAGAAAAGCACCGTTGAGTGTCCGTACCGTAGTGGGACGATCGGGCAACAATACACAAATATGCGATGGAATGGGAACCTCTTGTACCTCCTCTCCTGACGTTATCGAAATGGTTGGCATTCCGTTGGATAAATCTGCATGAGTAACCATACGAATGCCTTGATAGATACTTCTTCCCGGTCCAATCTGTGTGCGCGACTTTTCTGAAGCCTCTTTCAACTCAAATAACGGATCGCCGTCAAACCAACTTACCTTCAAGCCTGCTTTGGTCACCACACGCACCTGCAGCGGTTCGCCCTCCATGAGCCAGATGGTCTTACCTTCGGGGAAAAAAGTGATCGATTCGGGAGTTAAACCCACAGGAGGAAAGGACTTTGGCTTATTGTTGTAATAGACAGAAAAAGCAACAATCTCAGTTTTGTCGTTGAGCACAGCCTCTATCTCAAAATTGTTTCGGCCGGGGCTTAAACGGGCTTCGAATCCAAAACTTCCTGTTTTATACACCTTTACTTCAATTTTATTTACCCGTACCTTTGAACCTTTGGGCGCTACACCCACAATAATGTGCAAAGGATTGGTTACGGTATCGTTCTTTCCACGAACGATCTTGATCTCTTTTACCTGTGGAGGCGAAGGAGGAATATATCCTTGAGAATAAGCGGGATGCAAACAAGCGGATAGCAAAACAAGGGCTGACAAGCCAAATTTTAGTAATAAAGTGTTTTTCATAAGTTGGGTTTTAATGTGCAAAGATAATCATTTAGGCGATTCTTTTCATCAAATTATTACATCTACAATCTCTCCAATGAGATTCTTTTGAAACGGTTTTTCAACTCTTATGTAATTTCTTGTAAATCCGCTCATCAAACCTCCTCTCTCTTTGGCTTCAAAGAGGACTTCCTCCAAACGACCCATATTTAACCGGTAAAAATCTGCATACAATCTATCGGAAAGTTTCATCAATCGCTCCACCCTTTGGCGTTTCTCTTTTTCCGGAACTTGATGGGGAAAAGTGGCGGCAGGAGTGTTTGGTCGGCGCGAAAAGGGGAAAACGTGAAGAAACGAAGGGGAGAGTTGTTCCAAGAAGTCAAATGTCTCTTCAAAAGCAACTTGATCCTCTCCCGGAAATCCGGCAATTACATCAATCCCAATAAATGCGAAAGGCATAAGCGACCTGATTTGTCTTACCACATCGGCAAATAGCTCTCGTCTGTAACGTCTTCCCATACGTGTCAATATAAAGTCAGAGCCTGATTGGAGCGGAAGGTGAAAATGGGGCAAAAAGCAAGGAGCTTTTGAAATCCAATCGATTATCTCTGAGGTAAGCAGGTTTGGTTCTATCGAAGATATGCGCCAACGCCGAATCTCCTCAATTGTAGCTAAATTTTTTAGCAAATTTAAAAACGATTCGCCGGTGGTTTTTCCAAAGTCACCTGTGTTTACTCCTGTCAGTACCACCTCTTTAACTCCTTGTTTGGCCAAAATACGGGCAGATTCCGTAGCCTGTAAAATAGAGACGTTACGGCTTATCCCTCGCGCCAAAGGTACGGTACAGTAGGTGCAATGGTAATCGCATCCATCTTGCACTTTTAAAAAAGAGCGGGTGCGGTCACCCGATGAGTAAGCGGGAAAAATGGAGGCGGTCTCCTCAATCGGCTGACAGTACCAACCTCCCCTGTTTTCTGTAAAGAGCCGATCTGCCAAAGTAACCAACTCCGATTTCTTTTCCGTACCCACCACCAACTCCACACCCTCCATGGTAAAGATCTCTTCTGCCTTTAGTTGTGCATAACAACCGGTGACGATTATTTGCGCTTTGGGAGCCATATTATGCAAACGTCGAATGGTTTGCCGACACTTTTTGTCGGCCTGCTCCGTTACCGTACAGGTGTTAACTACATACAGATCTGCCGGTTCGCGTTCGTGCACCCGCTCATAACCACGTGACACAAACTCTCTTGCCCAGGTGGAACTCTCCGAAAAGTTGAGCTTGCAGCCCAAACAAATAAAAGCGACTCGTTTAACAGTACAATCAGTCATAAAGCGCTTATTCTGATGTCAATGTGACACGTGAAGCGGCTACAGGCCCACCCAAAGAAGGGTTTAGTTTAGAAACAGCCACAACGATCTTGCCGGTATTTGGGAAAACGCACTTTAACCTATCTATTACTCTTCCTGCCAAGTGCTCCAACAGGTGAGATGGGCATCCCATTTCATTTTTGACTATATCGTAAACAGATTGATAATTCAATGTTTCCTCCAATCGGTCAGACAGAACAGCGCTTTGAGAATCAGGCGATTCAATTTTCAAATCGACACTAAAACGGGCGCCGATTTGCCGTTCTTCTTCAAAACAGCCGTGGTGGGCGTAAAAACGCATATCTAAAAGCTCAATCGTAATCATTTGTGTCCTCCTATGATAAAAACTGCGGGAACTTTGTGTATCGGTGGCAGGGGGGTACGTTGCCAAAGGGCGATGGTTTTAGTGGCGATAAAGGCGTCGGGCGCCGTAAGATTAGCCGACACGTTGAGTTGCGTCTGTTTTGCACACACTTCGATCAGATCTCCAAACAACGATACGTTGCGGTATGGCGTTTCTATAAAAATCTGACTTTGTCCCTCTTCAATGGCACGTTTTTCTAATTGTCTGATTCTTATCTTACGTTCCTGTTGATTCACAGGCAGATAACCTACAAAGGCAAACGATTGCCCGTTTAATCCGGAAGCCATCAGGGCTAACGTCATCGAACAGGGACCGGTCAAAGGCACAACTCTAACCCCTTTATGATGAGCAAGGCTCACAAGCAATGCGCCCGGATCTGCTACTGCGGGCAGACCGGCTTCGCTTAACAATCCCACATCCACCCCTTCCAATAAAGGTTGCAGCATGACGTTTAGTTCCTCATTTTTGGTATGTTCATTAAGCACAAAGAACAACAACTCGTCGATCTGCCCTTTTAATCCTGCAGCGGAGAGGTATCGCCTTGCTGTCCGCAACTCCTCCACCACAAAAAAACGCACCTTTTGGATCACCTCTACAACGCCTTGAGGTATGGCAGTTGCGAGCGGCGCCTCAGAAAGAGGCGCCGGAATAAGGTAGAGAGTTCCCATCCGGTTCATCTTTTTTTTAAATTTCGCACAAATGTAGTAATTTTGCACAATGATTCCCAAATTGATTTTTCTCGGCACCGGCACATCCCAAGGTGTACCTGTAATCGGTTGTCATTGTAACGTTTGTGCCTCCTCAGACACCCGCGACCAACGTCTTCGCGCATCGGTCTATCTTGAGTATCAGGGGGTACGCCTGCTGATTGATGCCGGCCCCGACTTTCGACAACAGTTACTTAGAGCAAAAATCAGCAACATAGATGCCATCCTTCTGACACATCAACATATTGACCATATTGCCGGCTTAGACGACATCCGTGCTTTCAACTACATAAACAACAGGGCAATGGACATCTATGCGGAAGAACGGGTTCACCATGCAATAAAGGGTATGTATCCCTACGCCTTTAAAGACGATAAGTATCCGGGCATTCCTGAATTTGCATTACACACCATTGACCAAAACCCATTCACGGTTAGAGGAGTGGAGATTATCCCCATTCGTGTGTGGCATGCCAAACTTCCGATTCTCGGTTTCCGGATCGCCAATTTGGCCTACATCACCGATGCCAACTACATTGATGATTCAGAGCTGACCAAACTATCGGACCTTTCTGTTTTGGTGATCAACGCCGTCCGACAAAAACCGCACATCTCTCACTTCACCCTTGCCCAAGCGATTGCCATAGTACAAAAAGTGGGAGCAAAAGAGGGCTTCATCACCCATATTTCACACCGAATGGGGCTACACAAAGAGGTCGAAAAAGTCTTACCTAAAGGAGTTTCCTTTGCTTACGACGGATTAGAGTTGTGAAAAACTCTATCTTAGTCCATCTTTACAAAGACAGAACCATGGAAGTAATCCTTTTTGGGCAAAAGATCAACACGCATCTCAAAACCCGATTTGGTCGTAGGAGCATGAACAGAAAAGTTGATTCCGCTAATCAACTCAAGTGCTTTGCCAAGAAAGGGTTCATTGGGATCTCCTAATTGTTGGACACCCTCCAACAACAGGTCGGGCACGATGTAATCAGGGGTAAACCCATTTTTAAAATTAGTGATTCCCAAAGAATTGGCATAACGAAAAATAATCGGTAGGATACCCCAATTCTTGATCTCTTGATCCACCTCCCATGTTTTACCGTTGTATGTCTCAGGCCTAAATAGACTTGATCCGGTGTATTTACCATGTGAGGCCCCCCCGATTTTGATCACCTCCATATAGGGATCAAGACCTGTAATTACAAGCTCAGATGCAGAAGCAGAAGATGAGGTCGTAAATACATACAATCGTTGGAGATTCATATTTACAGGTACGCTTTTATTGAAAACGGTTCTGAGTCGTGCGTATTGTTTCTCCTGTTCCCAATAGGCCTGATACCCTGCATTCCACTGGTAAGTAACCAAGACTTTTTCTGAATTGACCACATCCATAGGGGCTAAAATGCTGGACAAATGAGTGGCCACATTTACGTACCCACCCGGATTGTATCGTAAATCTAACACTACGTCGCCCACACCCTCTTCCTGGAACCAATGAAACACTTCATTGAGTTCTTTTTCGGAACCGCCAAAAAAATCGCTATAAAATAGGTATCCGATCTTTTTCCCCTCTATGTCAAAAACCTTTTTCTCAATGATTGAACTCAGCTGCATCTTTTCTGCTACCAAATCAATAACAGCCCCTGAAGGAGAGATGACACCACTCGACAAAACGCCCATCTGTAAAGAGATGAAAGGATCGTCAAAGAGTCCCATATAATTTTTTTCTTCAATATAGTTGCCGGACTTAAGCGAGGAGACAT
>JAITFU010000077.1 GCA_031281125.1 Prevotellaceae bacterium | reverse complement strand
CGTCGATGTGAAATTCATATTCGGCATTTACCGACTCAGCTACGGCGTCAATGTCGTCTGTGGCTACCCATTTCTCAAAGACGTAAAATGGTGCCGGAGTGGCTATTACCTTTACGGTAGAGCCTGAAATATTGCCTGTTGCGAAACCTGTATCAATATCAACAGATCCATAGGAACTCTGACCGGTGGCAACGGCCACGGCAAGGCTGTAAACAGCTACTCCGGTTACGGTGATTTGTACCGTTCCGGTAACCCCAGACACATTAAGTACTCCGGTGGCGCTGTTGTAATCGTAATCGTGCCCATTGGTCAGGACATCACCGCCCATAGTTACGGTAATGGCAGCGGGCAGAACAAAGCCCGATCCGACAGAAAATGTGGTGCTAAAGGTGTTGCCTTTGAAAACGGTAGCGGCCATATTGGAGCTGGTAACATTGGTAAGCGTTTGGACAATGGCAAAAGTGCCCAACGTTAATTGCGTTACCGTTACTGTGGCTACATCGCCGGTAGCGGCCAAAAAGGTAAAGACGGCAAAGCGGGGGTCTCCTTCGTTATTTTCCTCCATTGTTACTTTAATAGAGGTAGTCCCCATACCTCCTACAGGAAAACTTGGACAATCGATAGTCATCCATGTAGGAATTTCTCCGGACATTACCCAGGAAGTGGAGCAGGTAACATCAAAAAAATCAAACTCCCCCTCTTCGGTTAGAATAATGTCGTTAGATACCTCAATCGCCGATGGACCGCAGAGATCCATAGCAGGTGTACAGCCGGCAATCATTAGTCCGGCAAAAATCGTGATAAGAAAAATCTTTTTAATCATACGTTATTGGTTTTTTGGTTAATAAATAAAATAATCCTAAGTTGTTAATAATTTTTGGCAAATGTAATAAAAAGATTCTTACATAACCATCAAAAGTGAAAAAAATTGGAGAAAAGTGTGTTTTTATTTTGAGATGTTGGGAGAAAAGTGTAGTTTTGTGCCAATATTTTGGGAGAAAAATGTATCGAAAGGCATATAAAGAGCTGAGTAAGTGGCGATTAAATCAAAATCGAAAACCACTTGTATTTCTTGGGGCAAGACAGGTGGGTAAAACTTGGCTTCTGCATGAGTTTGGCAAGACTGCATATAACCAAGTGGTGTATGTGAATTTTGAAGATAGGGACGCGCCCAAAAATATATTTCAAGAAGATTTTAATATAGACCGAATCGTTACCCTATTAAACGCTTACTCAGGGCTTAGCATCTCTGCAGAAAACACATTGATTGTTTTTGACGAAATACAAGCTGCACCCCGAGGAGTGACTTCATTGAAATTTTTTTATGAAAAAGCTCCTCAATATCAGATAATTGCTGCAGGCTCACTTTTGGGAATCAATATACACCCGGGAGAATCATTTCCCGTTGGAAAAGTCGATTTTTTGACTCTTTATCCCCTCGATTTCACCGAATTTTTGCTTGCCATGGGAGAAACGGGGCTTGTTGGGCTGATAGAAAAACGCGATTGGGAAGCGGTTCAGTCATTTCACTCCAAGTTGGCGAATTACCTCAAGTACTACCTCTATGTGGGAGGAATGCCCGAAGCGGTGTTGCGTTTTTCGCAGAACAGGGATTGGAGGGAGGTACGCGATATTCAAAACAGCATCTTAAAAGCGTACGAAAGCGACTTTTCAAAACACGCACCCAAAGAGATATTACCGCGTATAAAAATGGTTTGGGATGCCATACCGGTGCAATTGGCAAAGGAGAATAAAAAGTTTATTTATGGGGTGATAAGGCAAGGGGCAAGGGCAAAAGATTTTGAATTGGCTATTCAATGGCTTGTTGACTCGGGGCTGTTACACAAGGTGTTTGGCGTTTCAAAGCCATCACTGCCGCTTACAGCTTACAGGGAGTTGTCCTCCTTTAAATTGTATATTAACGATACGGGTTTGCTGGGAGCGATGTCAAAACTCAACGCAAAAACGATTATCCATGGTGACGTTGTTTTTACAGAATTCAAAGGAGCGTTGGCAGAACAATTTGTTTTTCAACAGTTAATGCTTAATGAAAGATTATCAATCCACTACTATTCCTTTGAAAACAGCAAGTATGAAATTGATTTTATTGTTCAAAATGCAGATGACGAAATTATACCAGTGGAAGTAAAATCGGGAGGTAACCTTAAAGCCCGTAGTTTTCAACTCTATTGCGACAAATACAAGCCCAATAAGGCTGTTCGTACTTCACCCTCTAACTATCGCAAAGAGAGTTGGATGACAAATGTCCCTCTATATATTATTGGAGAATACCTTGATGTTTTGTAACTTTGCTGCCAAATGAAAGAACAGGAACAGATATTGCACAATATCACAGAGAGGGACTATTTGCACGGTTTTGAAACAGAATTGGAGCAGGAGTTTATTCCCAAGGGATTGAATGAAAATACGGTGCGTGCCATTTCGGCCCTAAAAGAGGAACCGGAGTGGCTGCTTGACTTCAGGCTCAAGGCGCTTAAAAAGTGGCAGACAAAAACGATGCCCAATTGGGCGCACTTAGATATTCCAAAGATTGACTATCAGGATATAATATATTTTGCCGCCCCAAAAAAAAGCGCTTCGTCAACCCAAGACCAAATAGACCCGCAATTGGAGGCTACTTTTGAGAAGTTGGGCATTCCGTTGCATGAACGCAACGTGATGGGAGGCGTGGCGGTGGATGCCGTATTTGACAGCGTGTCGGTAAAGACCACGTTTAGAGAATCGTTGGCCGAAAAAGGGATTATCTTTTGCTCTTTTAGCGAAGCGGTACGCGACTATCCCGACTTGGTACGCACCTATCTTGCATCGGTAGTGCCGGTTGGCGACAACTTCTTTAGTGCGCTTAACAGCGCCGTGTTTAGCGATGGATCATTCTGTTATATTCCAAAAGGGGTGCGTTGCCCCATGGAGTTGTCGAGTTACTTTAGAATCAACGCCAAAGGCACGGGGCAATTTGAGCGCACCTTAATAGTAGCAGACGAAGGGAGCTATGTGAGTTATTTAGAAGGCTGTACGGCACCGCAACGAGACGAGAACCAATTGCACGCCGCCGTAGTGGAGATTGTGGTAAAACAAGATGCAGAGGTAAAATACTCTACGGTACAAAATTGGTACCCGGGAGACGCCGCCGGCAAGGGAGGGATATTTAACTTTGTAACCAAGCGGGGGATATGCAAAGGAGCCAACAGTCGGCTGTTTTGGACGCAGGTAGAGACCGGATCTGCCATAACGTGGAAGTATCCGAGTACAGTGCTTTTGGGCGACAACAGTTTTTCGGAGTTCTATTCGGTGGCGGTGACCAATAACCATCAGCAAGCCGACACCGGAACCAAAATGATTCATATCGGCAAAAATACACGCAGCCGCATTGTGAGCAAGGGGATCTCAGCCGGCCGGTCGCAAAACAGTTATCGGGGTTTGGTAAAGGTTTCAGCAGGGGCCGAAAATGCCAGAAATCACTCACAATGCGACAGTTTGTTGCTGGGGGATTTGTGCGGCGCCCACACCTTTCCCAACATCGAGAGCGAGAACGAAACAACGCAGATCGAACACGAAGCCACCACCTCTAAAATTGGTGAAGACCAGCTTTTCTACTGCCGCCAGCGCGGCCTTAGCACCGATGATGCAGTAGGCTTGATTGTGAATGGTTACGCCCGCGAAGTGCTCAATCAATTGCCCATGGAGTTTGCGGTTGAGGCTCAAAAATTGTTGCAAATCACCTTAGAGGGGAGTGTGGGATGATTAGTCTGATTGATCTTTGTTCGGCGCTCCTTGGTTTGCTTTGCGTTTTTTTGGCGACACGCGCAAAAAAAGAGAATTTTTTTGTAGGCTGCGTCTATAGCATCCTGCTTTTTTTCTTGTTTATGCATAAGCATCTGTATTCGAGCATGTTGTTGCAGCCCATATCGTTAGCGCTCAACATTTATGGATACCATCGCTGGACGCATCCCAAACAGGGGGAGGCCAATGAAAAAAAAGAGCTAAAAATATCGCTGTTGGGTTGGGGAAAAAGGGGATTATATGTGTGCGGATGGGTTGTTTTTGCGCTGGGTTGGGGTTTTGTACTCAGTCGCCTGCACTTGATCAACGAGGGACTCTTTCCTCCCGCCCGTCAACCCTATTTAGACGCTTTTATTACAGCCACTTTCTTGACAGCCCAGTTGTTATCGGCTAAAAAAGTGTTGGAGTGCTGGGCCTGCTGGGGAACGGCTAATGTCACCAATTTTATACTCTACCTTAGGAGCGGATTGGTGTTTATGCCTTTGGTTGCCACCGCCTATACGGTAATGGCGGTATTTGGATTTTTAGGATGGAGAAGAAAATGGAAAAAGAATTTATAATGGAGAATATGCTTATTATCAAAAACCTGTATGCGTCCATAGACGACAAGGAGATTCTGCGGGGCATTAACTTGACGGTGAGTCGGGGAGAGGTTCACGCCATTATGGGGCCTAACGGATCGGGAAAGAGCACCCTCTCTGCCGTTATTGCAGGAAGGGAGCACTATACGGTCAAAGGAGAGGTGACTTTTATGGGGCGCGATCTTTTGACTCTCCACCCCGAAGAGCGAGCCCGAATGGGTCTGTTTCTTGGGTTTCAGTATCCCATTGAGATTCCGGGCGTATCAAACGTCAACTTTATGAAGGCGGCGGTGAATGAACAACGAAAAGCCCGTGTGTTACCTCCCCTCTCATCGGCGGAGTTTCTTAAATTGATGCGCCAAAAGATGGCGATTGTGGAGATGGATCCCTCATTTTTGGGACGTGGTGTAAATGTGGGTTTTTCGGGAGGAGAGAAGAAACGAAACGAGATTTTTCAGATGGCGATGTTAGAGCCGATTTTGGCCATTTTAGACGAGACAGACAGCGGCTTGGATGTGGATGCGCTCAGAGTGGTGGCGGGCGGGGTTAATAAGTTAAAGAGGCCCGACAACGCCACTATTGTGATTACCCACTACCAGAGATTGTTAGACTATATTGTGCCCGATGTGGTACACGTATTGTATAAAGGACAGATTATTAAATCCGCAGGCCCGGACTTGGCTCTTGAAGTGGAAAAACGCGGATACGATTGGCTGATCCATCAAGGTTAAAGAAGAGATGAAAAAATCGTACTCCTATATCCCCGAAATCAAACACAAATTTATGTGTCGAGTTCCCTTGGAGGGGATTCGCCAATCGCTTTTGGTGGATGGTCTGCTGCAGGAAAAGGAGGGACAATTGGGGCAAAACCAAGGGTTTGGAGTGCGGTGGGTGGTGCCGGCAAAAAGAGTCGTAGAGTCACCTGTTCAATTGATCAGCGTGCGTACTCCGGAACACAAAGAGCCGTTACGATTGGTAAACGAGTGGGTGATAGAGGATCGAGCCGAAGCTAAGTTGTTGGTGTGTGACCACACCCTCTCATTTGATCCCTTTACCACCACGCAAAAGACCCAAATCAGGGTAGGAAAGGGCGCACGTTTTGAGTTGATTGTAATGCAGAACGAACACAATGAATCGCATCATCACTCTGACTTTAGGGTTGATTTAGAAGAGGATAGTTTTTTTAGGTGCACCTTTGTGAGTTTACACGGCGGGCAGTTGGAGAACCGTATAGAGTTGCATTTAGATGCCCCCGGAGCAAGTTGTGAAGCCAACGGCCTCTTTCTTGCAGACGGCGACCAGCGCATCGATTTTGGGGTTGAAGTGCAGCACAACGCCCCACAATGCACGAGCAGTCAACTATTTAAAGGCATTTTAGACAATCGCGCCCACGCCGAGTTCGAAGGGGTGATCAAGGTGTCGCCAAGCGCCCAAAAGACGCAGGCGTATCAGGCCAACCACAATTTGTTACTTACGCACCAAAGCAAGATTGTGACCCGCCCCCGTTTAGAGATCTATGCCGATGACGTAAAGTGCTCTCACGGTGCTACCGTAGGCCGGTTAGACCAAGAGGCGCTCTTTTACCTTCGTTCCCGCGGCATTGGCCTTAAGGAGGCGCGTATTATGCAGCAACTTGCTTTTTTACACGATGTGTTGGCGCAAATCACCATTGACCCCTTGCGTTACCGACTGTTAGATTTGGTGGAGAAACGTTTGCGCGGCGCCTTTGCTCAATGCGGCGACTGTTCGATGCATTGTTGTTAAGTTTTGATGTGTAAGATGGCTGACTAGTAAACCTTTAAGTTTTTATCATTAATCACCACCGACTCGCCCACCTGCTTGACAATGGCAATGCCGTTGTTCAAACACGCCTCTTCTATTTCGGGATAAAAACTGAGAGATGCCAAGCAGAGATATATTTTAAAGTCGTTATAATCAGGGAATAAAAAACGAAAAGT
>JAITFU010000070.1 GCA_031281125.1 Prevotellaceae bacterium | reverse complement strand
GTCATCGTTGCCAGCACATTACCTAAGGCGATATATCCCTCTTTGGCAATGTATTCGTCAATGTTTTCGGGATCAATAAAACCACAGTTGCGCAAGGCAATTCGGGTCTGTTTTTGGGTTTTGGTATTGTCGTGGATCGTTTGATAGTTGATGGGGATAACGCCATCCACCTGCTCGCCATTCATAATGTATTTGTCCACAATCTCTTTGGCTTTGAGGGCATTTACATAGCTAAATACAACAGGAGCCGATCCGGGTTTGGTCACCTCCACCGTAGGCTCTGCATAGCAGTAGCCCATACAACCGGATTGGGAGACCACAGCGGGAATCTTCTCTTTTTCAACAATATGAAGAAATGTGTTCATGACGGCACGCGATCCGGAAGCGATTCCGCAGGTGGCCATACCGACCTTGATCTGAACCACCTCGGGGTTCAAGCGCTCCTCAATATCTCGTTTTTTTTGGAGCAGGTGGTCTAAGGATAAAATTTTTGCCATAAATGGAAGTTATGTGATTAATAATATGATAATGACACGTATGCATGTTTTGAATCTACAAAGGTAACGTTTTTTTTATTCCAAAGTACAATAATTGAAGACCAAGTAGATATTTTTTTATCTTTGCCCAAAAATCGGATGAGGGATTACACCAAACAAAGCTTTATGATTGCGGCTGTTGTGGCCGGTGGATTGTTTTTGCTCTCCTCCATTCCGGAGGGTCAAGTGGGTAGCGTTTTCATCAAGCAGATCGATATCCTCTCAGACATCAGAAGGGCGGATAAGGGATCCGAGCTATTTGAATTGGTCGTAGAGCAAGTCGATACAGTAGAAAAAAAGATCGATACCGTTCAAATCACTCCGGCAGAGCGTATCGTTTTTGTTAACAATCCGACAATTACAAAGATTGAGGACTTTAGCGACGGAGAGGGGCCGTCGATGAAAGATTTTTACCAAACCCTCGCTTATGAGAGCCAAAAACGCGTGGTACGGGTTGCTATGTTGGGTGATTCGTTTATCGAAGGCGATATTGTATCGGCAGATTTGCGGGAGCAACTCCAAGATATCTATAACGGATGTGGCGTAGGTTTTGTTCCGTTTGCTTCTGCTGTAACGCAGTATAGAAAGACCATTAAGCACTATTTTAACGGATGGGACGCATATACAAATCTAACCACCGGCGAGTTGCCAAACGACATCAAGGGACGTTTTTTCATTTCCTGTCAATTGGCTGTTCCTTTACCCGGAGCCAAAACCACTTACGAAGGGGTTGATCTCTACCAACATATCAAGTCTTCCACCACCGCCTCTCTCCTCTTTGTGAATGAGCGCAAAAGCGCTATTCATCTCACAATCAATGATACAATTGTCCAACGATTCACCCCTGAATCAAGCCCCCTTGTTCAAAAGATTTGTGTAGAAGGATCCATCTCCAAGCTCTCCCTGCGCATTGATAACCCCACCGGATTTTACGGATATGGTGTAGCGTTTGAAGATACCCTTGGTGTGTGTGTAGATAACTACTCGTTACGGGGAAACAGCGGTTATACGCTCAAGTCCACAGCACAAAGCATCAACAGGCAAATCGACAGCATTCGCGGTTACGACCTCATTATTCTCCAGTATGGATTAAACGTGCTTTCGCCCAAGGTGCGCAACTACGATTACTACACCACCAATATGACCAAGGTAATCGAAGAACTACAAAAGCAGTTCCCACGTTGTGCTATTCTTGTGATGGGCATCGGGGACCGCGGCTCCATGTTAAACGGCGAATTTGTTACGATGCCTGCCGTCTATGATTTAATTAAGGCGCAGAGAAATATTGCAAAAGAGAGCCACGTAGCGTTTTGGAGCACTTTTGATGCCATGGGAGGAGCAGAAAGTATGGCCACTTTCGTAAAAAAGGGATGGGCAGCAAAGGATTATACACATCTTGGGTACTCCGGCGGAAAGCATATTGCCACAAGCCTTGTGCAGGCAATCATCAATGGAAAAATCGACACCCTGCATGATGAAATATTCTAAAATGGTAAAAAAAACAATCTATACTGTTGTTTTCGTGGCCGTTTTGGTCTCATTAACCGCTTCTACCACATACCTTCGCAAGCAGCAAACCACATCGGAAACACTTTTTCACGAATATGCAAGTTCCCAACACGCCACACTGGTACACTCTACCCACAACACCATTGTTGACTCGGCAAATAGATTAACCCCATTGATCAATAAGTTAAAACGCATCAAGCAGGGAAGCTACGAGGTGGTTTCTATTGTACACATTGGCGACTCTCACGTGCAGGCCGGATATATTGACGAGCCTATACGTCAATACTTTAAGCGAGATTTTGGAGATGCCGGAGCCGGATTGATCGTCCCTTTAAAACTGATCAAGACAAATCAGCCTCTTCACTTTTCCATCACCTCCCCAAACAAATGGAACGGATTAACGGTAATTAATGACCGGAAAGAGGATGAAGTGGGGCTTACAGGAATGAGGATATCGAGTAACGACAAACATATTACATTCAATATCACTTCGGAATACCCTTTTAACACCATTCGAGCGTTTCACCACCCCCTTGCGCCTCCGCTCCGCTTGCCAAATAGTATTACAGGTCTTTTTTATGATTTGCCCGACTCTCTCCCCTCCCTATCGACCATATACCTCAACAACTCGGTAACGCAAATATCACTTACTGCATCTATTACAGAAAATCAGTTTCACCACACATACTACGGTTTTTCGCTTGAAACCAGAGATCCGGGTGTTTTGATCCATGCCATTGGCATCAACAGCGCCGCATTTGCACACTACAACAATAATCCGCAAATTATCAACCAACTAACAGCGCTGTCACCCGATCTTATCGTTGTTGCACTGGGCACAAACGACTCTTTTGGAAACAATTATGTAGCCTCGTCGGTACAAAGCCAAATCGCTCGCTTTACCGACATCTGCATAGCCACTCTTCCCAACACGCCGCTGCTCTTTGTGACTCCAATGGAGGGTTGCTCGTCCAAGATAGTGAAACGCAAACGCACCTATTCTGTGAACCGCAATATTGCCACTACCGGTGAGATGATTATCCAAACAGCACGTAACTACTCCATGCCTTACTGGGACCTCTATAACGCTGCCGGTGGGATGGGAAGCAACAAGTGTTGGACCGATCAAGGACTGATGGGAAAAGACAGGTTACACTTGACCATTGAGGGCTACACTTTGCAGGCTGATATGTGGTATGAAGCATTCACAGAGGTTTATAACATGAGATAGTATGCAAGAAACAATACAAACCGTTCTTCATTTGCTCACTTACGATCCCAAAGCGCCGCTCATTTTCAGCAGCGGGCTTTTTCTCTTCCTTTTTTTGGGATTTTCCCTCATTTTTTCATTTATGAGTAAAAGGACAATGCTTCGCATTGTGTATGTAACGCTCTTTTCTCTTTACTTTTACTATAAGTCGAGCGGCCTTTATGTAGGGCTGCTCCTGCTCGTTGCCACCTTAGATTACGGATTTGCCCGTGCCATGGCTTTGGATCGATTCAAAAAGTGCAGGGGATGGGTGTTGGCCACCTCTCTTGTGGTCAATCTGGGTATGCTCTGCTACTTTAAATACACCAACTTCTTTATCGATATTGCCAATACCGTTTGGGGCAAGGATTTTCTCGAATTCAGGAATATCTTTCTTCCCATCGGGATTTCATTTTTTCTCTTTCAGTCGATGAGTTATACCATTGACGTCTATAGAAAAAAGATCACTCCGCTTACTCATTGGATTGACTACCTCTTTTTTGTCTCTTTTTTTCCGGTATTGGTGGCCGGGCCGATCATCAGGGCGCACGATTTTATCCCTCAAATCAGACAAAATCCCTTAAAGGTTACCAAAGAGATGTTTGGTACCGCAATCTTTTTGATCGCTTCGGGTCTCTTTAAAAAGTGTGTGATCTCTGATTATATCAGCCTCAATTTTGTGGATCGCATTTTTGATAACCCTCTATTATATAGTGGTTTTGAAAATCTAATGGGCTTATACGGTTACGCCTTGCAAATTTATTGCGATTTTTCGGGCTATTCCGATATGGCGTTGGGAATCGCTTTGCTTTTAGGCTTTAGATTTCATAAAAACTTTGACTCTCCCTACAAATCGGCCACCATCACTGAGTTTTGGAGGCGCTGGCACATCTCCCTCTCCTCCTGGCTCAAAGACTATCTCTACATCTCTTTGGGCGGCAACCGAAAAGGGCGCTTTCGCCAATATATCAACCTCCTGTTAACCATGCTCTTAGGCGGTTTGTGGCACGGCGCCGCATTTAGGTTTATCCTCTGGGGTGGCCTACACGGTACGGCGCTTGCCATCCATAAGTTTGTAATGAGCCGATTTTCAAGTTTTAAGGCAATAGGTGCAGAGATGTCCCCGCTCAGAAGAGTTGTGGGCATACTCTTTACGTTCCACTTGGTTTGTTTGAGCTGGATATTCTTTCGTGCCGACAGCATAACCATTGGCAAACAGATGTTGATTCAAATATTTACAAACTTTAACCTTGCCCTTGCCCCCAATGTGGTTTGGGGTTACTTGGCCATTTTTGTACTATTTTTGGTTGGATATGTGCTGCACTTTACTCCCGAAAAGTGGGAACTAAAGACGCAAAAGTTTGTCATCAACACCCATTTTATGGTAAAAGCAATAATTCTGATTGTAATAATTTGGTTTGTTATGCAAATAAAATCTGCAGAGATTCAACCGTTTATTTACTTTCAGTTTTAAAAAAACTATTTCTATCTCCCTCTACTTGTATGACTTGATGATCGAATTGAGCATCTTCTCTGTCTTGGCGGCGCCCTCTCCAAGGATAAACCCCATTTGTTGCACCTGTCGTAAGTTCTCCTCTATCACTTCGGTGACCCTGTGGATGATCTCTTCGGGACGCTCCTCCTTTGAGTGAAGGTTACGTAATACGGCTCCCACCAACTTTTTCTGTACCAATTGAAAAATCGACACATTGATCAATTTGTCGTCAATCTCCACATCTTTATTTATTTGGGTTTCATCATGATTTAAGATAAATTGAAACTGAGCGGTTAATGAGGGTGGCAACAACGTTTTAAGGTCGGCGCCAATCAAATATGGGATCACTTCGTGAATATCTTTCACGTCCTCACCAAGAATTTCGATAAATCCAAGGTTGGATTCTGTAATCTTTAGATTTTCATCGCAAAAGACGATTCCGGCACTAAGTCCCCTTATAAAAATAGTCAACGCCTCGTTTTTGTCAAAGAGGAGTTCCCTCACCTCTTCTAATGTTGATTTTGTGACAGATAGCTCACTTTTTACCATCTCCAACTCCTCGTATGTTCTTTTGGAAGAGTGAGAGGCTTCCCGATTACCTATCTGGGCGTTGGTGACGCACATTTCGGTAATGGCAATATGTTGCGCAATCGCCTGGGCCAAACCCAAACAGGTGTCAAACCCGCAAGCGCCGCAATTGACCTCTTTGTTGTTGTTCCTCTTTGTGATCCTGTTGAGTGCGATTTTTACTTCAAAGTCATCAGGAGGAACCACTTCAAGTTTTTTATTGACAAAGACCGCCTCTAACTCTTTGTAGTGGGAGTGGGCATCCATGTAGTTTTGCCACTTTTGGATGTCAAAATTAGAGAGTCTTCGCGTAATATAATCTTTAACAAAGGCGTAGCGCTTAAACTTTTCTCCACCCTCCGAAGTACCGGGACCCATAATGCACCCCTCGCAAAAGAATATATTAAAATTGTGCTTGATTGCATTGTAATGATCCCAAAATTGCTTTACTGCATGGACAGAACTCTTGCCCTCAGCCGTAATGGTGTCCTCTTTTAAGAGCCTAAGGTCTAAGCCGGCTGCCTCTAAAAAACCTTGAGAAATGGGATACATACTCCCTTTGTACCCCAATGGCTCGTCAAAGTCAGAATATTCTGTAAAGGTTTCGCTGATTTTATATTCACTAAAAAGCTCGCGCAACTCTCTAAACGTGAGCACTTCATTAACTTTTGCCAAGCCTGTATTCCTGTCCATCTCCTTTTTTGCCGCCACGCAAGGGGTAATCTGTACCACCTTTAGGTTCTCTCCATATATTTTTCTCGCAACAATTGCGCAGGCGGCAATGGGCGATACGTAGGGAACCAAGTTGGGAATCAGTTGGGGATAAAACTTCTCGATTAACTTTACTATTGAAGGACAACAGCTTGTTATATAATACTTTCCATTAAATTCGTCGTGGGTAAGTCTTCTGTACTTTTCGGCAATGATATCGACCCCAAAGGCCATCTCCATCACGTACGTAAAACCAAGCAATCGAATCATCTTAACAAACTTACGATAATCGGTAATGTCATCAAACTCTCCGGCAATAGAGGGGGCGCAAATTGCCACCACTTTTTCTTTTGCATTTAGCAACTCCTTTACTCCCTTTTTGGAATCGGAATAGGTGATGGCATCGTAAGCGCACGTACCGATACAGGTGCCGCACACAATACATTTATGCTCTTCGATATAGGGAAAAACGCTGTTTTCGCCTACGTGAATCGCTTTGACCGGACACGCCCTGATGCAGGAGTAACACGCCTTGCATTTACTTTTATCTAACTGAATAACATTTTCTGACATAATGGTTACATATATTCGATGTTTACTACTTTCATAAATTTTTCTGACAACACTTTTGTTAATCTTTGGATAAGGTGCTTACGAATTTCGATTTCTACAGGCAAATTAGGATCGTGGTGATTTTCATTGATTTTTGTTCCAACTAAAACGTGGATTTCGTCTGTATCCAACAAGAGCTTGCACATTTGATCGGCAGGGCCTCTGCCAAACTGTATATGAGATGTAAGGTTGATGTTGTTTAAGATATGGGTCACCTTACTCAAGGTAAGCACACCTTCTGTCACTAAATCAATCCCATCCATCTTTGAACTTTGAGGTAATGTGGGGTCAAATCGCTCCTCGTTGGTGACGGTTCGCCCCAACTCTCTGGAGATAATTTCTGTAGTGGTGGCGCCGCTCACAATTTTTATCCCGTCAAAATCGATTAATTTGTTTGCAAACTCTTTGTCTTTTTCTGGGTTAAAAGGAGGGCCCGTGCAGAGCATCGCTTTTCTTGCCTCTCTAAAATAGACCACGCCGCAGGTCAGATCGTCCTTTGGTGTGTATAAGTCGTTGGCTGCCGCATGCTTGACAACCCTTTCGGCAAGGTCGGCAGCGGAGACGGTGGGAGTGGTTTCGATGATTTCTCTTACAAACTTAATCACGTTATTTCTCCCCCACCCCATGGTAAGCCCTTTTCCCAAACCGGACTGGGTGATTCCGTCTGAATAACAAACTATACGATCCTCAATCTGAGGAACAAAACTGCATTTTTTAAGATCCATGACCCGTTTGTCTTTGTCGTCGCCCTCATACTGTACGTGTGTCCATTCGGGCTCATAAATTCTGTTTCCCCTCAATATCAACGTTTGAGGATTGTCAAATTCTAAAATGGAGACGACGTCATTTTCGATGGAAATATCTACAATGGTGTAGGTAGCATAGCTGATATTCCGATCGCTACACACGGGTAAAGCCTTCATAATGATCTCTGCCAAGACATCGGCCTCTTTGTGTTCCAACGAAAAATTGAGCGAAATGGTTGCCGTTAGCGTAGCCAACACATTTGCCCGCACGCCGTGCCCCATCCCGTCCGACAAGACGCACAATACGCGATTTTCTTCCGGGACTCTTTTGGAAAGAAAGACGTCGCCGCAAATTTTTTCTCCTTCGTGGTTAATCTGAAAGTGCGCAACTTCTGTGTGATAATTATCATTCATAAAGAATTATTCAAGTGGTGTATCAAAATGGGTGAGAATACTATCTATTACAGATTGCACTTTTCGTCGTTGCAAGTTAAAGAATTGGATTCGTTCTTTTTCGGAACCGCCGCACAACAGAAGAGAACGTCGAGAGAGTTTGGTCAGCCAATCTTCTGCTTCTTTACAAAACTCTTTGTCTGAAATATCTAAATGATTAATTGTAAATAGTTTAACAATGCAATTATCTCCTATTGGGTTCTTTAGCAGAATGTAGGTGTTTCCGATTTCCATTTCGCTTAAGTATAGAGTAAACGGAGTATCGCAATCGTTCTTTTGGCTCTTGGTAGCCCACGACTCTAAGTTGTTGAGAATACTCAATACCTGCTCACACAAAAGCATGGGTAGTTCTACATCGGGAAAAACAGAAATATCATGATAATACTTGATTAGCTTAAGAGTGGAGTCAATAGTACTCTCGGTCCATATCTCTGTGGATGGTATCAACTCATAGTCACGGCTGATTATCTTGTGTTTGTCTTCAATTTCTTTTGTTGACATCTCACTAATAAACTTCTCCCAACTCTCTTTATAGTTGTAAACACCGTGTGCAAAAGTAAATAATTTAAAAAATCTCAACTCTTTATGAGGTAATAAATGAAATACCGGAATATCTGTGGCAGATAGCAGTATGCTCGACTCTTTGGAATGCCTCAGCTTTTTAAAATTTTCAGATAGAGAATTGATATAATCATGATACTCAATTGGGACGGATGAGTTGATGGGTCGATATTTACAATCGAAATCGTGAGGATATTTTACATCCATTATTTGGTCAAATGAGACCTTATAACGTTTGCAAAGGGCACAAATCTCATCTAAATCCAACCGCTTATCTCCTCGAATTCGCTTATATGCTGCGTCTAAACCAAGACCGAACATATCACTAATGACGCTAACCAAAGATTGGTGTTGTGGTAGCTTTTGGCGAATCTCTTCAAACAATCCCTCCTGAACCGCTAAAAAATTTTCTGTGTTTTCCATAATTCCGCGTTTTTAACTAAACAACTTTTTGCCAAAAATACGAATTTTTCTTGTTCAATAATTTTTTTTTGCCAAAAACCGTAAAAATGACAAATCGTATGTTTATTGTGCGTCCCATTTGATGGATTTATTGAAAACCTTATGCGTACCCATGCCGGAGTTAGTCTCGGTGACGGGTACAAATTCTAAGTCTCATTTCATTCCCATTTTTTAACAATAAAGCGATCTCTTTGTGTCGCTTTTGTTGCAATAAAGGAATGGCGAACCTTGAATCGCTAACTTTTTTTCTGCATTTTCCGTAATTTGTCACTTTTTGCAAAACTTTTTTTTGCCAAAATCGCGGACTTTTCCTTATCACTAAAACATTTTTTGCCAAAAACCATTAAACTGACACCAACACACTCCTAGAACAGGCGAAATACGCGATTTTGACAAATCTTCAAAAAATGATACGCGAAAACGACAAATCGTATGTTGTATCTTTGCAGCAAAATTATAAAAGACTCAATTAAAACTTATTTTAACATTAAATTATTTACGTATGAAAAAATTTACTTTTATCATCGCCGCCTTAGTATTGTTCGGCGCTTGCAGCAAAGAAGAGCCCCCCTCCAATTTTAAGGAGTTTCAACAAGAGACGCTTGTTTCTCACCAAAACGAAACATTTGTCTCAATCACACAAGCCAATAATGTGGCAAATGCTTTCTTTGGCACACTTTCTGAT
>JAITFU010000026.1 GCA_031281125.1 Prevotellaceae bacterium | reverse complement strand
AGTCTCGTGCCGATCATGAACGCAGGACTAAAAAATTAGAGGAACTTACCGGCTCATGGACACACAACCACGGCTCTTTTGCCGAAGAGTACTTCTTTAACTCCTTTGAAAACGGGAATGTCCACTTTTTTGGCGAAAAGTTTGACGACATCCTCAAAAACGTGAAACATTTAAAGCGCGGAGTCAAAGGCGAATACGACATTGTATTATACAACCACACCTCTGTGGCGCTGATTGAAGTAAAGTACAAAGCACACGTTAGCGATATAACCAAAGTGCTTAAATATCCCGAGACATTTCGTTTTTTATTTCCTGATTATAACGACTTTAAAATATATCTCTGCTTGGCTTCGCTTAGTTTTTACCCCGGATTAGAAGAGGAGTGTTTGAACAACGGCATTGCCATTGTTAAGCAGGTGGGCGATTCGGTGGTGATTAATGACAAAAATTTAAAGGCTTATTAGTCAGCCCCCGCCACGCCCGCTAACGCAGGGCGTGGAGCAGTTTATTGAGCTGACAAACTATGTAGAGAGCGGGTTTACTCAATCGAAATAATGCACTATTTTTTACTTTGAGTTAATTGCATCCACAGGATTGAGGTGTGCCGCCATATATGCAGGAATAATGCCGGCCGCTAAACCAATGGCAGAAGAGACGATCACGCCGCGGATGATATTACCCAAAGTGAGCGTCATAATAAAGTTATATGTGTGGCTAACAAATAGAATCCCTCCATACACAATCAGAATACCCACAATCCCTCCCATGATTGCGAGTAACGCAGCTTCAAAAAGGAATTGCGTCATAATAAAGTAGTTTTTGGCCCCAAGCGCTTTTTGTATGCCAATAACATTTGTGCGCTCTTTTACAGATACAAACATAATGTTGGCTACACCAAATCCGCCAATCAGGATAGAGAATCCGCCTATGATCCAGCCCACTAAGTTGATGGTGCCAAATATCTGGTCAATAACATCTTGAACAATGCTCATCTCGTTGATGCTAAAGTTGTCTTTTTGGGTTGGTTTGAGCCTCCTAACGTTCCTGAGTATCGTTTTAAGTTCACCTAAAAAGTCGTCTTTATTTGCCGATTCTCTCTTTTTGGCCACTATGGTGGGACCCATCATCCGAGGATCGACCATGGTGCAGGCGTAGAGATAGGGGATGAGTACCGCTTGGTCATACATGGTGATGGAGAGTACACCGCCTGAGCCTTCTTCTTCCAATACGCCAATAACGCGGGAGTTGTTTCCGGCAATTTTGATCACTTTACCAATGGGATCTTCGCCTTTAAAAAGCTCATCGGCAACGCCAAAGCCCACAACAGCAACATTTTGAGATCCGTTTGCCTCAATTTGTGAAAAATAACGACCCTCACCGATTTTAATGGTGGAGACGGAGGTCCACTCCGATGTAATCCCCGAAATTGTAACAGAATTGATGGCGTTTCTGCCGTATTTTACCTCTTTGCTAAAATCGATGGATAGTGCAACGGCTTCTGCTGTTGTTGCTTGCTGTTGCAGGGCGATAAATTCTTCGTATTTGTTGACAGGACGTTGTCGGTATTCCCACCATTTGTATTCGGTCTCCCCCTCTTCTAATTGCCAGGGGAACTGCATAATATAGACCACGTCGGAGCCTAAGGCGGCCAAACTGTTTTGAATGTTTCCTTTAAGGGAATCGATAGTGGTAAAGACGGCGACAATCGAAAAAATCCCGATGGTAACACCAAGCAGAGAGAGAAATGCGCGGGTTTTGTCGGCGCGCACCGAACTCATGGCAAAGCCAAAGCTCTCTCCCAAGAGTTTAACAAATATGACGATGGTTCTTGTAAGCCTCTTCATAGGATTAATTGACGGCGCAAGATACGCAACTTTCAGCAGAAATGCTATACACCCACACGTTTTTTTAATTCCCTGAGCAAATCAAAGGCCTCCAATGGAGAGAGCCGATTGATATCGACCTTTAACACATCTTCTCTAAGTTGCAGTAAAAGAGGGTCTTCAAGTGGGAATATAGAGAGTTGATAGTTGGGAGTCTCTTTAGTTTTGGATTTAGGATTGGGTGCGTGTTCTTCAAGTTGTTTGAGCATCTTTTCTGCACTCATCAGCACATTGTGGGGCATACCGGCCATTCGGGCAACATGGATGCCAAAGCTGTGCGCAACCCCTCCGGGTTTGAGGGTGCGAAGGAACAGTACCTTGTTATCTGCCTCTTTTACAGAAACATGAAAGTTTTTTACACGAGAGAATTGGGTCGCCATTTCGTTTAACTCGTGGTAGTGGGTGGCAAAGAGCGTCTTGGCGCGGGCAACAGGGTGTTGGTGAATATATTCTACAATAGCCCAGGCAATCGAGAGGCCGTCGTAGGTGCTGGTGCCGCGTCCCAATTCGTCCAAGATTACTAACGATTTGGGAGAGAGATTGTGCAAAATGCCCGATGCCTCCAACATCTCCACCATAAAGGTCGATTCTCCGCGGGAGATATTATCCGATGCGCCCACGCGGGTAAAAAGTTTGTCCACAATCCCAATTTTGGCCGATTTAGCGGGAACAAAAGATCCGATCTGAGCCAAAAGAACAATGAGCGCAGTTTGGCGAAGCAAAGCGCTCTTACCCGACATATTAGGTCCTGTAATGATGATAATTTGCTGCGTCTCATTATCGAGATAGAGGTCATTGG
>JAITFU010000198.1 GCA_031281125.1 Prevotellaceae bacterium | reverse complement strand
TCCGGTGCACCCACGCTTCTTGCAAAAACATCTTCCACTTTTGTGTCAAGAGAGTATAAGTCAGAATCAAAATCATCCAAAGTTCCATTTTCTCTGCTGCAAGCTAAGAGAAATATGGTTAAAAATAGTATTACAGATGATTGAATAATAGGTTTTGTTATCATAAAAAAAAGTTACTTGGCTAGTTCCGCAAAGGTATAAAAAAGTTTGGTATTCTTCAAACTGCCTCCGTCTAAATGGTACAAACCATTGAAGAGGGCAACTTAAAAAACTGACGTTCAAATCGAAACGGAGTAGAGGAGTAGCCGTAATGGAGTTCCAATTTGAAAAAACGAGGAAGAAAGAAGTTAATTTGCAATGTAAAACCGGCAAGGCATCACCAAAGAACCGATGATTTTTGGTCTAACAAATGGGACGCGGTATAAATTTAAAGTGACCATTATGTTCATTCTTAACAAAGGTTTTCATCTCCTTTTTTGACTAAAAAGCCAAAGACTATAAAATATTCACCTCCGGTTCCAACCAAACGCCAAATTGATCTTTTACCGATTCTTGTATCTCTTGGGATAGTGAAACTATTTGGGCACCTGTTGCTCCCGTAAAGGCTACCAATACCAATGGTTGATCGGTATGCACCCCTACATCTCCTCTTCGCACCCCTTTCCATCCCGCTTTTTCTATTAAAAAAGCGGCAGGGAGTTTGTAATAACCTGATTCCGATTCATAGAGAGGTATTTGTGGATACGACTCTTTAATGTGTAACGCAACGGACTCCGGTACCACAGGATTTTTAAAAAAACTTCCGGCGTTTCCCATCTTTTCGGGATCGGGTAGTTTTTGGGTACGTATAGAAATGATGGCGCGACGCACACTTTGGATCGATCGATCAGGCTGATTTTTAAGATATTCTTCGATTTGTCCATAACGAGTCTCAATCCGGGGAGTGGCGGAGAGGGCAAAGGTAACACGGGTGATGATCACTTTTCCATACAAATCGGTCTTAAAAATACTACTTCTGTAGCCAAAAGCGCACTCTGATCGGGAAAACGTAAACGATTCAAGTGTTTCTAAATAAAATCCTTCTACGCTTTGGACCACATCTTTTATCTCCGCGCCATAAGCGCCAATATTTTGTACCGGTGCCGCTCCCGCTGTACCCGGAATGTGCGATAAGTTTTCCAAACCTCCCCAATTGTTTGCCACACACCACTCTACTAAGTGATCCCAAACGACTCCTGCTCCAACAGTTACCCACACCTGCGTTTCACTCCTTTTCAAAACATCCAAATCCTTCATTGCAGGTTTAACAACTATTCCATCAATATTCTTTGTAAAGAGCACATTACTCCCTCCACCCAAAACAAAAATCGGCACTTTAAGACGATGTGCCTCTGCCACAGCTTTTTTTACATCAACCACAGAATCAGGCTCAACAAAATAACGAGCCGATACGTCAAATCCAAATGTATTGTATTTTTTTAAGTTATGATTTTCGAGCCACATGACGAAAAAATCGATTCAAGACAAAGAGTAGAAGAGAGAAAAAGAGGATAAAGAAGCCCATTACCAAATGCTCTTCCATCTTGGATTTGGCAGAGACAATCTCCGAGTCACTTCCCATAATCGACTTGATATGAGGTACAGAAGGAGTATTGTACATACTCCATTTGGCCACCACGGTAGCATCATGCAAGAGCATCAATCCCGGATTGGCGCGTACCATGGTAAAAAGGGTTTTAATGTCTGTATAAAAGTATGGAACATCAATACCGTAGCGCCCTAATAAAGAGATTGTCTCATCCTCAACAGACCCCGAAAGTAAAATCATGGGAACCTCAATGGAGAGGGCAGCCACTCTTTCAAGAGCGTCAAATTTTACCTTTTCTGCATAAGGAATGGTAAGAACAAGGAGGTGCCCTTTGAGGGAGAGAATGGAATCGGTTACGTATCTATTTTCTTTATAATCACCTATTTCGAATCGTGAAATCAACGGAGTAGCTCCCTCTTTGACAATTTTTGTATTGTGAGAAACATATTTCCAAGTCGAATCGGGAAGATTATTAATCGTAAATATCTGAGTTTTAGAGTCCTTCTCATATACAAAAGTGGTTTCGAACTGAGGTGCCTCACCTTCGGGAACGGTCATCGCTTCCGGAATATGGGTGCCGGGTTTAAATCCCGTAAAGTCAATCAACGGCAGGTAACGGAAACAGTAAAGAGAGAGGAGAACAGAAGCAAGGCAAGTGACAGAGAGTGCAATCCACTCCCCTATTTTGCGGGTAGTAGGGACAAAATGCTTTCGTTGCAAAAAGAGAAATATGGTAAATGGTGTAAATATCAAATTCTTATAAAATGTTTCCCAATTGGAAAGCAGGAGTACATCTCCAAAACAACCGCAATGAGACACCGGATTGTACAACGCCACCCACAACGTAAAAAAGGTAAAAAACACCATGATTAACATTGAAAAGAGGGTGGAAAGTCGCATTCGCAGGCCAACAATCAGCGCCACACCCAAAAGAAATTCAACCATCGACTGAGCGATTCCTCCAATCACCGAAAAGGGAATTAAAAAGTTGAGTCCAAGTGCATTTAGGTACTCCGCAATAATAAAACCGGAGCCTATCGGGTCAATTGCCTTGGTCAAGCCGGAAAAAATGAACATCACTCCGATTAAAATACGGGAAATGATTCTTAAATATTTCATAACAAACTATTTATTAATGGATAATTTTAATTTTTGAGCGAATCAGTTGAGATATATCTTCGACTGAGCGCATCGCACCGGAAAAATTCCCGCAAGAGATCACCTCAAAAAGAGGATCAACTTTGGTCTGTGAAAGATATACATTTCTCACCTTCTCCTGAAACAACAGATCCGATTCGTGAATATCGTGTTTTCCTTGCAAGTAGGCCCGATCTGCACCATCTCTTTGTGTCTGAAGCTTTTGAGCCACAAAAGAGAGAGGAACGTCTAAAAAGAGGCACAAATTGGGTTTGGGAAGACCAAAATAGTGGTACTCTGTTTGTAAAATCCAATTACTCAACTCTTTTTGTTTTTCCGGATCGTCCAATTTTGCACATTGGTAGGCCACATTGGAATAGACATAACGATCAGCAACCACCACAAAGCCCTGTGCCAACCACTCGCGAATCTGAGGAGCAGCGTCGTTACGGTCGCCTGCATAGATCAGCGCAGCCAAATAGGGTGAAACTTCGTTCATGGCACCCAACTCTCCGCGTAAAAACTTTGCAATGAGGGGTCCCCACAACGGAGCATCAAAACGAGGAAAGTGGATAAACTGCGTATTTTTTTGATATGCAGCAAAATAGTCACGTAAATAATTCATTTGCGTGGACTTTCCGGCGCCATCCAAACCCTCTAATACAATAAACATCGTTTTTTTACTATTTTTGCCAAAGATAATCATTTTCTTCCGATGCAACTCAAAATTGGCAACAAATCGCACTTTTTTCACACCCCACAAGTGATGGGCGTGGTGAATATTACACCCGACTCGTTTTATGCAACAAGCAGGCATCAGTCTATTAATGATGTGTTTACTACTGTTTCTGCAATGATCGAAGAGGGAGCGGCCATCATCGATTTGGGTGCGGCATCGTCTCGACCCGGCGCGCACGTAACCTCAGCGTTAGAAGAGTGGAATCGTTTGGCTCCGGTGGTGGGCTCTTTTAGGCAACACTTTGCAGATGTGATCGTTTCTGTGGATACTTTTTATAGCGATGTGGTGGAAAGGGTATTTGATGCCATTGGTCCTTTTATCGTGAACGACATTTCTGCCGGAGAAGAGGACCCCCGAATGTTTGCAGTAGTATCGCGGTTGCAGTTGCCGATGGTGGCGATGTGTAAAAGGGAGATAGCAGGTATCGATGTGGTGAAAGAGCTGCATGAATTCTTTGCAGAGGTAATCGACCGTGCCCAAGATGCCGGTGTTCAACAAATTATTCTTGATCCGGGATTTGGATTTGCCAAGAGTATCAAACAGAATTACTTGCTCTTGTCTGCTTTACCACAAATCTTCGATTTCCATGATGTGGCCAGGATGATTGGGATATCAAGAAAGTCGATGATATATAAGCCATTGAATATTACTCCGGATGATGCGCTTCCGGCCACTTCTGCGCTTCATCTCTTTGCGCTGCAACAGGGAGTGGATGTTCTACGGGTACACGATGTAGCTACCGCCAAGCAAATCATTCAAATCTATTTAAATTTTTTATAACTTTGCATTTTTGCCACTATGGATCTACACTCCCTTACTGCCATATCTCCTGTTGACGGTCGATACCAATCTCAGACAAAGGAACTTAAAAACTACTTCTCTGAGTATGCGCTTATTCGGTACCGCGTTCTGGTGGAGATCGAATACTTTATTGCTCTTTGTCAATTGCCCCTGCCGCAACTCTCCACATTTTCTATAGAATCTTTTCACTCAATAAGAATGATATATACAGATTTTTCTTTTGAGGATGCTATTCGAGTCAAAGAGATTGAAAAGACTACCAATCACGACGTAAAGGCGGTGGAATACTTTATTAAAGAAAAATTTGCGCAATTGGGACTTGAACCGGACAGCGAGTTTGTCCATTTTGGGCTTACTTCTCAGGATATCAACAATACGGCGGTTCCGCTCTCTCTCAAAGAGGCGGTAACTCAACTCTATCTTCCTGCCATCCAAAAGATTTTAGATTCGTTGTCTCACTTTGTAAAGGAGTGGGATTCTGTACCCATGCTGGCACGTACCCACGGGCAACCGGCCTCTCCTACCCGATTGGGCAAAGAGATCGAGGTATTTGCCGTGCGTATTCAGGAACAAATCAACTTAATCACTCAATTACCATACGCTGCAAAGTTTGGAGGCGCTTCGGGCAATATGAATGCCCACTATGCCGCTTATCCCCTCATTAATTGGCATCAATTTGCACAAACATTTGTGCAAGAACAGTTAAAGCTACTCCGTTCTTATCCTACTACACAAATCGAACACTACGATTATCTATCGGCTTTTTTTGATAACTGTAAGAGGATCAACACTATTCTTATTGATCTTTGCCGTGACCTTTGGAGCTACATTGGGATGGGTTATTTTCACCAAAAGATCAAACAAGGAGAGGTGGGATCATCGGCAATGCCGCACAAAGTAAACCCCATAGACTTTGAGAATGCAGAAGGTAACCTTGGCATAGCCAACGCCTTGTTCATCCATTTGGCCTCTACACTTCCCATATCTCGCTTGCAACGCGACCTTACCGACTCCACCGTTTTGCGCAATATAGGGGTTCCTTTTGCCCACTCCCTGATTGCTTTTTCCTCTCTTACAAAGGGATTGGACAAATTGATCCTTAATAAGTCAGCTCTTGATGCCGATTTATCGAACAACTGGGCGGTGGTGGCAGAGGGCATCCAGACCATTCTCCGCAGGGAGCGATACCCTCAACCATACGAAGCACTTAAAACCTTGACCCGTTCCAATCAACACATTACCAAAGAGGACATTCAATACTTTATTAATAATTTAGATCTATCCGACTCGGTGAAAGAGGAGCTAAGAGGGTTATCTCCACACAATTATGTTGGACGATAGAATGAAAAAGTACCGTTTTTTTCTCTTTGATTTAGACCGAACATTGTGGGATTTTGATACAAATGCCCACGATTCGGTTGTTATGTTGTTGGAACAATATCAATTGGGCAACAGAATTGACGATTTTGAGCAGTTTTACCGCCTCTACACAGAGCACAATTTTCGTTTGTGGGAACAATACGAAAAAGGGATCCTGAGCCAATCTGTTTTGCGTTGCCTCCGATTTGAAGTGACATTTCAAGATTTTGGCATAAACGATCCCCAATTGGCTGCCCAATTTGGTGCCGCCTATTTAGAGCTGCTTCCCCTAAGGACCGCGCTGATGCCCCACACAAAAGAGGTGCTGGAACACCTCTTGGCAAAAGGTTGTCGGATGGGGATCATCTCCAACGGATTTAAGCAAGTGCAGTACACCAAATTAGAGCGATCGGGCATTCGAGACTATTTTGAACGTGTTTTTATTTCGGAAGAGGTGGGTGTGCATAAACCTCATCCTGATATTTTTAGAGCTGCGGTGACCGCCTTTAATGCAAAAAAGAGCGACACCGTTATGGTGGGAGACGACTTTGCAAAAGATATTGAGGGCGCTCAGGTATTTGGAATCGATCAGTTTTTTTACAACCCGCTCCACATTCCATGCAACGGCGGCCCAACGTACGAATCGGATACATTGCTGGATCTTATAAAATTAGCATGATGAAACATCTTTTTCACCTGCTTCTGATAATCTGTGCATCTGTTGCCTGTTCCAAAATAGAAATAGAAGATGATCGATCAGTTCGTAATCGGCTTCCCAATCCATACTCGCTTGCCAATATGCAGGCCGTACTCGATAGTTTGACTCTTTTTCATGTTGAACTGCAACCCACTGACTATTATGTTCGTTTCTTGCCTCGCGACAGTTCTCAACTAAATGATCTAATCTACAACCATCACCTCGAACTTTTTAATTATCCGCTTGATTTAGATATTGGGGAGGGGGAGGTGTATGTCGATCCCACCATTCCGGAAGGCAAGCCAACATGGTTATATACAACAGTAAAACCAAACTTTGAATTTCCCAAAGAGATCACTTACCAAGTTTTGGAACCCTGTTACATTCCTCCTGATGACCCTCCAATTCTTCTCACCCGTTCGGGAAGCACGTTTCATTTAGAAAATGAGGCATTTAAAAGAGTTGGATACTCCATTGATCAATCGATCTATCCCCAAACCCGTTCCGGATCTATTCCTTCAGGAGTGATCAGGGTACTTGATAACTCATTAGATCCCAATCAATATGTACCTGTCCAAGGGGTAAAGATCAGGTGCCATACCATTGTCAAGTGGGCAACCGCCTTTACAGATCATCAAGGTTACTACTCCATCGATCGCAATTTTTTAATCGGACCTCATTATGCCATTGTCTTTGAGAACAACAGAGGATTTGATATTTGGGATGGTTGGGTACACATTACCAAGGCAACGTACAATATGGGGTGCCACAGTAAAAATGGACACAGCAGGGATATCCCCACCCACTGCAACTCATGGCAATGGGCCGTAGTAAACAACTCTGGATATGAATACCATCAAATGTGCGACGAGACGGGTATTACTCCGCCACCATCACCCATTAAAATTTGGGTTGTATCTAATTTGGCAAGCTCGGCAGCACCTATGTTGCGTCGTGTAAATCAATTTGTTGGAGTAAACAGCCATAGCTATTGGTTAAGCTTTTTGGCAAATGTATTTATCTTTCTTCCTGCAAATCCACTGCTCCTATTTCTTCAAGAGATATTACCCGATATTGTGATTGGAACAAGCAACAGAAGGTATCGGTCCATCAATAAGATCGTGTTCCACGAACTGTCCCACGCAAGTCACTTTAGCACTGTGGGTAGTGCCTATTGGGTCAATTATATCAACTACATAGTTACTTATGGCAGTTATGGAGACGGAACGGGCAAAAACGCCCAACTGTGCGGCATTGGAGAGATGTGGGGGTATGCGATGGAGCATATTCAGGAGTGTGAAAAATACAATCCGAGCCTCAAAGATTCTCTCTATTCGGCGGTTTGGCTCAATAACAATTGGTTTAAACCGGAAGTTTTTTGGGATATTTATAGAGAACAAATTCTGACTAAAAAACAGATATTTGATTGTCTATCAATAGATGTGAATAAATACGATCATTTGATAACAAAGATGCACACCCTCTATCCCAACCAATCCGGAGCCATTGACTCCATATTTGTTGTCCATGGGCTGTCCCGTGTGGACGCTACTCAACAATAAAAATCTCTTCTCCGTCTTCGAGATAGTAGTACTGTTCCCGCGCAAATTTCTCCAAGCTGTCGCGATTGGACTGAAGAAGCCTCAGTTTTTCACGTGTGCGGGTTATCTCATCTTCGTAAAATTTCTTCTCATTTTTTTGCCGATTTAGGTCAACAAGCGAATCGCCCCAATCTATTAAAGTGCTCTGATCAAGGAAGATAATCCACACGACAAAAAGTATCCCTACAATAAAATACTTATTACGTACTATTCTTATCACTTTCATAACTATTTTTGCACAAAAATAGTAAAAAATCATGCAACCTACACTTATTGTTTTGGCCGCTGGAAAGGGCAGCCGTTACGGAGGACTTAAACAGTTTGACGGCGTGGGGCCAAACGGCGAGACCATAATGGATTACTCCGTGTATGATGCGGCCCGTTCGGGCTTTGGAAAAGTCGTTTTTATTGTGCGAAGTCAATTTCAATTGGCCTTTACAGAGACTTTTGCCCAACGATATGGAGATGCCATTGAAGTTGCATTTGTAACACAAGAATCTGAAAAAGAACTTCCTGAAGGTTTTTGCATTCCTCCCGAGCGCACCAAACCATGGGGCACAGCCCACGCCGTACTTATGGCAGAGCCCAAAACAGATACCCCGTTTGCAGTTATCAATGCGGACGATTTTTATGGCAGAAAGGCTTATGAAGTGATGGTTGATTTTCTACAACACTCCTTTTTGTCGCACGGACGCTATGCAATGGCAGGTTATAAGGTGTGCAACACCTTGTCTGATTCCGGCGGTGTTTCCCGCGGAATTTGTAGTGTATATAACCAACAGTTACTAACCGAAATAACAGAAAGACACAATGTTCGGTTTGCTGAATCAGGAAAAATTGTATATGGAACCAATCCCGACAACCCGATTCAAGTGCCTCCGGATACCATTGTGTCAATGAACTTTTGGGGCTTTACACCCGATTTCTTTACCCAAACACGATCCGCTTTTCACTCTTTTATTCGTGAACAGGGAGAACTCCCCACATCTGAATTCTATATCCCCTCTGTGGTAAACCGATTGATTCAATCGCAACAAGCATCGGTACAAGTACTTAGCGGAAGCCCCCTTTGGTTTGGCGTCACCTATCAAGAAGATCGGGCGTTGGCCGCAGAGCAGATCAAACGGCTCATTGCCAGAGGTCAATATCCTCACTCTTTTATCCGTACATAACTTGTGAACCACAGCACACCCTACTCCTACCGGCAAATCTATAACGTTGCCTACCCAATTTTTATTACCTTGTTGGTACAAAATCTGATACAGGTAACAGATACCGCATTCCTTGGACGGGTGGGAGAGGTTGAATTGGGCGCATCTGCCATTGCAGGAATATTTTACATTGTAATCTTTACATTGGCTTTTGGATTTAGTAACGGCTCACAAATCATCATTGGACGCAGAAACGGAGAACAAAACTACAAGCAAATCGGGGAAATTGTTGTGGTTGGAACACTCTTTCTTTTGCTCATTGCTTTGTGTATGTTTCTCTTTGTCAGGACATTTTCTCGACCTGCGCTCTCAGCTGTCCTCTCCTCCACCGCCGTTTTGGAAGCATCAGTCACCTACCTCAACCATCGCGTTTGGGGCATCTTTTTTGCCTGCATCAATGTAATGTTCAGGGCTTTTTACACAGGAACCACCAAAACGCGCATCTTATCCATAAACGCCGGCATTATGGCCGGAGTTAATGTTGTTTTTGACTATGCACTGATTTTTGGACACTTTGGATTTCCGGTAATGGGCATTGCCGGAGCGGCGATTGCATCGGTAATTGCCGAAGCCACCTCCGTACTCTTCTTTTTTTCCTACACTTTACTCACCATTGACTTAAAAAAATATGGTTTTACCTTCATTCGCCCCGGCGCCCGGGCGGTAGTAAAGAATATTTTAAACGTCTCCCTTTCTCTTATGCTTCAGTATATGATCTCCTTGGGTACCTGGCTTATCTTTTTCTTATTTATCGAGAAGATGGGAGAACGGTCACTGGCCGCCTCCAATGTGGTACGAAGCATCTATATTCTCTTTGCAATTCCCGTCTTTGCCCTGTCCACCACCACAAATACTTTGGTCAGCAACACCATAGGAACCGGTAATATCAACGGTGTAAAGCCATTAATCTGGAAAATTGTTCGCGCCGCTCTTTGCCTGGCACTCTTTTTTGTTCCTGTTATCCTGCTTTTTCCTGATCTAACCCTTAGCGTATATACTTCTGACCCTAACCTCATCTCCGCCGCCCGCCCATCGATGATCGTGGTGGCGCTGACCCTCCCTGTGATGGCTTTTGGCAATCTATTTTTTAGCTCCGTCTCCGGAACCGGCAATACGCGCACCGCACTATTGATCGAAATGGGAGTAATGTGTTTCTACCTCACCTACGTCTATTTATTGGTCAATGTGGCAAAAGCATCTCTTGCAATCTGTTGGACTTCGGAAATTGTCTATGCGGGCGGAATCTTTATATTCAGCTACTTTTATATCAAAAGTGGAAAGTGGAAGGACAGGAGAATCTGATTTGGCACTGTTTTTGTTGCTCCCCACATTAAATAACAACAATGAAAAGACTTCTCACTCTCTTTACATCTCTTATCCTATTCTTTTACGCGAATGGACAGGATCGGATTGTCTCTGCAATATCCTCAGGAGATGACCTTAATGAGGTATTTGCCTCAAGCAGGTATCTCTTTCCGGAGTTTCAGGATGCCCGAATTATCATGACAACCGGATCATACTTAGCGAAGATGAACTACAACGCCCTGTCAGGCGAGATGGAGTTTATTAAAGAAGATAGTGGCGAACTGATGATGTTGGGTAACAAGAGCGATGTGCGGGCCATTATCATTGGCAATCGACACTTCAAATACGCTCCAAGAGGGTATGTCGAGGTGTTAGCAAATGGTTCAGGTGATGTTGAATTGGTTGTGAACAGAATTTTTGTACAGGGTGACCGTAAAAAATATGGCGCTTTTGGAACAACGTCTTCAACCACTTCTATCAGCTCTTTTTCGCAGATTTCCACAGATAACGGCGTTCAGTCCTTATCGGTCAAGGAAGAGGTTACATACGTGAAAAAGAACTTCTTTTACCTATTCACATCAGGTAAATACATACTTGCCTCCAAATCGACCTTCAAAAAAGTATTTGGGAAACAAAAACCGGATATCGATGTCTATCTAAAAAACAACCCGGTGAACTTTTCTAAAGAGTTGGATGTGGTTCGATTGTTTACGTATTGCTCTGATTTTTAATCCAACTATCTTTGAGTGTGACGGTACGGTTAAAGAGGCGGTGATTTGGCATATCTTGGAGGTCGGCAACAAAATACCCCAAACGTTCAAACTGAACAGGGAGCGTAGCGGGACAATCGGCTAAGGCCGGTTCGATGAATGCGGTGACGGTTTGCAGGGAGTGGGGGTTGATAAAATCTGTATATTCCGATTCTTGAGGAAGGTCGTCCATATTTGGCTCTGTAAAGAGGCGGTCAAAGAGGCGAACGGTGGCTTTTTGGGCTCCGGTTGCGGATACCCAGTGTATGGTTCCCTTTACCGATCTCCACACTCCATCAGCACCACGACTTGTGGGGTCATAAGTACACAAAAGTTCAACAATTTCGCCTAAATCGTTTTTAATCACATCATTACATTTGATGATATATCCATATTTCAAACGTACCTCAGTGCCGAGAGAGAGACGAAAATATTTTTTTGGCGGATCTTCCATAAAATCATCCTTCTCAATATATAGTTCGCGTGAAAAGGCAATTTTTCTACTTCCCAACGATGGATCTTCCGGATTTACAGGCGCTTCAAAGGATTCTTCTTTACCTTTCGGATAGTTGGTAATGGTCACCTTAACAGGATTCAGCACCGCCATAAATCGTAATGCCCGCTTATTCAGTTCCTCCCTTACGCACCATTCCAACAGTCCCAAATCTATTACGTTGTCACGTTTGGCTACGCCTACCCTCTCTGCAAAGAGACGGATGCTTTCCGGAGTATATCCACGACGACGCAATCCGCATATAGTGGGCATTCGAGGGTCGTCCCAACCCGAAACAAAACCGCTCTTTACCAATTCATGTAGTTTTCGTTTGCTCATTACGGTGTAAGTCAGATTTAATCTGGCAAACTCATACTGATGCGAAGGAAATATCTCTAATTGTTCTATAAACCAGTCGTAGAGCGGGCGGTGTACATCAAATTCGAGGGTGCAGATGGAGTGGGTAATCTGCTCAATGGAGTCGCTTTGGCCATGCGCCCAATCGTACATGGGATAGATACACCATCGATCTCCGGTACGGTGGTGGGAGGTGTGGATAATTCGGTACAAAATGGGATCCCGCATCAACATATTTGGGTGGGTCATATCAATTTTGGCGCGCAGCACCTTCTCTCCATCCTTAAAAACGCCTTCCCGCATCCGGGTAAAGAGCTTACGATTTTCCTCTATCGATCTGTTGCGAAAAGGACTCTCCATGCCGGGTAACGTAACGGTACCCCGACCGAGACGAATCTCCTCCTGTGTTTGGTCATCAACATACGCCAATCCCTTATCAATCAGCTTATGCGCCCAATCGTAGAGCTGCTCAAAATAGTCAGAAGCATAATAGACTGCCGCCCAATCAAAACCCAACCAACGTACATCTTCTTGAATGGAATCGACATACTCCACATCCTCTTTAACAGGGTTGGTGTCATCAAACCTAAGGTTGGTTGTACCACCAAACTTTTTGGCGAGGCCAAAATTGAGGCAAATACTCTTTGCGTGCCCAATATGAAGATAACCATTTGGTTCTGGAGGAAAGCGTGTAATAATGGATCGGTATTTGCCGGAATTTAGGTCGGCTTCCACAATCTCTTCTAAAAAATTTTGTCCTGTTTCGTTCATTGGCATATTTTTGCTAACATTTTGACCGCAAAGTTAACAAAAAATCACTTTTTCGCCTTCAACTCATCGATTTTTTTCTGAAGGAAAGACCCGATAGAGACATTTTTTTCTAATTTCAACTTTTTTGTTACCCTCGAAATTCGTGTATAGATGGCTCCTCTGTTTTTTAATCCATACAAAGTACAAAGCTCCTTAGGGAGGTATTTAAAGAAGGATAGGCAAATAAGCTCTACATCAGAGTTGTTTAACTGTGGATAACTCTCTTTTAACCAATCTATCACGCCAAAATAGCAGTCATTCACAAACGGTACCATATTAGCAAAGAAGCTCTCTCCGGACTTGCCGGTGAGAGATATGGATGCTTTAAAACGCTCCATAAAGAGATCGGGTTTCTCTTTGATATGCAGAGAGTTTAATAACCCCTTGACAACAAAGAAGTGATGTGTTACAATCTCCTTGAGGTGATTCTCTCTTAACTGAGAGCTTTCAATCAACTTATCCTCTTGCTCTTCCTGAATCTGTAAACGTCCCAAAAGATACTTCCTAAGGTGATTGATTTTTCTTTGCATAGTCAAAATAGTTGATAAAAAATGCGCAAAAATATACAAAATTTTAAAATTCCACTTTTTGCGCTAAATATCGTATCTTTGCGGTAAAATAGACCGCTGATGATACTATCTATGACCGGCTATGGAAGGGCCGAAATCACGCTTGAGGGCGTAAAAATCGTGATTGAAATCCGTTCGGTAAACGGAAAATCTGCAGATGTAGGTATTAAAAGCTCCCTTATTCCCAGAAGTAAAGAACCGGAAATAAGGAGATTACTCGCATCTAAACTGCAAAGAGGTACTATTGACCTATTTCTTTACTCAGAAGGCATTGGGGTTGGAGATAGACCCATCAACAGAGCGCTCTTTGATCTCTATTATCGCGAGATCCAATCGATAATAGATGAATATCCCGAACTTGGAGATCAAAGTCAGATTGTGGGCACAATTCTTAGAATCCCTGAGGTTTTGGACCGAAAAAATGAAGAACCAAATGAAACGTTATGGGAGGTTTTGTTGCAAGGGATCGAGTTGGCCTGCAAAGAGGTCAATATCTTTCGAGAAAATGAGGGCCAACAACTCTACAAGGATATGATCCAAAGAGTGGAACTCATCGAATCTTTACTTGCAGAGGCAGAGGTATATGAAGGGTCGCGATTAGAAAAGGTCAAAGAGCGGTTGCGTAACAAACTCCGGGAAGTGGGAGAAAATGTACAACCCGATCCCAATCGTTTTGAACAAGAACTTATCTATTATCTTGAAAAATTGGATATTACTGAAGAAAAAGTGAGACTGAGGCAACACTGCACCTTTTTTAAACAAACGCTTATGAGCGAAGACTTTCCGGGGCGTAAACTTGGGTTTATTTCACAAGAGATAGGTCGTGAGATCAATACACTAGGCTCCAAAGCCAACCAAGCGGACATTCAGCGCCGTGTAGTGGCCATGAAGGACGAATTAGAAAAGATTAAAGAGCAGGTAATGAATATTCTATAAAATATCCAAACAGACTCCATTTTGGTCAGACCACTTCACTTGAAGCATCGGACAAGAGTTGGAGGGTATTAACTTTAGACGACAGTTGTATTTGTACTTCCACCTAAGCAGCAGGCTTGGAAAACCTTTGGTTAAAAACGCCGAAACATATGGATGTAATTCCAATTTCAAATGTCTAATCCCTTTTTCCTTAACATAGTAAACCAACTGATTCTCTATGGAGTCGCTAAGATTTACAGTAGCTGCCACTTTGCCTGTACCCTGGCAAGCGGGGCAATTCTCACTGGTATTGATCTCCATAGCAGGACGAACCCTCTGACGGGTGATTTGCATCAACCCAAACTTACTTAGAGGCAACACCGTATGTTTGGCACGGTCGTTGCTCATCAACTCCTGCATATACCTAAATAGCTTAGCACGATTGTCTGAAGCGTCCATATCAATAAAATCGATCACAATGATCCCTCCCATATCGCGTAAACGCAACTGCCTAACAATTTCTTCGGCAGCCATACGGTTCACTTCATTGGCATTTCCCTCCTGATCGGTTGCCATTTTTGAACGAATACCGCTATTTACATCAATCACGTGAAGGGCTTCTGTATGCTCAATCACCAAATAGGCACCGTGACGCATAGGGAAAATGCGACCAAAGGAACTCCGAATCTGTTTTGCTACTTCAAAGTGTTCAAAAATTGGGGTATTACCCTTATATAATTTGACAATCTTCTCCTTTTCCGGGGCAATGGTGGCGATATAGTCCGAAACTTCGTCACAGAGCGCTTCATCGTTAATATGAATACTACTGAAGGTATCGTTTAGCAAATCACGTAATATGGTGGTTGCCCTGTTGTTTTCACTAACCAAGCGCTGAGGAATAATATTCTGCTCCATTTTTCCCCACGCATCTTCCCATTTCTTAATTAATCCACGCAACTCTGCATCTAATACAGCAGCCCTTTTACCTTCTGCTGCGGTACGTACAATTAATCCGTAATTTGATGGTAGAATACTGTATATCAATCTTTCTAACCTTTTACGCTCCTCTTTGGAAACGATTTTGGAAGAGAGGTGAATTCTTTGCGAGAAGGGCAACAGAACCATATTTCTCCCTGCAAAAGAGATATCCGAAGTGAGCCTTGCCCCCTTAGTGGAGATGGGTTCTTTTACCACCTGTACCAAAATGGGGCGCCCGGGTTTGAGAATATCCGCAATTTTGCCCTCCTTCTCTAAGACGTGGCCCAATTTAATGGACGGATAGAGCGCAGCACCTCTCTTTTTGGATAGGATTTGTTGTGTAAAGTAATCAATGGCAACAAAATTAAGACCCAAATCCAAGTAGTGGACAAAGGCATCTTTCTCCTGACCAATATCGACAAAGGCAGCGTTCAACGAAGGCATAAGCTTTCGTACCCTACCTAAATACATATCCCCGACCGCACAACGATCGTTTATCTGTTCTTTGTTTAGTTCAATAAGACGCTTATTCTCAAGGAGTGCTATAGAAACCTCCGTGGAAGTTACGTCAATTATAATATCTTTCTCCATACATATAAAGAACCTAAAGCAGGTGGAAGCCTGCTTTAGGTTAGTGACACACTATAGACAGAAGATGACTATTTTTTCTTTTTGTGTCTGTTTTTGCGCAAACGTTTTTTGCGTTTGTGCGTAGCCATTTTATGTCTCTTTCTCTTTTTCCCGCTCGGCATAATATCAAAAAATAATTACAAGAGTACTACTTTACAGAGCTCTTAACTTTTGACATAAATACCTTAGCCGGCTTGAAAGCGGGGATAAAGTGCTCCGGAATAACGATTGT
>JAITFU010000185.1 GCA_031281125.1 Prevotellaceae bacterium | reverse complement strand
TTTAACGCAAACGGTAGCGTATGTTACAATAATAGTCCTGACAGTTGCGCTAAATATGGTCGTCTTTATGATTGGTCTACTGCTATGGAATTGCCCTCTGCTTGTAATAGTAGTAGTTGTGCTAATCAGGTTCAGTCTCGTCATCGTGGTATTTGTCCTGCAGGTTGGCATGTTCCAAGCGATGGTGAGTGGGAGGTATTGGTGGATTTTGTTGGGTCTAATCCTGGGACGAAATTGAAGTCAGCTACGGGTTGGGTTGACGATGGTTGGGGTTTTATTCCCGGTACCGATGACTTTGGTTTTTCGGCTTTGCCGGGCGGCTACCGCCACCCCATCGGCAGTTTCTACGGTGTCGGCAGCTTCGGCATCTGGCGGAGCGCCACGGAGAACGAAGCGACTAGCGCGGAGAACGAAGCGACTGGCGCGTGGGTCCGGTACATGTATTCGGAGCACAGCGGCGTGAGCAGGGATTGGAGCAGCGAGGCGTTCCTGTACGCTCTGAGGTGCCTCGAGGACTGAGTGCGCCAGTTCGGCGCGTTTAACATAGTGCAGTGAGACTCTGCACCCGGTAAAGGTTAGCGACCAGCCGGTATCAAGTCTTTGGGGATTGAGTCAGCAAGCCATGTTTTCGCGGTCATGGGGCGTGGGAGGTGCTTTTACGTTTATGTGAGAGAGCTAATAAAGACCCTCCCGATAAAAATCATTGAAAAAAACGAAGATTACATAAACAAGCACTACAAGGCCATCGACATTTATGAATTGCCGGAGTGGTTTGATTTATTAATAGACAATTCGGTTTTGAGTGTGGAGGAATCGGCAGGATTATTGAGGGGGTACATTGAGAAGGTGCTGGGTTCGTAAAAAGGCAATAGGGTGAAGCCCGCATTCAGGTGTTATTCACCACTTTCCAGTAACCGCCCCTGTCAGCGCCAATACGTTCGATTATGCCTTTGGCTTTGAGTTTGGAGAGGTTTATCCTGATTTTATCCGCTCTTATTCCGACGATTGCCGATAGCTCATTGGATGTAATATGTGGGTTTTGGAAGATACTATCCAAAATTACCTGTTGATTTTTTGTTATTTTTTCTGTGCCTTTTATATTTTCTTTCTGTGCCTTTTCTGTGTCCTTTTCTGTGTCCTTTTCTGTGCCCTTTCCGTCGGTTCTTTTTCCGATTTTTTTCGTATGTTTTTTCGTAACTACTGTATTGTTTTCTATGGTTGTAGAGAAAACCGTAACCATAAAACCATCCGAAATGTTTCTAAAATCCGGCATTGGCAAATTTTCTTCTCTGAAGTAACCAATAATCCGCTTGATGCCGGAGCCGTATTTTTCTATCAGCCCCATATCTTTGAAAACTTCGGCGATTTTCTTATTGCGGGGCGTTGAACTGTAATTGTTAGATAACAAATCTTCTATGGAGATAGAATCTGGTAGACGCCCCGGATTGTAAAACTCTATCTTATCGTTGAAAATTTTCACTATAGAATCGGATGACGAGCGATAATCGCGGTGGATAATCATATTCAGCACAATTTCGCGTATTGCTTCCAACGGATATTGCCATTTTTGTGTATTTTGTGCGTTACCGGTTATAATTACCTCTAGGTTTATATGCTTTTTCACATAGTTCAGCACTTCATCAACCTGCGCGAGTATATCGGATTTTGAGCGGGCCATATCCTTAATGGTTATGGGGTCCTGAAACCGGCCCAACTCTATCGTTGTGGTAACATAATCCCACTTTTTGAACATCAAAAACGCCGCGTTTGTCGGTCTGCCATCTCGCAATAAACTATATTTTGAAAGAAAAGGAAGCGCCGGTTCATTGATGGTCATTCCCTTATTTTTCAATATTTCCATGACTTTTTGTACATTATCAAGCGAGATGTCGTCTAACGTATGAATTGGGTCGGGGTACATGTCCCAACTCGAATTTATCGTCTTCAAATGCTCGTTCGCGATTTCGTCTATGCTCAAGACGTGATTTGAGTTACCTGTACGCTTAAAATACTTTCCTCTGATTGACACTGGCTTAATAGGATACTCAATAACAGACAACGCGACAACCTTTTTACCATCTATTGTGAGTACTTCTACATCAGGGATGATCTGCGGGCTGGTTTTGTTTTTTATCTCGTTGATCCATTTCTGAACTGTTTCTTGTCCAAAGGTCATCCCCAGCACCTTGCCCTTGTCGGAAACACCAATGTAGAGAGTCCCGCCTCTCGCGTTAGAAAACGCAACAAGCGTCTCCGCGGCTTCCTCGCGAAAATCCGTTTTGAACTCTACGGTCAAGCCTTCTGCTTGGGGTAAATTATTCATCATTTATGAAAAATACTATATTTACGGCAAAAACGCAAGTCTATCCAAAACGAAATCTCAAAATACCTGCTATAAGCAAAATCAACCGCTTCTTTGTAGGGTACTTTACTGGTGTCCTGAGGAGTAGGCTTTCTTCTGTAGATGATGAATCCCCAAGTTTCTTACCCCAATTTTTCATAGTAAGTCTCTGCCGAGGCAAGCATTACAAGGCCATCGACATTTACGAATTTCCGGAGCGGTTTGATTTATTGATAGACATCGACCCCACAAGTTTTACGGTCGACGAAGCCCAAGACCTGCCGCGCATAGCCGTATACGTCACCGGCGACGTCCCGGAAAACGAAAAGACCGCGCTGCGCACCGAGGTGATGTACGGGGCCAGAACTGCCAACGCCTACGAAGGAAACGACGCAAGGCTTGGGTATGGGCTGACGGCGAGGATCGGGGCTGGGGTTAGATTTTGAGATGAAAACAAACGCCCTCCTTATCGCCATTTTCCCGGTCTCCCGTTTGGAATTGATTTACAACACAGTTCGTTCCGTTGCCTCTTGTGTTTTTCGCATTCCCAAGATGATTTCTTCATTTGACAACTCCGTGAAATTGTGTCGATCCTTTGTAAAGTCCCGTCCCGGTCTGTTCGGTGTGTTTGCGCTCATAGCCGCTGCCCGTGCTTTTCCGCGCTCCAGAGCGGCGGCGATTTGCGAAGCAGCAAGGGGCGGACGTTCGTATCTTATTTCTTTTGCCATTCTTATAACCATTCCGCTTCTTTTATCATAATCCCACGGTTCTTTACGATTCGCTTTGGGAAGAGCCACAGGGATAAAGCCCTTTTCTATAACCTTTGCCGCATACTATCGCTCTCATAAGCCTTGCCCATCAGTATATAGGTTTGTTCTGCCAATCGTTTTGTGTTTTTAGTCTTAACCTGACTGCGCAAATTTCTGTTTACTTGAATATTTTTCTAAAATGTCGCCCCAGCTCACGGGAAATTTGGTCAAAAGGCGGTAGATTTTGTATTTCCGCCGGTTTAATCATGTTACAATCGCCCCTTTGATGGTTTCAATATCTACATTTTGTAAAATACTCCAACGGGTCAAAATTTTACCTTGCTTGGGAGCTTCGGTATCAAGCGTTGTTGTGGAATCGGTGCGCAAACTTTGCAATTGTTCAATAATCGGTACCGGAATGGACAGCAATTCCAGCAAATATCCCAAGCGTTTAATGACAGACTGCGAGTTAAACCTGACAGCGTAATTTAACAGCTGATTGTAGTTTATTTTGGATTTAGATATATAAATCGCTTTGGCAATTTCGATAATTCCACCGGCGTAATCGGGCTTGTACAGGCAATCAATTATTGTTTTTTCCAAATCGGAACACAATGCTTTATTGAAACTGTCTACCCATATTTTTTTGTGGCCGAAAAAATGTTTTAAATTGTGATATATGAACTGAAATTTTACATCTTTAATCGTTTTTACAGAAGGTTTTATACGTTTGTTGACAACGATCAGTTCTTTTAGCGAAGGCTGAGTTATCAAATTATGCACCTGAAGGGCGGAATAATACCCTATGTAATGTCCTCTGCCAGCTAGAGGTTCTGCCAGCAAATGCCAGTTTGGCATAAAGGTTTGAGCGTCTTGTTCATACGGCACCACGTAATACACGCCTTCGCGTACGCGCACTATAAGGCCGGTATCGGCCATACGCTTGAGTTGCAGACGGATATGAGTTTCCGACATATCCAATAGCGCGTACGCCTCCCTAAGGCTAAACCATGTTTTGCCTTTGGTATTTAAGGCGGCAAGAATTTTCGCTGACACATCGCTTATATTCTTATGTTTCATGTCCGGCGCGCTTCTGTTTTAGTAACGTAGGGGGCACAAAACGTAATTTCGGCAAACTGCCAAAGTGTAGCTTCCCCAAAAAAGTATCTCTATAAAAATACATTATGGCTGGGAGTAATCGGCATTAAAATATTTACGCGACCAATCCTAATTTTAAAAAGCTGGTTGAAAACTTCAAATCGCCGTCCGACGCTCCTCCGCCCTCCTTATCACCGTTTTCCCGATCTTCCGTTTGGAATTGATTTACAACATAGTTCGTTCCGTTGCCTCTTGTGTTTTTCGCATTCCTATGATGATTTCTTCATTTGACAACTCCGGGAAATTGCGCAGAGTTTAAGAGACAGTCCTAAATTTTGTGTAAACCTTTTGTCGGTAGTTTGTGCCTGCATCAGGTTGCTTTCGCTCACATCTTTCTCGCTTGCGAAATAGTTCTTTATTCTGACTTCAAAGATTCGGTTGTGTATGGCTACTAACGTGCCTCTTTCTTCCACTATCCCAAACATGCTGGCAAAATGTATCGTCTGATTGTCGATAATGTACGGATGGTTTCTCTTACCAATGGTTAATTCTCTGAGCAGTTCTTTTAAGTCTGGGTTGCTCTCTATATTTTTGAATAAATCATCAAATAACGTACTTTGTTCAACAAGGATTCTGTTGACGGTTTTTTGAATACCCTGTAAAGTCCAGTCTCTGTCTAATTTTTCGTCGATGTGTTGACAAATTCTCGAAACAAGGTAAGGATAGCCGTTTGTGTATACTCTGATTTCTTTTGCAATTTCAGATAGAATTTTAATGCTTCTCCCTTTTCTCCATCGCAATTTCAAATGCCTCCAACTTGTTTATCACCTCTCTTCTCAAGCGATTGACAAAGTCAGGGCTCTCTATATCTGTATTCTTGAACCTCAACAATTCTAATCTATAAGGAGTAACATCGCCACTTTTGTTTTTACCGATCTTATCAAAAATAGACGATTTCAGAGCATCATTGTTTTTATTTCTATAACGACTATCTCCATCAAGCTCAATTGCTAGTGCCGGAGTAAGCCCGCCATCACTTGTTTTTTTGCATATCAAAAAATCAATATGTAGTGAAAATGTTGGATAAACAACCAGTTTTTTGTACTTATCGTCATCCATTGTTGAATGCAAACTTATTATTTCCGAAGCAATTGCCTTGGTTTTGTCACTCTTTTGTAGGTCGCCCCAAGTCCCAGCATCATGCCAATTCTCAACAATGTCGGCCAATCTGACCTTAGGAAAAACAAAATATTTTTTTTTTGCTAACACTCCATCAGCAAGCATCGAAGATATATTTTTAAAAAAACGTAATTCACTAACAGTAAAAAAATCATTTTTTGTCTTATAAAGACAACAAATACTGTCATTACGTAAATTATACAACGACCCAGACATTTTTTCAGGCCGCGCATAAAGGTCAACATTTTCTCTTTTTAACGCCTCAAGCTGCGCACAAAGAATACTGTTTGCTTCCTTTAACCTCTCAATCTCCGCAAGTTCCCTTTTTTTAAACCAACGCACAAAAACCCCCTATGTTTGATTACTGATGAAATTGCTCTAATCTTTCCATTTTACCGCTCCTTAAATCACCTCTTGACTTTTCCCTGTTTCGTTTGCATAAAATACATTATGCGACACATACCTGTTTTGTCAAGTATCCACATTTAAAGATACTATATTTACAACAAAAAAGCAAGTTTTATTTTACACTGCCCTCCGGGCCTAATTCCTCTATTCTCAACATCGGAACATCAAAGTTCTCCGCGCAAAATCTCGCGGCGTCGTTGGCATCAACAGCTTCAAAGTCGTAGTTAACTCGCTCGTACTCGTCACTATTATACGTCGCTCTGTAACGCTTCATTTTGTGCCTTGCCTTTCCACCGTTTCCGGTGATTTACGGGCAGTCTCCTGCCCTTTTTGGTTTATTTATAAATATACATCTAAACGTCAGTAGTCACTATCTTTTTTTGATATAATCTTAAAATATTCACTCCCCTCTTCATATAGTATACTACATCTGGTAAAACAAATCAATGGTTTTTTTACTTTTTTTTACTTTCACCCCAATAATTGTTATCCTGATGGTGATTTTTACGGTTTTTTGTTTAAAAAAGTGGCTCCGAATCTGTGTGAAGGGGCAAAATGTGCGGATTAGCCGGATTTTTCGCAAAAAAAGTAAAAAAATATTGCAAATATGCAAACATTATGTTATATTATAGGAATGAAGAAACAAAACTACATAACAGCCGCCCGCGCATCTCTCAAAATGACGCAAAAGGAATTCGCGGAGGCGGCGGGGGTATCGCACCCCACTATCGTCGCGTTGGAGGGCGGGACGCGGAAGCCAAGCGTGGCGGTAATAGAAAAAGTTGAACGTTTACTCCGTGGCCACGGACTCATAGGAGCGCCCTGGACACCTGACGAAGCTGACTTATTATATAGGTACAGACAATTATCGTCAGATAACAAAACCCATGTGTTAGGTGTCGTCCGTGGCCTGACAAATGTTTGAAAAAGATACGTAAACTGTGAACAGCCAAATAGTATATTTTATAATCGTAGGTTGATTCCATTCTACTATGACAGAACGTAAACGGGGAAATAAAATGGCTGTTATCCAGTTGAGTATTTTTGATACAATTGAAGTCGAAACGTCGGAAGATATTATTGATGAACTTTCACAAGCTGGAGGTAGTTATGAGCCCAATAGAGAAAGAGCCGATAATTGGTTTCAGGGCCTTGGGCTCCAATTGCCCTCAGATAAAACCAATTACGGCTCTATAGGTAATGTAACATATTCCGCAGAGAAAATCAATATCTCCGGCAAACTTTTTTCTGAAATTGCGCGAAGACGGCCCAAATGAGACCAAAAACCACGGTCAAAACACTACAACCCCCCAGTTTTACGCACAAGTTGGCGATGATACGCCTACCTTGGCCGACTTAAAGACCTCACTCCCCCACTCCCTAGAACAGGTATGTGTTTAAGTTCACTAAGGCGGGAATATATGTAGCGAAGCGGAGTTTGTTCCCGCCGTGAATGATATTGACGTTGGTTTTAATGACGGTTTTTAGTGTTTTTTTAGAACGTCGTGGTGTCCGACATCAAGCATCAGAATGATTTTGTCTTCGCTCTCATCATCGAATCGCCAAATCAAGCGGATATCCATGTTAACGCTACTTTCATAATTCTCGGTGTTGCCTTATAACTTTTTTGTTCGGAGGGACGGATAAAACGGATTGTCCGCTAACATCAATAATCATTTCAAGACTAATGTTTGGTCAACGGTCGAAAGTTTACGAAGTTCCTTACCAAATGTTTTTGTTGTAAAAATTGTGTAGTTGATGCTAATCATTGAGATTTATTCCAAGTTCTTCCGCAAGTTTTTTGACACATAACGGTTGCGCTTCTCCAGTAGCAATTTGCATTCGAAGAACTTCCGCTTCCTGATTCCAACGCTCGACAACGTCCTCCGGATATTCAACCGTAGGTAGCTGGGCGAGTTCGGCTCTGATTGTTTTTGTATTGACCATACACGACCTCCTCGTTTAAGAATAATGATTTAACTACAATGTGGAGGGCGGTCAAGAGCATAGCCGCCCAATATCCTCAACATCTATCTACCGCTCAACTGACTACGTAGGCGTCTATACTTTTCGTCCGTATCTTCAAGATACCTACGAAAATGTTCATTTATTATTTTTGTTCCTGCTTAATTGTTGAACCGTTGTCTATAAAAATGATATTAGTTGTTAGAAAAGTCAACATTTATTTTTAATATTTATAAAATACTGAATAGCCTTACTCCCCAAAAGGTTAATAGGGATCGTGCGTTTGCGGGTTGTGCCGGATTAACTTCCATGACAATTAGCGACGGTTTGACAACGATTGGATGGGAAGTATTTAGTAACTGCCTCGGCTTGACTTCCATAACCATTCCCAATGGCATAACGTCAATCGGAAGCCGGACATTTGTGGGTTGTAGTGGGCTAACGACCCTAACCATTCCCGCCAGCGTGACATTGATTGAGGCGGGCGCGTTTCAAGGTTGCACCGGATTAGCCTCTGTCATTAATCATTATTGGAATGACGAAAGCTTCAATCTTTTATACAACGGACGGAGTGTAAGCGGCATTTCCAAGTACCGTTGAAGTGCGATTTGTGTTTGATAATCAGGAAGTTGTAAGCGTGGCTTTTGTGGTACTCTGCGGCTGTCCACCAGGTGCCGTATTCACCAACACCGCAAAAGTCGTTATTGTAATAGTTAGTACCGCCCGGAAGGGCGGAAAAGCCATAGGCGTCAATGCCATTCCACTCCTCAGTCCAGCCGCTCTTCGCCTTCAACGCATATCCTCGTTTTAATTCTCCGCCGATAAAATCCGTCAATACGTCCCATTCCTCCATGCTCGGCAAATGCCATCCCGAAGGCGCGGCTTTCATTGCGTCGTCCCAAGAATACAATCTGCCATATTTTTTGCAATTTTCAGGATCATTGTTATAGCATCTGCTTTTACCGAACTCGTAGGCCAAATTCTCGGCCATCCATACCTGCTCGCCTATTTTTGCGGTGCGGTAGGTTTTGCCATCTCTAGGATCGGTGAACGTTCCAATCACCGGGGGCGTTGAAGGCTGTATAAAATAGTGTGAAATTGGCACTGAAACAATATCATAAATAACATCCTCTTCCTTTAATGTTTTACTTACCCAATATTTATATCCATTCTTTGCGGTAATTTGTCGGCATTTTGATTTTAGAAATTTTACCGCCATCCTGTAATATGCTTTGAACTCATTGGATACCGGAAATCTCTCGTAAGTTTCGAAGTCGTCGTAGCGAGTATAGCTCGGATAATGAGAAATATCCGTACATTTATATTTTATTGGCGCGTCATCGGCATATCCACGATAAAAACCAAAATCAATGTATGGACCGCCTCTTCGATGCATTATGTAATATTTACCCTCAGACTGCCCCTTTTTTTCCACAAGTTGTTCAAATATGAGCGGTTCTGTCCGAAAACCCTGCATTATGCAATATTCGTCTTTTTCCCCAAATCGATTGAATATGAGCGGCTCTGTTTGGAAACGTGGCGATATAACATAAAATCCGATTTTTATTTCGTCAATGAATTTAATAAATTCCTCTTTGGATTGTATTCGTATAGCTTCCGGTTTGCTATGCCACACACTGGAAATAAATATTCCGTCATTACTTGTTATAAAATCAAATAATTCCATTCGTTCATCATCTGTTATGTAAAATTTCATTTCCGGCATAAATCAATCTCCTCAGGCATTCCCTATCCTAAAGAAGGGCATTTCTGTATAAATTGTTATCAGCCGCCATGTAAACCAATACTGTTCGTTTGGAAAAAACCTGTTCCGACTCTATCTCTACGATACGAGAACAAGAAAGGTACAGACATGAGGCAGTCAGTAAAAAGTGTAGTTTTTTCATTTTATTCCGCAGATTGGATTATTGAAAATCCAGCTCCACAATTACCACCACTCATAACCACGAATTGCTTTCTTTCTTCTCCTGTTTCATTCTGGCTTATTGAAACCACCAATGTATGCCCATCTGTTCGTGTTACACTAAACCAAGGACATTGTGCTTTCATTATGCCATTACTTCTGCAATAATTGTTATTACAATAATCGGGATCGCTTCCTCGTCCCCAAAATTCACATTCACTAGAATCTTCTACTGGTACTGCAAGCCACCAATATGGATGATTCGCTGTAACACTATCAATCCCTCCCTGCGTGCCAAACAATAATTCATTTTTTGATGATCTTGGCGGATTAGAACAAAGCCCAGGATCCTCCACATATTCGCAAAAACAAAAAACTAAACAAAACATTAAGAGCGGATACCGCATAATAAACACTCCTTATCTGTATATGTTCCATTTTATATTGATAATTATTGGTTTACTTTTTCAGCAACACAAATCAAATTTGCTATAGATAGCAATTCATTTTCCTCCTCCTTAAATCATATATGGTTCATAAGCAATATCTTTTGAAGACTCGCTTGCGAGAGAATATTATTCTCTTGCGCGGTTATCAATGTAAACACCCGACCATCTTTCCAAGCAACAATTCTATCTGCAAAAGACCATTCAGTCATTACACCGGCGATCTCGATAGGTATTTCCACAGCAGGACGAAGGCGGGCCAGAACGGGATTAAATCTTACCACAACATGCTTATCAAATACACCGTATTCCTTTTCAATTTCCAATTCCTCTAGACTAACATCGGCAATAGGGGGATTAACCATTTGGTTAAAATAATCTTGAATTATCCTATTTCTTAATTCTGCATCCAATTTGAGCGAATCGTTTCCGGCCAACCTCTCTTCCGGTCTTTCAAAGAAGATATTCCAATCATAATTGGAATGTCCTTCTATGCGTTTAAATAATAAATAATTTTTTAGGTCTCCGTAAAACAGCTTTAATTTGTCGTTTTTTAAATCAAAAGCGTAAGTCGCTTTCAAAGCCTGTTCGTACTCAAAGTCATCAAAAGGACCAACAAGACCACCCCGCGGCATCTCCCCAACGATATTAACGGTTGAATGTGTATAATCGGCAACGTAAAAACACATGGGTCCCGTAAGTATGCCTTTTCCCACAAAAAGCCAATATCCGGCGGCGTTACTGCCCGGTATTTGCGGAATGGTAATATCAGGTGCAAAATCAAGCGTATAACAATTTTCGCAATCCTCCGGCTCAGGTTTTCTGAGTTCGCCTTCCTCAACATCAAAAAAACCTTCCAATTGCCATCTCGTATCAAACAAGGTCAATTTCTCACCGACTTCCTCCCCATTCTCATCCTTCCCCATCGATACTCCGTCATTACAACTTGCAACCATTAACGCCATACCCGCAAACATACACACCAAAACCGCAGCCACAAGAACTTTTACCCGTGATTTCATAACAACCGCCTCCTTAAAAAGGCTAAGAGATATAAAACATTCAAGCCTAAATTGGCCCCATGTTATAATTATACGCCATATCGAGTTATTAAGGCACCTGAATTATTAACGAACCACCCGGTTGAACTGTGAAACCCGAACCAATGTTAACTCTCTCGGTTGCGCGTATATTTAAAGTTCCTGTGGGAGTTACTGTTACGTTATTGGCATTGAGGGTGCCGCAACTTGTAACGGCAGTATTATTAGTAACTGTTTGACCGGTGAAATTGATATTACAATTATTTCCTAAAACCGTGTAAGCAAATGTAACATTAGCAGGAGTGGTGGGACGGTAGCCAATATATTGACCAGAGATACTCCACATTTCATACACATACGTTCTAAGCGTTACCTCACTTGATGTACTGGAGACAACTTCACAAAAACCTTCTCCATAATTGTGGTTTGCCACACTCCATCCAGTAGTGCCAACTCCTCTTCCCCATACCCCTACAATTTGCTGAAACTGTTCAGGAAACGCAACCGTCTTACGTACTTCATATCGCCTAACATTGTAAGGGCCAGGTGCTAGACCAGAAGCGGAGACGAATGTAACAGTGTGAAGTCCCGTTGAACTGACAACCGTACCTCCTGTGGTTGTCCAGTGCCGCAGTTGGTTATCACGAACCAAAGCTAATGCGCGTCCCGCGTTAATACGGCCAAACCCGTATTGATTACTAAAATTAACACCATTCATGGCTGGCACTTTATCCGCGCTTAGCCTGATTATTTGTCTTATGTCGTCATTGGAAAGGTTGTTGTTGTAGCCTTTTAATAAGGAGGCTAATCCGCTGACAAGAGGAGCGGCAAAAGATGTTCCAGCAGAAAACCTAGTGGTGTTTCCTATTGTTGTTGTAAATACGTTTGCCGGATCAGTACGATTTGTATCGACACCGCCAGGAGCCACCACATCAATATGACTACCTGTTGTGGAAAATTCAGATAAAACATCTCTATTGGTAGTTGAGCCTACAGCAATAACATTACTAAAACCACCCGGATACCTAGTCTGCATATTTCCCGAATTTCCCATTGTAGCGATCGAAACACGATCCATTTTATAAGCATAAGCAAAGGCCTGTCCAAGAGTAGTACTATATCCAGGTATACTCCAGCTATTATTCAATATTTGACAACCTTGATTCACAGCATCCATCACTTTGGCAGCCGCAGCCGCATCTCCATTGTATATTCCATTGTCCTGAACACGATATGAGCGAATTCTAGCATTCCAATCTAATCCTCTGCCGTGTATAGCATTATTTGCCAAAGCCGCCGCCACCCCTGCAACTCTTGTACCATGACTAGAGTTGCCGAGTTGCTGATCGCCTGATGCTTTCCCAAGAAATTCGATGTTATTTACTTCTACACCATCGTCAATAATAGCAATAGTAATATTCGAGCTTCCTGTAAAAATATCCCAGGCTTGCTCCGCGCGAATATCCGCACCCACAATACCCCCATGTCGCCCATCGTTTTTCAAATGCCATTGAGTACCGTCAAGATATTGCGGATCATTATCTAATACACATATGGCGCCCGTGTTTTTTTCGGCATAAACCACCGCAGGTAAATCACTCAATTTTCTAATAGCTTCATCAGCATCCTGCTCAGAGTCAAACGAAAGTGTGAAGACCCGGTGAAACTCTGGTCTTCTCACTCGTTCGCCTCTCTCAGAATAGACAATGCTGTCAGCCGCTATCCAGTCGGGAAATGCTCTGGCTATAGAATTTACATTTATAGCGGTAAGTGTTGCTCTCAACTGCTGCGATTTAATGTCGCTTTGTTGTACGCTCGCCCCTCTCTCCAGTCCAGGTGCCAATTCGAGAGAGTCGGGCATAATAAAGACTAACACTTCTGTTGTCTTTTTGTCCGTCCTATCAAACTCAGCTATTGCCTTAGTGAAAAAACAAAGTAACACAATAACAACTAACGACACTTTAATTACTCTCATAACATACCTTCTCCTAAATCTAAAGGGGGAATAAAATTGATATATTCAAACACCACATCCTTTGCAGTTACAGGTATTTTAACAATCTGATAAGGTTGGGAAAGCGCATCAGGTGCCGGCCCCTTTGGAGCTTTTATATATATGCTCACAACAATATCATCAGAATATTCTTTTATGCTTACAATGTTAATGCTCCAATTAAGTTGGGGACGAGTTCCGTCAATAACCGCAATTATCTGAAACATATCGAAATCAATATTTTTATCTACAAAATATTGACGACAAATCGTAGCATTGCTAAAATATTGAGAACAATGCACATTTATCAAATTATCCCATTCTGCCTGTGTTTTTATCACGGAGTTTCCTTTGTCACCGTTAAAGCGGTCTCCTTCCGCTATTAAAACAGGCTTAATTGTTATTGGATATGTATTGCAGCTAATGGTTACTGTAAATACCAGCACCACCGCAAGTATACATGACAAAATATTCCTTTTCGTCATT
>JAITFU010000100.1 GCA_031281125.1 Prevotellaceae bacterium | reverse complement strand
TATTAGAAAAAGCAGGATTTGTCCTTGAAGCAAAACTGAAAAAAGCATTATTCAAGAATGGAGAATTTATGGACGAATTAATATATGTGAAACACAAAGAATGAGAAGAACGCCAGCAGGTAGCGGACGGTATTGCGCAAGCGGGGCGACAGTGCGTTCCGAAAAAGTGGTGTTTTGAAAACGAAAACACGTTGGGAACAGGTCATGAGTTTTCATTATATTCTTCCTGTTTCTTTTTCGGAAGTTTTTTAACAACCTCTTGGGCAGAGTGTTCTATCAACTCAACAATTATTTTATCGGGAACGTCTTTTTGAATAAAAACAGAGTTCCACATCAAATTGTTTCCCGTATAGTATCCTTTTGTAACGCCTTGGTATTTCTCTCGTAATTCCACAGTTTTTTCTGGTGCGCACTTTAAAACAACAAAATGTTCATACTCTTTTGGATTGAGAGGAAAAAACGCAAACATCTTATTCATAACTTTATACACCATTACGTCTTCTCCAAAAGGTGTACACTCTTCAACATTTTTTATTGCAAGGCAACAATTCCTAAGTTCTTCAATATTCATAGAGTTCAAAATCAAATTACAAAATCTTCTGATTTAAAATTACTGTAATACCGCCCACTTTGGGCTGTGAATTTTAGAATAATAAAATCACCTCCGTCCATTCCGCCTTGGTAGTACATAGAAAAATCATCTTTCCAAATCTCTTTTTTTACATCAAGATCATCAACTACTTCCATTGTCCCTATAAGCATTACCCCTCTGAAAAACCGTTTGTCACAAAAATAGATACATGCCTTTGGGTTGTTGATGTATTGCTTTATTCTCATTGATGGGCTGTTGGTATGCCAATAGATTGTTTTGATGCCTTCTCGCTTCACTGGCGCCAACATTGCTTTGGTGTTGGGATAACCATTTTCATCAACAGAACTAATAAAACAAATGCTTTGTTTATCAATCAAGTTTCCAATTGTTTCTTCCGGATTTCTCATATTAGTTATTATTATTCTTTCTCAAAAAGGAACTCCATTCCACTCTGTTTCAATTTTATAGAATTATTCAAGGGATTAAATTCGAAAACGACACCTACCTGTTTAAACTCAAATTTGTCTTTTTCGGTTGCTTCCAACGGAAAAGAGGGTTGTCCTGTGAGTTGGGCAAAAAGAGATCCGTTACTTTTGGTTATGGTCAGTTTTAAAGGAAGTTGCTGAGAAGAATAAACGCCCAAATAGTTATCCAACTCTTCGTCTGAAATGTTCACTGTTGTAAATTCGGGAATCTCAAACGGATTGTTGAATGCTGCGCTCAAAATGGCAATAGCAATGTTATTCCCATAAAAATTCATACCATTTGAGGTAAAGGCAAATGAAATTTCACCTATAGGAAAATATGCAAACACAGAACGAAATCCGTCTATTCCACCTGAGTGTCCAAAACCTGACTTGTCATTAAAGGGCATTTGAATCAGTGCCATTCCATAATGGTCTTTAATGATTTGCATTTTTGTCAAACTGTTTTCTGATATCAGTTTACCGCTAAAAAGCGCGTGGCTGAATGTAACAATATCTGCCGGAGTTGAAGTTATTGCGCCTGCGCCAAGCACTTGCGACACATCAAATTCAGGTGCCAATACCCAACTATTATTGAGAAATGTGTATGAATTACATTCGCCGTTTTGTGTATCTATCTTCCCATCTATGTAAGTGTTTTTCAGTCCAATAGGATTGGTTATTTTCTCTTCCAATATCTGTGAAAAGGGTTTATTATAAATTTTTTCAAGAATATAAGTAAGCAGTATATAATTTGGATTGCTGTATGCCATTTTAGTATCTGGTTCAAAATCATTTCCGGCCTTTACGAATACTTCAATCATCTCTTTTTCGGTTATCGGATGTATGTGCTGATTAGAATTTACCAAATCGTCAAGATGGTTGTGCAATCCACTTCGGTGGCGAAGCAGGTGTTCGATGGTAATTTTGTTGGCATTTCCAATGGTTGGAAAGTATTTATCAATCGTTTCGTTTAAACTCAATACACCTTCTTCTACTGCTTGTAGGGTGATTACGGCAGTAAAAGTTTTGGTAATCGAACCTATTCGGTATTTTGAACTTTCACTCGCGAACAATTCTTGTTCAACGTCGGCAAATCCAACCGACTTTACATAGATCAATTTGTCTGCTTGCGCAATGGCAACACTTCCCATAAATCTGTTGTTGCTTGCAAGTGCATCAAAATAGGCATCCAATTTTGCTTTGTCAATGTTTTGAGAAAACCCGGCAATACTTGCTAAACTAACTGCTAAAGATATAATTAATACTCTTTTCATTTTTAATACGTTTCTATTTAATCAAATGTGTACTCATATCAGAATTATTTCAGATTTCTGCAATTACCAGTATAGCTTCCGCAAAAATCCTACAGCAAATATAGGGATTTTTTTTGATCGATGGTTTAAAAATTCTATTCAAGCACATCTTCTCTTTTATATCGTGGGATGTTTGAGGATACTTACACTGCATTTGAAACTTATGCACTATCTTTGCAAAGTTATCTTCATATAACATGACAATCGCTATTGGAATCGTTTTTTTGTTTTTTGGATGGGCCTCCATGAGCTACCTCCTTCACCGTTTGGGAAGAGGCTCAAAGAGGTCCTTTGGTTTATCAAAATGGGTGTGGTCATCGTTATTTTACACCAAAAGGCAGGTCATGCTGTCGTTCATCACATTGGCTTCCGGTATATTTATTGTCTTTACCGTTGGACTTCATCGCAAAAGCTTTGCCAACAGTTCCCAACTGCGCACCGCCACAGGCGGTTTTTCGCTGTGGTGCGAAACCATGGTACCGGTGTACCACAACATTGGAACCAAAGAGGGGCGCACTAAATTGGCAATCACCGATTTAGATAACGAAGTGTTGGTGTGGCAACTGTTAAAGTACAGCGCAGACGATGCCAATTGCCTCAATCTGAACAAAGTTACCACCCCAAATGTATTGGGCATTGATATGGAGGAGTTCAAAAAGAGTCATTTCAAAATTTCCAAAACCATTCCTAACTTCTTACACACTACCTACCCCGCTTTGATCGACGAAACGGTTTTGCAATGGAGCCTTGGAAAAAAATTAGGCGACACCCTTTTTTATACGGGTGACCAAGGACAAACCATACCTATTGTTCTATCCGGAACAATTCAAAACTCTATTTTTCAGGGATATATCTTGATTGACAAAACCCTTTTTTCTCAAATATGGAGCGAAATTTTGGGCAGCGAAGTGATGCTCATCAAAACATCCAATGAAAAAGTCGCCGAAACCACAACGCTTATTTCTCAAGCACTCAATAACTATGGCATTCGCATAACCACCACAGGCGAGCGTATGGAATTGTTCTACAGCGTGATCAATACCTATCTCACTATTTTCATGACTTTAGGCGGATTGGGTCTATTGCTCGGCATCTTTAGTCTCATCATTGTTATACGCAAAAACATGATTGCCAGGACAAAAGAAATCGCACTCTGCTACTCGTTGGGTTTTGATACAAAACGGACATACCGCTTGCTCTATGCAGAAAACCTTATCACCCCTGTTTGCGCAATGATCACAGGGATATTGGGTGCTATATTGGCCACAACCTAACCAAAGAAAGCGATGAAAAGTAATAAATAGATTCGGGAAGTGCAAAAAAAAACTTTATCTTTGCACTCAAACAAAAAAATTAGTTTAATATCCAACAAATCATCAACCCTCTCATCTTATGAAAAAGTCTCTACTCCTCTCTGCATTATTACTATCCGTTATGCTCCAAGCCCAAAATAATTGGCAATGGCGAGGCGAAAACCGGAACGGAATGTACTTCGACACCAATTTGTTACAAGTTTGGCCATCCAACGGCCCCCAACTATTGTGGAAATTTGACGGATTGGGCGAAGGGCACACATCGGTAGCCATAGCCAACGAAAAGATCTATATCAACGGTATGCACGGCGACAAGTTGATGTTGTATGTCTTTGACATGAGCGGCAAATTGCTCAATCAAAAGGAGATTGGCAAAGAGTGGAACAAAAACCACAACGGCACACGCTCCTCTGTTTCTATTAACGATGGAAAACTCTACATCTTTAACGCCCTTGGCACCCTCTTTTGTATCGACGAGTCCACCCTCAAAACGGTTTGGCAAAAAGATCTTCTTACCGATTTTGACGGCAAAAACATTATGTGGGGAATGACCGAAAATCCACTTATTGTGGGTGATATGATTTATATGACCCCCGGCGGCGCCACGCACAACATGGTAGCGCTTAATAAACATACCGGTGCGTTAATATGGTCAAGTACAGGCGAAGGGACACCTTCGTCCTACTGTTCACCCCTCTACATCGGCGACCAATCTGTACCCATGGTAGTGACCTGCACCCACGAGCATATCATTGCTTTTCATGCAAATACAGGAGAAAAGTTATGGTCTTTCCCTCAGAAAAATCAACGTAATATCCACCCCAACGTTCCAATCTATACCAACGGAATGATCTTATCTACCACAGGATACCGAGGAGGAACAATGCTGTTACGTTTACTAAACGGGGGGAAATCTGTGGAGCAGGTGTGGAAGAACAACGACATGGACAACCAGATGGGCAGCACCGTGAAGATCGGTGATTACATATATGGTTCCGGGCATAACAACAAGTTCTGGTTTTGCTTAGACGCAAAAACAGGCGAAACAAAATATAAAATTGAAGAGAGCGGTGAGTGTAATGTAATATCAGCAGACGGAATGCTCTATGTATATAGTGATAAGGGTGAGATGAGATTAATAAAGCCAAATCCGGCTAAATATGAACTTATAAGTCACTTCCCTGTGGCCTTGGGCACCGGTCCTCATTGGGCGCATCCCGTTATCCATAAGGGCGTATTGTACCTCCGCCATGGAAACACCTTGATGGCTTACAAGTTGAAATAGTGAAAGTCCTGCTGATCGTCCCAGGTTCCGGCGACACATTTTACTGCGGCAACTGCTTTCGTGACCGTTTGTATGCGCAGGCGTTGCGCCATACGGGACACGAGGTGGTGGTAATGCCTTTATATCTACCTGTATCCAACAAGTCGTTTGGTACCGATACTCCCCTCTTTTTTCCTGCAACCTCCTACTATATAGCACAAAAGTTCTTTAAAAAGAGGACTGTACCACAATTCTTTAAAAAAATCCTTGAAACTCCCTCCATGCTGCGTATGGCCGCTTCGCTATCGGGAGCCACCTCTGCCAAAGGCATGGAGCAGATGACCCTCTCGATGATCAAAGGCGATGACCTTCATTTTTCAAAAGAGATCAACAAAATGATTGAATGGATGGTAAATCACAATCACCCGAATATCATTCATCTATCTACTTCTATGTTGATAGGCATAGCTAAAGTTATTAAGAATCAAATTAATATACCAATAGTATGCTCCCTTCAGGATGAAGAGATATGGATTGATACGCTCAACGATCGTTATGCCCGTCAGGCGTGGGATTTGATAGGCAAACAGGCGAAATATGTGGATCGATTTATCACTTCGAGCGAGTTCTACAAGTCCAAAATTCATTCCAAAATTAAAGAAATCAAGAAGATTGAAGTTGTTTATCCCGGAGTGGATGTAGAAAAATATCGATCGCACCACATTCCAAAAGAGCCCACCATCGGATTTTTTTACAGAATGAGCCATCAAAATGGATTGGATATTCTGGCGCAAGCATTTGTAAAAATCAAACAGCAAGGGGGAAATCCTCAATTAAAACTGAAAATTGGAGGTGGTTATACCCGTGAAAACAGGCGTTTTATCCATCAAATCAGAAAGACGCTCAAACCCTTTGCTCAGGACGTTACCTGGATAGATCACTATGCTCCCGATGACCACGCCTCATTTTACAAAGATATTTCGCTAATTTGCGTGCCGGTACGGCATCAAGAAGCCATAGGATTGTATCTGTGTGAGGCCTTTGCAGCCGGAATACCGGCTGTTTCGCCCGACACGGGATCGTTTTCCGAAATTCTTTCCAACGGAGGAGTGTTGTATCAACCCAACACCCCCGATGCGCTTGCAAACGCCATCGAGACAATACTTATCAACCGTAAACACTACACAGAGTGCCGTAACAACGCACAGCAACGCGCTCAAATGCACTACCGCCAAGAAGCCACCGCGTTGCAGTTGCTTCAAACATACGAACTACTCCTTGCCCATCGAAACTAAGAACTCCTCGTTGGATTCGGTACGGAGCAGTCGCGCACGCATAAACTCCATAGCCTCAACAGAATTCATATCGGCCAAATAGTTACGTAATATCCATACACGGTTAAGGGTCTCCTTGTCATGGAGCAAATCGTCGCGGCGGGTGCTGCTCATGGTAACGTCAACAGACGGGAAGATTCGTTTGTTGGACAACTTTCTGTCTAACTGCAACTCCATATTGCCGGTTCCCTTAAACTCCTCAAAGATCACCTCGTCCATCTTGGAACCGGTGTCGATCAGAGCGGTAGCCAAAATGGTGAGAGAACCTCCATGTTCAATATTGCGCGCAGCGCCAAAAAAGCGCTTGGGTTTTTGCAGTGCGTTGGCCTCCACGCCCCCGCTCAACACCTTGCCGGATGCAGGCTGAACGGTGTTATAGGCTCTTGCCAAGCGTGTTATTGAGTCTAATAAAATCACTACATCGTGTCCACATTCCACCAAACGTTTTGCCTTCTCCAACACAATACCGGCCACTTTTACATGTCGGTCGGCCGGCTCGTCAAAAGTCGAAGCAATCACTTCGGCACGAACGCTTCGGGCCATATCCGTTACCTCCTCAGGCCGTTCATCAATCAAGAGTACAATCATATACACTTCCGGATGGTTGTCTGCAATGGCATTGGCAATATCTTTTAAGAGCACCGTTTTTCCCGTCTTGGGTTGCGCCACAATCAATCCCCGTTGTCCCTTTCCAATGGGCGCAAAGAGGTCAACCACTCTGGCAGAGATGTTGTTATGCCCTTTCCCCGTCAGTCGGAACTTCTCGTCGGGAAAAAGAGGAGTGAGAAAGTCAAACGGTACGCGGTCACGAATAAATTCCGGATCCCTGCCGTTGATTTGCTTGAGTGAAACCAATGGAAAGTACTTTTCTCCCTCCTTTGGCGGACGAATCTCGCCAAGGATGGTGTCGCCCGTTTTAAGCCCAAAATGTTTAATCTGCTGAACCGACACATAGATGTCATCGGGTGAGTTAAGATAGTTGTAATCCGATGAGCGCAAAAAACCGTACCCTTCCGGCATCAGTTCGAGTACGCCTACACATTCTACAACACCCTCGTATTCAATCTTTTTAACATGCGCCTTATGTTGATTGGCCTCTTTTTGGTCATCCAACGGAGAAGGTCGCCCCTCCTGTGGTGCCGATTCTACCGTTACCACCTCAGAGACAACAGGTACGGGAACTCCTTGCGAGGGAGAAACCGGAACTGCCCCTTGCTGATGGCCAAACTTGGTCCTCTTACGTCTATTTTTGCGATTTTTGTCCCTCTCCTGTTTGCCGGCATCTTCTTTGATTTCTGTTTTTTGTTCCACCTTGAGTTCGGTTTTCACCTCTTGTTTTGGCTCTTGATGGAACATTTTTCTGGGACGTCCCCTACGCGGACGTTTGGGATCATCAGTTACTGTTGGAGCAGGAGCCTCACTCTGCGGAACTTCTAACTTAGGAGCCTCCTGTACCTTGTTATTATTAACGGGAGGGCTGTTGGGCGTCTGCCTAATTTTTGGCCTTCCCCTTCTTTTTGGCAGCGGAGTGTCCACACCTTGAATCGCTTGTTCGTCTAAAACTCTGTAAACCAGGTCCTCTTTTGCAATTGAAGATACACGTTTGATCTTCAACTCCTCAGCAATTGCCCTCAATTCATCAAGGCTTTTATTGCTTAATTCAATAATATCGTACATACGGAAATAAGAAAAATTTAACTCTTACATGGAGAGAGTACCTCTCCAACGCGGAAAAGATACAAAAAAAAACGATTCTACAACTTTTTTGCTGCAATTAACTCAATTTCTACCCATGCGTCCTTGGGCAATCGGGCCACCTCAACAGCGGCGCGTGCGGGAAAAGGATCGGTAAAAAAAGTGGCATATACCTCATTCATAGCCACAAAATTGCTCATATCAGAAAGAAATACAGTCGCCTTTACTACCTCAGAAAAGGAAAAACCGGCCGCTTCTACAATCGCTTTTGCATTCACAAGAACCTGTGTAGTTTGTTCTTTAATCCCTCCGGAAACAAAAAAACCGGTAGCCGGATCAATAGGCAATTGCCCCGACACAAAAAGAAACCCGTTTGCACAAATCGCCTGACTGTATGGCCCTATTGCTTTTGGTGCTTTCTCTGTTTTAACTTGTAACATAAATATCTGATTTGTAGTTTGATGCCCCTTACATATCCCAAAAACTCGCTTTTTTATCGTATTTTAACAAATCTGCCAACGCCGATGATTTTGCCTGTATTCTAAAGCTCCATGACGACCACTTTCCATTGGGTATCCAGTTGACCGAAATCAAGAAACAGTGCAAATCGTACGTGGCAGCAAGGTTGGTAGTCGTTAGCGCCATCTTCATCATATCCACTCCGGTAGAGAGGGTTAGATTAAAATCTTTGGTCAATTTAAGCTGAGAATTGACGCTTAATGTCTGCAAGTGGTTGTGTATCTTTTGCTGGCTTGCGTTGGCATATTGATACGCCACACTATATGTGTAGTTATAACTAAAATTTACAGACCATGGCAAATCGGGAGGCATATAATAGATATACCCATCGGGAATAAACTCTCCGGTTATGGGATGTACAAAGATTCGTTTGTAGCTGTTTTCGGCAGAGGTTCCTCCCGCTCCTTTTCCGGAAAACTGATAACTAAACGACATACCCGCGGCGGTAAGACGGAGCAGTTTAAACCCGCCCTCCTGAACAATATTGTACGTTGCAATTTTTGCACTTCCGTGTTTATGAATGGCATACGGATCAAGCATTGCATTTGCCTGTAGGTTCACTTTTTCAAAAATAGTGGTGTTCATGCTTACACTTACCGGAGCAAGTTTAAAAGAGTCCAATAAAAAATTATAACTGCTTGATAATTGCAAGTTGTCGATCAACTTTATCTTCTTGATTCCGGAACTTGTAGTATCCTTGCGATCGCGTACTTTTGCTTCTACATTGTTTCCCAGTGAAAAAGACATTGAGGCCGACTTGGGTCCGCCAAGAATAGCAGCAGTGGAACCATCGTAAATGTTGTAAAGCCTTGTGCGTTCTTTTCCCAACGTATCTGTATAGTCCAAAGATGTATATCCATTCATTGCGGTCCTCATATTGGGAGAAAAATTGATACTTACATTGGGTTTTACCATGTGTCGGATCGCCAGAATAGGGCCACCCTCTTTAAACTCATACATTCCATAAACTATTGTACTCATAGCCAATGATCCGGATACATTTTGCGTAATCCCCAGTACACTAAATGGATCTGTAACAATCTCCTCCTCTTTTCCTGTCTCTCTGTTGTATATCCACTCCTTTGAGCGAAAATGCCAATTCATTCCATAACTGATATTTGGCGAGAATTGAAGGTATTGGAGCAGATTAAATGTAGGGAGGCCTATCTTAAAACTATGCGACATCCCATTTTTGAACTTTGACCACACATCCCCTGACGAGAAGTCGCTCGATTTAAAGTTGATCTTATTGTCAAAAGAGGTGTTGTAACCAAAAGAGATTTTTTCATATATCAACTCCTTACCAACCCGTTCTTTACGTTTAAATGGAAAGATGGTGCTCATGGAGAGAGAAAAGTTGGGCAACGTAAATGCGTATGAGCTGTCGCGCATATTTTGGCTGTGCTGCAAATTGACGGAGAGGTTAAATGGGGTTCCAAAAAATGTTTTGGCATACGAGATGCTTGATTGTGCGCTACTTTCGCGGGCTTGATTGATGTTTGTAGCGTTATACCTATTGTTCATAGGTGATGAAAAATTTACACTCGCTCTAAAAGTGGTGCCGGGCCTGGCCTTTGGATCTTGATTATGGCTCCACCTTACGGAAAAATCTTTGGATTCGTTGTAATCGGGAGCGCCTCGCTCCCCGGTGATGTTGGTAGAGGAATTGAGTTGAATTGATCCATCAAATCGGTAAAGACTCTTATAACGAGAGTCAAGTTGCGCCCTCCATGATCCCAAAGTGTAAAAATCTCCGGTAAGGGCAAAATCCAAGTGATTGCCCGCCACAAAATAGTAGCCTAACTCTTTCATAAAAAAGCCTCTACTCACCTCTTCTCCAAAAGATGGCATCATCAGCCCGCTTGCACGATCCGGCCTGTCGGGCACAAAACCAAAGGGGAGTGCAAAGGGTGTGGGAACATCTTCGATCACCAAATACGAAGGACCAAAAATTGTCTTTTTGGGCGATTGTACCACCTTTGCAGCAGTCATACGCAGGTAAAAGTGAGGATGATCTGCATCACAAGTAGTGTACATCCCATCAGATATATTTAACGAGTTGTCAGGCATTTTTTTAAGGACATTTCCATGCAAAAAGCCATCCTTATCCTGAGTTTTCATGCCATATATTTTTGCCTTCTTGGAGGTAAAATTGTAATAAATTGAATCCATGGTGTATGTACTATTACCCTCTTTCATCTCAGGTCTTCCCTGTAACTTTCCGGTAGAATCTGCCACGCCTGTGGCATACACAATTCGGGTATCTGCGTCATACACCATATTCTCCGCAGACATCTCCAAATTTTGGTACTTTACCTTTACGTCACCAAAGTAGTACATCAGTTTCTTTCCATTTGTAAAATCCTCGATTATAGAATCTTTTGCTTCTGAAAAGAGAGGAGATTCAATGAACGAACGAACAGAAATAGAAGAGGAGTCATCAACCGGACGAACAAAAGTGGTGTCCTGATCCCTTATTAGCAAATCACTTAAATTATAGGTGTGGCCACTCCCGGCATCAGCGTGCCTGAAGAGAGAGGCAAACAAAATGCACAACCATATAGATAACCACCACCTGCGAAACATATAACTAATCCTCTTCTTTAAATAATTTTGCTATCTTTGCGTCTGCAAAAATAAACTTTTTTCTGCATGAAGATACGATTTGGTTCTCTTTTCGCTTTTTTCCTCTTGTGGGTTTCTGTGCCGATCTTTGCGCAAAATACACAAGGAGTGCAACTTCGCACCGTTGTGATCGACTCCGGACACGGTGGAAAAGATCCGGGTTCTGTTGCCCCCGGCGGTAAAACTTTAGAAAAACACATTGCCCTTTCGGTTGCATTAAAGTTTGGTAAACTCATTGAAAACGCTTATCCTAATGTAAAAGTACTCTATACCCGTAAAACCGACATCTTTCTCTCTTTGGCTTCACGTGCAGACTTTGCAAACAAAAACCATGCCGACCTTTTCATCTCCATTCACGTAAACTCCAACGATAAAAGCGCTCCGGCCGGCTCCGAGACCTACGTGATGGGCAAAGATAATAGCGAATCAAGCTTGGCAGTGAGTAAAAAGGAAAACTCAGTCATTGTTTTTGAAGATGACTATAAAACCACATATCAGGGATTTGACCCAACCAATCCCGAATCGTACATCATCTTCAATCTTCTTCAAAATGCGCACTTTGAACAAAGTGTTCAGTTTGCAGAAAAGGTGCAAAAAGCATTTGGAAAGAGTCCCATCACCACAAATAGAGGTGTAAAACAGGCCGGTTTCTTGGTTCTGTGGCGCAGCTCCATGCCCGCTGTCCTTGTGGAATTGGGCTTTATCTCCAACACCGCCGACAGAACAGTGCTCACCTCTGATGATGGGCAAAACAAGATGGCTACGGCGCTCTTTAACGCCTTTAAGGAGTACCAGAGTGGAGTGGATAAACTGCCTTCACCCATAAGTTCTGTCAAAGAAGAGTCAAAACCTGTTCAGAAAACCGACTCAATAGAGGCTCCTCCAACACCACCATCTCCTCCCACACCACCTACCCCAAATACCTCCACTGAAACCTTTAGTGTCCAAATTTTGGCCATCAGCAGGTTACTCCAAACCAATGCGCCTGAATTTAAAGGATATACGGACATTCGCCACAAAAAAGAAGGGACGCTCTACAAATATTCAACAGGCTCTTTTGCCACAAAAGAGGAGGCGCAAACATATTGCAACAAAGTACGCAAAGATTACCCACAAGCATTTGTGGTCAAACAATAGATTAGATGAAACTCCGTATTTCCAAAGAATTAAAAGCAGGATTGATCTTATTAGTTCTTGCCATGACCATGTACTGGTTGGTCTATTTTTTAAAAGGTCGTGATATCTTTAACCACTTTACATCCTATCAGATAGAGTATCAGAGCGTAGATGGGATCACCCAAACCGGACCCATCTACATACGCGGGCTTAAAGTGGGAACAATCAAAAGAATCACCTACAACGGTCAAAAAGACCTTTTTGATGTTACCATTCAATTAGAGTCACGTTATCGGATTCCCGATAACTCTGTTGCCCAGATTTATAGTGTTGATCTACTTGGTACCAAAGCCATTCGCATCAATTTGGGTAATTCTGCCCGGATTCTGGGACACAATGACTTGATCTCATCTGATATTGCCGTTGACCTTATCGATTATATTGGTCAAGAGCTTCCTCTACTTAAAGAGCAGATCACCGGACTCCTCACCGGATTGGACTCCTCTGTACGCCATTTGAATGTCATCCTTGGATCTCAAAATCAGGCAAATATTCAGACCATTCTTGAAGAGTTAAAAGGCACTATCAGCCACTTTCGAACACTTGGCGCGTGGATCAACAGTGAAACACCTAATATGCAGTCCATTGTACACAACTTGAATCAACTTTCCACCTCTTTGGCCCAAAGCTCGGGTGATATTCAATCAATTGCCTCAAATTTGGCAAGTTTTACAGATTCACTCTCCCATGCAAATATAACCCAAACCATTCATGATCTTGATCTTCTCCTCAACCGGCTCCAGGATCCCCAAGGTACGTTTGGAAAGTTGTTATACACCGACGAAATTCATCAAAACATCTCCTCTCTCGTGCTGCGGTTGGATAGTCTTGTATGGAACATCAACCAAAACCCTAAAAAATTTCTAAAATTTTCTGTTTTTTAGTAAATTTTTTAAACCCTCTATCACTCTCTCGAAGCAACACTTACCTTTTTGCTTTTCTGTAAACAGCTTATTAACAGCACGTTAATTTTTTAATTTTTTTTATGCTGATACTAAGAATCTTAAAAAAAAAATTGATTTTGCAAGCGTTTTAAATTTTTTTTATTCTTTTTTTATTCTCATTTTTGTGGACGCTTTTTTAACCAAAACCTCTTAATGATCCCTGAACAACACATCATCGTTTGGAACAATTGTCTTAAAGTGATCGGAGATATTATTCCTCCGGACAGCTTTAATACATGGTTTGCCCCTATTGAACCTATCAAATTGTCCAAAAACGTATTAACCATAGAGGTGCCCTCCAACTTTTTTAGAGAATACTTAGAAGAACACTTTATCGATTTGGTGAGCAAATGCCTTAGACGTGAATTGGGATCTCAAGCAAAATTGGAGTACAGCGTCAGGGTAGTGTCGTCCGGAGGGGCTGTGGTCATGCCCCATCAGGGAGTACATATTCCTAAAAACCCATCGATTCCCTTTAACGGCCCTTCTCCATCCAATATTCCCAACCCCTTCATCATCCCGGGTATTCAACAGATACATATAGATTCCCAGCTCAATCCATCTTATAATTTTGACAATTTTATTGAGGGTGACTGCAATCGCTTGGCCCGCTCTGCCGGCCTCAACATAGCTGAAAACCCGGGCAAAAACACCTTTAATCCCCTCTTTTTGTATGGAGCTTCGGGCTTGGGAAAGACGCACTTAGCACAAGCTATCGGCATTAAAGCAAAAGAGTTGTTTCCCCAAAAGATTGTGTTGTATGTAAACGCCAATCGTTTTCAGTCTCAATATGTAGATGCACAGGTGGTCAAAAACAAGATCAACGACTTCATGCACTTTTACCAAATGATCGATGTGCTTATTATTGATGATGTGCATGAATTTGCGGACAAAGACGGAACCCAAAACGCCTTTTTCCATATCTTTAATCACCTGCACCAATCAAATAAACAACTGATACTCACATCTGATAAAGCGCCTGTAGAACTTAAAGGGTTGGAACAAAGGTTGCTCTCACGTTTTAAGTGGGGACTCTCTGCCGAACTCACTCCGCCTGACTTCTCTACCAGGGCCGCCATTCTTAAAGCAAAGAGCTACAACGACGGAATTGAGCTTTCTGAAGAGATCTTCAACTCTATTGCTTCAAAAATCACCACCAATATTCGAGAAATTGAGGGAGCTTTGGTCTCTCTTTTGGCACACGCTACCCTAAACAAGAAGCCAATCACCTTACAACTAGTAGAATCAATGACTGACAAACTAGTAAGTATCCACCACGCAGAGGTCTCTGTGGGCGATATCCAAAAAGAGGTGTGCAGCTATTTTAAACTTCAACCCGATAACCTGCTCTCCAAAACAAGAAAAAGGGAGATTGTACAGGCTCGTCAGATTGCTATGTACCTCAGCCGCAACTTTACCAAAAATTCGTTGGCCTCTATTGGGGCACAAATCGGAGGGAAAGACCACGCTACTGTGCTCCACGCCTGCAATACGGTGTGTGACCTAATGGATACCGATCGCCGTTTTCGTCAATATGTGGTTGATTTAGAGAAGAAACTGAAAGGATAATATAACAATTAAATAGTTTGACTATGTTCAATGATTTACAACCTAAATCGGTTATTGCCGCATTCCTAAATATTTGCAAAATTCCTCGCGAATCGGGACACGAAGAGTTGATTTGCGCCTATCTCGTCAACTTTGCCAAAGAGCGCAATCTGCCGGTGGCTACCGACACTGCGGGTAACGTAATGATCAGTAAACCGGCCACTCGCGGTATGGAGTTACGTCCGGTGGTCGTGCTTCAGAGCCACGTGGACATGGTGTGCGAAAAAAATGGCGAATTGCCTTTTGACCCTGCAATAGACCCGATTGTGGTAGAGGAAAACGGATGGCTCACATCAAAAGAGACCACCTTAGGTGCCGATTGTGGGATCGGAGTGGCTGCCCAGTTGGCTCTTTTAGAGAGCACTGATGCGGTGCATGGCCCCATCGAGTGCCTCTTTACCGTATCGGAGGAGACGGGATTGGACGGCGCCCGCGCCCTAAAACCGGGGTTTATCACCGGAAATATTTTACTAAATCTCGATTCGGAGGACGAAGGGGAGATCTTTATTGGGTGTGCCGGTGGGATCGACACCACTGCGCGGTTTTCCTATACCACCTATCCCACTCCGGAAGGTGTTGTGGCGCTTAAAGTCTCCGTTTCGGGTGGAACGGGCGGCCACAGCGGCGATGAGATCAATAAAGGATATGCTAATGCCAACCAACTCCTTGCACGTTTTCTTTGGCAGGCGCAACAACAATTTGATATAGGTATCGCCCACATTCAAGGCGGAAACAAACGCAACGCCATTCCACGCGAAGCATGGGCGCTCTGTACCATCACCTCCGCCAAACTCACCCCGTTTAGCGACCTTTTTATGCAATTTGCCCACGAGACCAAGGCCGAATACCTCCACACCGACCCCAAACTCTCGCTCGAAATTTTCCCCTCACACTCCCCCTCCTTCCTCATTGACGCCGACACCTGCCGCCGCCTTATTGCCGCCCTCTACAGTTGTCCCCACGGCGTCATGGCCATGAGTTACGATATCCCCGGCTTGGTAGAGACTTCAACCAACTTGGCCTCCATTAAGATGGACAAGGAGGCAGAGATCCGGATCGGCACAAGCCAACGCAGCTCCATCAACAGCGCCCGATTCCACGCCGCCCGCCGGATCGAAGCCCACTTTCGTTTGGCCGGAGCATCCGTGACGCACGAGTCGGAGTACCCGGGGTGGACACCAAAAATGGACTCTCCTATTCTTGTTAAAGCGGTTGATTCCTACACCCGTCTATTTGGTAAAGCACCCGCTGTCAAAGCAATCCACGCCGGTTTGGAGTGCGGCCTCTTCCTTGACTCTTTCCCCATGCTCGACATGATCTCTTTTGGTCCCACGCTTCGTGGCGTCCATGCTCCGGGTGAAAAGTTGGAGATCGCCTCGGTCCAAAAATTTTGGGACTTTTTGCTCGACATCCTCAAAACCATTTAAAAACAGTTTCTTAGACACAATACCATGAACTCCTCCCTGCTCTCCGTTTCTATGTTGTCTGCCGATTTTGGGCACTTAGCAAACAACGTAACCCTTGTGAACCAAAGCAGCGCCCACTTACTCCACTTAGACATCATGGACGGAGTTTTTGTGCCCAACATCTCTTATGGATTTCCTGTTGTAGAGTCCATTGCCAAAAACAGCCAAAAACCTCTTGACGCCCACTTGATGATTGTTGATCCGGACCGCTACATAGATCGTTTTCAAAAAATCGGAATTTCTTATCTAAGTGTTCATTACGAAGCGTGTACCCACCTCCATAGAACCATCCAGCACATCCGTATGTCCAACATGAAGGCGGGTGTTGCACTCAACCCCCATACGCCGGTAGAAGTGTTGACCGATATTTTGGAAGATATTGACTTTGTTGTAGTTATGGCAGTGAACCCCGGCTTTGGCGGTCAATCTTTTATCCCTCATTCGCTCTCCAAAGTCTCTCGGCTCAAAGAGCTGATTCTTAAAAAGAACCCATCGTGCCTGATTGAGGTGGATGGAGGAGTGGGCATGGATAATGCCCCTTTATTGATGTTGGCCGGTGCCAACATCTTAGTGGCCGGTCACGCACTCTTTAAGGATGGCGATCTGCAAGCGGCAATCGAAGTGTTTAACGCAAGTATTTGATCTCCTGAAAGGAAAAAGTTTCTATTTTCCCGTTTTCCAGGGACACCATCAGACATCCAAGTCGATCCACACCCTCAATTTTTCCTAAAAAATGCGTTTGTGTGGCGCAGCGTTGGTAGGTGGCCCATTGCCCCCTCCGGTAGAGCCTCTTCCCATAATCAGCATCCACCTCCTCCCACTCGCCCCGCTCCAAAGCCCCATACCTCCGCCACAAAAAAACCAAAAGCGCTTGCAAGACCTCCTCCGGATCGTGCCGCACATCCGTCTCCAAAAATACCGATGTGGGGTTAGGCGCATCCGAAGCAAACCGCACTTGATTAAGGTTTAACCCCACCCCAACGATCGAAGCCGATATTTGCGACCCACTCAAGTGGTGTTCAATCAACATCCCCTGTACCTTTTTATCTCCAATATAAATATCATTTGGCCACTTAATTTTGGCCTCAATGCCCCAACCCCCTAACAGGTCGCACATCGCTATTGCCACCGTTTGGGAGATCAAAAACTGACGCTCAGGAGGAAGAAACAGAGGTCGGAGCAAAACCGAAAAGGTAAGGTTTTCACCAACAGCGCTCTCCCACCGATTGCCCTTTTGCCCTCTTCCTGCCGTTTGAAACCGCGCCGCCCAAACGGTTCCGTGTTGGGCGGTCGCTAAGTTTCTGTACGCTTCGTTATTGGTGGAGTCTATCTCACCAAACCAAAAAATACTGTTAATGACGATGGCCGTTGCCACCGGGACCATTACCGCCGGGACCATTGCCGCCGGGACCATTGCCACCGGGACCATTGCCACCGGGACCATTACCACCACCGTGATGATGGCCGCCGTGATGACCGTTGTCATCATCATCGTCGTCATTCGGAAGTGCAGTAACTGTTACCAAACAGCTAGCCCAAGCGCCGCCTACTACTGTTTCAACAAAAATCGTACAACTTCCGGCTCCAATAGCGGTGACCAATCCGCCTGCAGTAACAGTAGCTACATCTGTGTCGCTACTGAACCATACTACGTTCTTGTTGGGAGCAAAAGAAGGCAAAACGGTTTCTTTCAACTGTTTAGCTTCCCCAACGACCAATCCAACTTGGGTGGGATCCACCGATACGGTGAGTTCATACTCGCCAACTTGCCCTTGGAAAAAGTCCATGCAAATCGTGTCGCATCCGGCCATAACAACCATCATCAACAACGTTGCGGTTGATAAAAAGAGATTCTTCATAAATGAAATGTTTTTAAAAATTAGTAAAATAGGATTCACGTTATATTTTGCGCAAATATAACTGATTTTTCTTTACATTGCAAAAAAGTTTTCTTTTTTTCTATCTTTGCACGATATTTCTAACCGACCTGTATGACCAAAACGCCAAAAACAGAACAAGTACATATTGAAATTGAGACAATTGCATCGGCAATGCTCGACAAAAAAGCGCAAAGGGTGTGCGCCATGGATCTTCGTAAACCCGGCGCATCTATCTGCGATCACTTTGTGATTTGTAACGCCGATTCTTCCACTCAAGTGGCTGCAATTGCGGATAATGTGGAGGAGATGATGTGGACGGTGTACACCCGTAAACCGCGTTGCAGTCAGGGGAAAGAAAATGCCTTTTGGGTGATCATCGACTACTTTGATATTGTAGTGCATATTTTTCTATCCGAATACCGATCTTTTTACCGATTAGAGGAGTTGTGGGCTGACGCCGATACAAAACATTTTAACCAATAAGTCTATGTCAAAAGAGAACAACCCTGTTATGAAGCCGGCCAAAAATAACCCGCCAAAATTCAACTATCTTTGGATTTATGTTGGTCTAATGGCGATGTTGATCTATGTGTGGTTCAATTACGACGACGGTTCACCCGTTAAGACAGAATGGACGGAGGTCAAGGAGACCATGATTCCAACCGGCGACATTGCAAAAATTGTATATATCAGCAATATGGATCAAGTGATGATCCACCTTAAAAAAGAGAGTCTATCTTCCTATTCCAACAAAAACATTCCAAAAACAGGCCCTCATTTTTACTTTTTGATTGGAAGCAATACCGATATGGAGACCAAACTCGAAGAAGCGTGGGAGCAACTTATTCCGGAACAGCGATTTAGGATAGAAGTTGAGAAGCAGAACAACTTTTTTAGCCGGTTGCTCGAATGGATCACACTGCCTCTCCTCTTGATTTTGATGTGGGTCTTTATGTATAGACGTATGTCGCGCGGCATTGGTCCGGGTGGTGCAGGCGGAGGTATTTTTAATGTGGGAAGATCGCAGGCCAAACTTTTTGACAAAGAGAATACCGGAAAGGTCAACTTTAAAGATGTGGCGGGGTTGGAAGAGGCAAAAGTGGAGGTGATGGAGATTGTCGATTTCTTGAAAAACCCGCAAAAATATACCAATCTGGGGGGAAAGATTCCCAAAGGGGCGCTGTTGGTTGGCCCTCCCGGGACAGGTAAAACACTATTGGCTAAGGCTGTTGCAGGTGAAGCCAATGTGCCGTTCTTCTCCATCTCCGGTTCAGACTTTGTGGAGATGTTTGTGGGTGTGGGCGCATCGCGGGTTCGCGACCTCTTTAGACAGGCCAAAGATAAGGCGCCCTGTATTGTCTTTATCGATGAGATTGATGCCGTGGGGCGCGCCCGAAGTAAAAATGTGGGTTTTACCTCTAATGACGAAAGAGAAAACACACTTAATCAACTTCTTACAGAGATGGACGGTTTTGGCTCCAACAGCGGAGTGATCATCTTGGCCGCCACCAATAGAGCCGATATTTTGGACAAGGCGCTCATGCGTGCCGGACGCTTTGACCGCCAGATCCATGTTGACCTTCCCGAAATGAAAGAGCGATTGGAAATCTTTAAGGTACACCTTCGCGGACTTAAATTGGAAGAAGGCTTTGACGTCGAATTTTTATCCAAGCAAACCCCCGGTTTCTCCGGAGCCGACATTGCCAATGTGTGCAACGAAGCCGCTCTGATTGCCGCCCGACAAAACAAAGAATCGATCAATAAACAGGACTTTTTGGATGCCATCGACCGTATTGTAGGTGGATTGGAACGTCGCAGCAAGATCATTAGCCCTCAGGAGAAGCGTACCATTGCGGTACACGAAAGCGGACATGCCACAGTGAGCTGGATGTTGGAATACGCCAACCCACTTCTTAAAGTGACCATCATTCCACGCGGAAGGGCTTTGGGCGCCGCATGGTATCTGCCCGAAGAGCGTCAGATCACCACCTTAGAACAAATGTTGGACGATATGGCATCCACCTTGGGAGGACGTGCAGCAGAAGAGTTGATGATGGGTAAAATCTCCACCGGCGCCATGAACGACCTCGAAAAGGTGACCAAACAGGCCTACGCCATGGTGGGTTATTTAGGTATGAGTAAAGAGGTTGGCAACCTTAGCTTTTTTGACTCCTCAGAATCGGCCGGTTTTAACCTCACCAAGCCTTACAGCGATAAAACCGCTGAACGTCTTGATGCAGAGGCCAAAAAGTTAATCGATGACTCATATACCCGTGCAAAAGAGATTCTTAACGAACACCGTGAGGGGTTAACCCAATTGGCTGACCTTCTTTTGGAGCGTGAAGTGATCTTTTCCGAAGATTTGGAGCATATCTTTGGGAAACGTAAGTTTATTAAAGAAGAAGTAATTGCGCCGTCTGATGTGTAAAAACCTCTTCATACGCAGTGTAAGCGGATTGGTCTTTTCTGCCGTAATAGTGGGCAGCCTCTTGTTGTACCCATGGCTCTATTCATTTGTTATGATGCTGATTATAGGTATTATGACATTGGAATATTTTCGGATCACCTTGGGCAACAGCCACATTTGGTCTCAGTACATAACTATTGTCTGCGGATGGCTCCTCTTTTTTCTCTTTTATCTGCTTATGTACCATCATATTCAAGGTATTTGGTTTCTTTTATTGGTTTTTCCCATCTCCATGATTTGGATCTTGCTCTTATTTCAAAAGAGTGATATCGAATACGCAAAAGCGCCGCATCTTTTTGTACCCATTATCTATATTGCTCTCCCTTTTTCACTCACCAACCTTTTGGCTTTTGATGCTTTAGGAAATTTTGACGGGTTTAGGTTGCTCTCTCTCTTTATCATTCTTTGGTGCTCAGACGTGGGCGCATATACAATCGGTATGAGTTTTGGACAAAAGAATGGGCACAAACTTTTCCCCCGCATCTCACCAAAAAAATCTTGGGAAGGATTCGTCGGAGGATTGTTGTTTGCCCTACTTGCCGGATTTCTCATCCACCGAATCGGGTGGCTCCCATATCCACTCATCCACTGCTTTGCCATATCTCTGCTTCTCCATCTTTTTGGCGTGGGCGGCGATTTGGCAGAGTCGCAACTCAAACGCCATTTTGAGGTAAAAGACTCCGGAAAGATCATGCCCGGACACGGCGGTCTGTTGGACCGTTTTGACAGCGCCATCCTTGCCTTTCCTGTGGTCATCGCATACATTAAACTCTTATCACTCTAACTGTTAAAACATGACTATTCACAAAGAAGGACGCCGGATTGTTGCCATCGCAATTGTTGTCTTGGCCTTGTTGGCATTTATTGTCTATTGGTTTGCCGGTCATATATGGTGGCTCTCCTGTGGAAGTTACGTTGTGCTGCTCTTTTTTGCCTATTTTTTCCTCACTTTTTTTCGCAAACCCAACCGCGCTCTTTACCTTGAAGAAGGCGCCGTTATTGCCCCTGCCGATGGAAAGGTGATTATTATCCAAGAGGTATTTGAACAAGAGTGTTTTAAGGAACCTCGGATACAAGTATCTATCTTTATGAGTATCTTTAATGTACATATCAATTGGTACCCGATTGGCGGAATTATCGATTATTTCAAACACCATAACGGACATTTTCATGCGGCCTACCACCCCAAAGCGTCCGAAAAAAACGAACATACCACAGTAGTGGTAAATCAAAAAGGCACAAAAGTGTTATTCAGACAAATTGCGGGGTATATTGCCAGACGTATTGTGTGTTATGCTGTTGTGGGCAAAGAGGTGCTTCAGTGCACGCAGGTTGGTTTTATTAAGTTTGGATCAAGGGTTGATCTTTTACTGCCTTTGGATAGCAAGATAGAAGTGGCTGTGGGGCAAAAAGTGAGGGGAGGGCAAACAGTGGTAGCAAGGTTATGAAACGCCCCTCGTTACTTCTCTCCGTAGTCCCTGTCGTTTTTTTGATAGGGTTGATAGCCGTAGCAGTTCCTCTTTTTGGTGACGACATTACGGCGGGTCCGGCGCAGATTGCCCTTTTGAGCGCCACCTCTCTTGCAGCGCTGATCTCGATTCTCTACCTTAAAGTTCCATGGAACAAATTGGAAACATTTATGTTGGATCATCTCTCCAAAACGGGAGCAGCTGTCTTTATTTTGCTGATGATTGGCGCCCTAACCGGCTCCTGGATGATGTCGGGAATTGTACCAACGATGATTTCCTATGGGTTAAAGCTCATTAACCCGGGGATATTCCTCTTTACCATATTTATTTTGGCTTCAATTGCCTCATTAGTGACCGGTAGTTCTTGGACCACAGTAGGTACCATAGGATTGGCGATGTTTGCAGCGGGTAAAATCTTGGGTATTCCGGCACCATGGTTGGCCGGAGCAATCATATCGGGGGCCTACTTTGGCGATAAAATGTCTCCTTTGTCCGACACCACCAACCTTGCGGCTACCGTGGGTGGAACCGATCTATATACACACGTAAAGTACATGGCTATAACGGTAACGCCTGCTTATATCATAGCGGGCATTGTCTATGTGGTGGCGGGTTTTTTCCTGACAAATGGGGGCAACATCAACATCGACCAACAATGCATCGACCTGCAAAATACATTTCATATCTCTCCGTTTCTTTTATTGGTTCCCTGTGCCACAGGATTTATGATCTACAAAAAGGTCTCTCCGTTTTTGAGCCTCTTTCTCTCTGCTCTGATGGGCATCTTGGTGGCCTGTCTGTTTCAGCCACATATCATTCGGCAAATCAGTCCCGAACACCTGTCAAACACATCAAGTTATATCTTCGCTTCTTTTCAAATCCTCTCCTCAAAATGTCAGATTATCACCGGAAACGAGATGTTGGACACCCTTTGCAAAACCAGTGGCATGGCGGGGATGTTGAATACTGTGTGGCTTATACTGTGTGTCACTACTTTTGGAGGAGTGATGGAGGCAAGCGGCATGATCTCGAGGATTACCCAAGCAATGCTTGTTCGCATCAAGTCCACCTTTAGTCTTGTGGGCTCTACCATAGCCTCTTGCATATTCTGCAACGTAGCGCTCTCCGACCAATATATGTCGATTTTACTACCAGGGAAGATGTTTGCAAAAGCCTACAAAGAAAAAGGGTACGCTCCGGAGTTATTAAGCCGAACCTTAGAAGACTCCGGAACGGTAACATCGGTATTGGTACCTTGGAACACCTGTGCCGTAGTACAATCGGGAGTGCTGGGCATCAGCACACTTGCCTATCTGCCCTACTGCTTCTTTAACATCCTCTCTCCCATTGTCTCGTTGGTGGTTGCGGCAATCGGGTATAAGATTAGACGGATTACCACTGTTAGTACATAAATATGTGTATCTTTGCGGCAGAAATAAAGTAAACTACAATGAAGTATTTAGAACTGTTGCATCAACTTAAAATATTTCGCAAAAAAGATCTTGAGGCATTTATCAAAGAAACAAATGCAACAAAAGAGATTTTGCGCCGATACCGAAAACAGGGCTTGATCTCACAAGTTAGGCGTAATTTATACGTTGTTACCGATTTAGCCACAAAGTCTTCCCTTGCCGGAAAGTTTGAGATTGCCGGACAAATCACATCATCCTCAACCCTCTCCTATCATGCGGCATTAGAATACCATGGATTGGCCCACCAAATCTTTTATACACTCCCCATTTGCTCTAAAGAGGTGTTTCACAATTTTGATTATGAGGGAATTACTTATATGTATTACCCTTTGAAATCAGATGAGGGTATTGTGACGCCCAACACCGACTCTTTTGTTAGAGTAACCGATTTGGAGCGCACCATTATTGACTGTATCGATAGAATCGATTTGAGCGGAGGAATTGAGGAGTTGGTTCATTGTCTCGCTATTATCACCTATGTGGACGAGAATAAATTGTTAAAATATCTTGATGCGTACCACAAACAGTTTCTTTATCAGAAAACGGGGTTTATTCTCAGTTATTTCCAAAATGAGATGAGGTTAAGCGATTCATTTTTTGATTTTTGCAAATCTTTCTTTGGAAAAAGCACACGGTATTTGACCTACAATTCCGAATCCGACACCTACTTTAAGCAGTGGAAGCTTTGTGCGCCGCAAAATATTCTTTCATTTTTAGAACAGGGGCAAAAAGAGCATGTATAACTACAGTAAAAGTTTTTTAGACAAAATATCCGCAGAAACGGATTTTATACGCGATAATTTGGAAAAAGTGTTTCGTTTGAACGATATTTTACAATTTATCAACACCCATCCAACCACACGTTATGAGTTGGCGCTAAAAGGAGGAACAGCTATTAATCTCACCATATTCAATTTGCCTCGATTATCTGTTGATATCGATTTTGATTTCTGCAAAGAGTGCAGTCGAGATGAAATGATGGATGTTAGAAGAGTCATCAATAATGATTTGTTGAAATCTATGTTTGCACAAGGATATGCCTTAAGCCCAAATACCAAAAATCCTCATTCCTTAGACTCATGGGTGTTCTATTTTACAAATGCAGTAGGGAACAAAGACAACCTTAAAATCGAGATCAACTATTCGATGCGTCACCACATACTGCCTGTTGTATCCAAAAAGGCAACTATCGACTTTCTCTCATCTCAGAATGAGTGGACAACGCTATCTTCTATTGAGATATTTGGAGGAAAAATCAAAGCACTCTTGGAGCGTGCTGCGCCAAGAGATCTGTATGACGTGTACAATATGATAGTTAGCAATGCTGTTTCCCCACATGAATACCACCTCCTTAGAAAAATTGTACTCTTTTACCTTGTGCTCGGCAGTCAGAAAAAGTGTGCGTTTCCAATCTCCTTTGACCACCTCAACCCTATCGATTATCCCCAAATACGTGCTCAACTTATTCCTGTTTTACGTAAAACGGAAAAGTTTGACTACAAAATAGCAAAAACGACTGTTAAAGACTATATTTCACAGTTGATGATGCCCCTGGCAAATGAAATAGCTTTTGTTGAGCAATTTTACCAAGGTGTGTACCGACCTGAAATCCTGTTTGAAGACGACAACATTATAAAGCGTATCAAAAATCATCCGATGGCTCTGTGGAAGGTAAGGCAATAATCAACAGCGCATTTGCATACGTCCCTATCGGGGCTTTTACCTCTCGTTTGTACGCTCCCTCCTTTGTTTGTACAAAATCTTCTAAATAAACCCATTCGTTGCTTCCGATTGGGCTAACCTCTGCTACTTTTCCCGGAACCCAACGGTAAATTTGATAATGTCCGGCGGGAAGTGGGGGAGACAAGTAGGTGATTTTGGCATTGTTTTGTTTGGCTACATAGATGCCATCCCCAATAAAAGGCTCATCTTCAGGCATCACAAAATCCCACTGCTTTGAATTCTTTGGCTTTTGGGGTAACACGACTACTCTGGAGGGTGTAGAGAGGGCAAAGTACTCCCCTACCGTTTGTTGGAGTTTTCCGCCCATCTGCCTCAGGTTCTCTATGGTTACCCAGTCACCATTGGGTTGTAACTGATAGTAGGTATAGGGAGTCTCAAAGGTAATCGCTTGGGTCTGTTCACCAAAACGATCCCAAATCCACCCCTCCACGTAACGGGCTCCTCCATCGGAGAAACTAAGGTCGTTTTTGCCAAACCATGGGTTTTGGAACATGGTAAGGTTGGCCAAAAGGAGTTGATTGCGGTGGTAGGGCATGGAGGTGGCTTCTGCGGTATGCACCCAGTAGGTGGCCTTAGACTCCACTTGAGAGTGCATATTCAAAATCAAATCCAAAGGTCGATCGGCGGTGAGACGCTCCAATATCTTTTTGATGCTACGCACCTCAGGAACCGTAAGGGAGTCGGGACGGTCGTAACTGATCTCTAAGTTGACTCCGTGGGCAGCCGAGCGGGAAAGTCCCTCCTCCACCCCGTCGGGATTGGTAAAGGGAAGGATATAGAAGATCATTTGGCGGCGATAGGCGACTCCTTCCGGAGTATTGGCAGTAATGGCGTCAATCATACCATCCAAGTGCCAGCTGGAAGGAGTTTCGCTGGTGTGGGTACGGCCGTGGATATAAACCCGTTTCTTATACGCATCCGAAACAGAAGGATCGGTGATGGTCAACAACTGCATGGGAAGGCCACGATAGGAGTAACCAATGGTGTCTAAAGCAATCACCGAGCCGGTGGATTTCCAGTCAGAAAGACGTTGTTGCAGATAATCAAAGGTATATGGAACAAAGTAGGCCAAGAAAACGGTGTCTCGTGTAAAACGGACAGAAACCTGCCTAAGCCCGGGTTGTCCCTGCCGTCTTGGTTCTACAATACATTCATGAGGCGCAAATCGTTCAAAATGCAGACCATCAAAAGAGTACATTGGGCGCACAGGATCGGTCAAAAAAAAGTTAAGATAGAGTTGTTTCGCTTTGACGCCAATCATTCTGAAATAGAACCATCTGGCGCTTGGGGCCAAAGAGGTATCTACGGGATTAAGGGGGTCGGGTAAAGAATAGAGGTTGTAGGAGAGGTGCCATACGGAGTCCCTTGCACTTGTTTTGATGAGGGCGGCGTCCAACAACTCGACTTTTTGGAGTGAGCCAGAGGCAAAGTCGGTGTCAAATTTGACTAACTGCGTGATGGGTTCGGGAAAAGGGCTGCTAAAAATGAGGGATTGTCTTTGCTGCGAAAACAAAACAGCCGAAAATAGGCATAAAAAACCTGTTGAAATCGCTTTAGTTATCGGTTTCATGATAATTCGGGGTCAAAGTCATCCAATCTATTATTCCACAAATATTTATTGGTCTCCTTAGCAATCACTCCACTCAGCAAGAGGAGCGCGATCAGGTTGGGGATCGCCATCAGTGCGTTCATACCGTCCGCAATGTTCCAAACCAATCCCAAGTTAAGCACAGATCCAACATAAACTGCTATTACCCAAAGAATTCTATAATACACAATGGTCTTCTTACCTCCTAAATACTCTATCGCTTTTTCTGCATAATACGACCATCCCAAAATGGTGGAAAAGGCAAAGGTAAAGAGCCCGACGGTAAGTACCCAGGAGCCGATATAGGGGATTTTTGTAAAGGCCTCTTTGGTCAGAGCCGCTCCCTTGGTAGGGTCAATATCGGGAAAAGCCAGCACGCTGCTCACCACCACAAATCCTGTTAGTGCGCACACCACCACCGTATCCCAAAAGGTGCCGGTTGAAGATACCAACGCCTGACGTACCGAATTGCGGGTTTGAGCGGCCGCCGCCACAATGGGCGCAGATCCCAATCCCGATTCGTTGGAAAAGAGGCCCCTTGCTACCCCAAACCTCAGCGCCATAAGTATGGCACCTCCCACAAATCCTCCGCCGGCAGCTTTGGCGCTAAACGCTGACGTCATAATCAACCTAAAGGTTTCTCCCAAAAAGGGAGCGTTAAACCACAAAATGATGATACATCCAATCACGTAAAAGAACGCCATAAAGGGCACCAAGATCCCGCAAACATTGGCAATCCCCTTAACACCAAATATTACCACCATCGCTGTAGCCACAGCGGTAAGAATGCCGGTAAGGTGGGGAGAAATTCCAAAAGTTTCATATACGATCATCGACATGGAGTTGGCCTGCACCGTATTTCCGATGCCAAAAGCGGCAATGGCGGCAAAGATGCAAAAAAGCACAGCCATCCATTTCATTTTCAAACCCTTTTCAAGAGCGTACATCGGCCCCCCCAGCATGGTACCGTCCGCCGTCTTTACCCTGTACTTAATGGCTAACAGTCCCTCTCCATATTTGGTAGCAATTCCAAATACACCGGTAATCCAGCACCAAAATACCGCCCCCGGCCCTCCTAACGCCACAGCCGTAGCCACGCCCACAATGTTTCCGGTACCAATTGTAGCGGCTAAGGCGGTGGCTAAGGCTCCAAACTGGCTCACATCTCCGGAACTTCCCACATCTTTGGTCACAGAGAGCTTAATGCCGGTAAAGATTTTTCTTTGGGGAAATTTAAGACGAATCGTCAGGAACACGTGCGTTCCCAACAGCAGGATAATCATGGGCCAACCCCACATTACATCAGCAACGGTTTTTATTACATGAGCAACAGACTCCATAGTTTAATTATTTTATAGGGTTTTATATCAAGGGTAGCAAAGGTAAAAAGTTTTTTATCTTTACGCAACTTTATTTTTTGTCCACATCTAATTAACCCATCATACCTTTAACATCCGTTCCCTGTCTTGC
>JAITFU010000191.1 GCA_031281125.1 Prevotellaceae bacterium | reverse complement strand
CCATATTATTGCCAGCCCGGAAAGACGAAAAACCTCAAGGAACTGCTTCCGGCACATTGGGCAAAGTCAGGCTCCAACACTTTACAGTAAAACTCCAATATCCGTTGGAATGACCTGCTCAGGCGCTCTCATGCTGATCATTTGGCGCCCATAAGTGTCTTGATACATACAACGATAGAAACTGAATGGAAAAATACAACGATTTACAGTAAAACTACAGTTTGACGGGAGGGGTGGTTTAGCGGGAGCTTACATAAAAGTTGCATTTACTAATTCATTTGTTTAGATTTTTAGAAAACCCAGAGAAATACTGGCAAAAGTCGCAGGTAAATATAGAACAACTCACGCTATTTTGAGGGGGCTTACTCTTTGAATCACTTAATTATGTGAAAAATCAATGCTCATTGTCAATGGCATAGAAAAAAAAGAATGTGATTTAAAACTTTTATCGGACGGTAGTAGTTTTTATTTACTAATTTTGTATCAATAAATTTTTAAAAGATCACAAATGCTTTGTAACGAGAAGATTTGTGAAGGAGTAACAGATGCAAAATTTTGACGATTATATAAAACAAGGCGAGCCTTCACAAAAAGAGAAGGCACAGATTTGGCAAACAGCTATTGGTCTGCAAGATGTTGACGGACTAAAACCCTCTGAATATCTGCTCGAAACGGCAAAAGAGCATATCGAAGATAAAATAACGATTGACGAAGTAATATACCGTTTAGATAATTATTACAAACAACTTTCCAATCGTGAAAATGAGAAAAATGAACGCAAGGAAGAAGCAGATAAAGTATCGGCACGCATTGCGGAAATTCTGTCGGAAAAGACATTCTCCTTTTCACCCGTCGAATATATTGATATCCACCACCGACTATTTACCGGTATTTACAAATTTGCAGGCAAAATTCGCGATTATAACATTGCAAAATCAGAATGGGTACTCGACGGGGACACTGTGCTATATGCTAGCTCAAAACGATTAAAAGAGACGCTTGAACACGATTTTAAGGAAGAGAAATCGTTTTCATACAAAGGATTAACCACCGAGCAGGTTGTTGAACACCTCGCTCATTTTGTTGCGTATTTGTGGCAAATTCATATTTTTGGTGAAGGAAATACACGAACTACAGCCGTTTTTCTAATCAAATATCTTCGCAAACTCGGTTTCAAAAATGTTAATAATGACCTGTTTGCCAAACATTCGCTCTACTTTCGTAATGCACTGGTTAGGGCTAACTATGAAGATTTGCATTTAGGAATATACAAAACCGATAAGCACCTGATACAATTTCTTTCAAATTTATTGTTAAATGAGAATCATGACTTAAAAAACAGATATTTACATATTAAATCTGCAAATGTCCCTGCAAATGTCCCTGTAAATGTCCCTGTAAATATTAAAACAAATCTTATCGAAAAAAATATATTCGATATACTGAAAAACAATCCCAAAATAACTTACGACCAAATAGCAATAATTATTAACAAAAACAGAAAAACAGTTCAGCGGACTATTATATCATTGAAAGCCAAAGAACTTATTGAGCGTATCGGTTCTGACAAAACAGGCGAATGGAAAGTTATTGAGAAGTAGCAAACTAATGAAAATGAAAACCTTTAATGTCATTTTCATTTTGGAGTTTCTTTATTTTACTAATTAGCAATTTATTTGTTTTGGGGACTTTTATCGAATCCAAATTTTTTAGCACATGACAAAAACGAGGTTTCACTCACCCTCTTTTCGCCCTCTGCGCCGAAGCAAATACGCCAACAGTACATAGTACCGCAAAGATAATGAAGGTGATCTGCATGCTCGAAAGAAATTGAGGATGCACCTCCGGAGTGATTTTTTGGTTTCCCATCTGCAAAGCGATGGCCATACCGGCAATGCCCATACTTAACGCCTGTCCGGCAAGGCGCATTGTTCCGGTAACGGCTGAGGCTTGTCCGTAGTACTTCTTCTCAATCGAACCCATTATTACATTGGTGTTTGGAGAAGAAAAGAGACCAAAGCCGACTCCAAGGAGGAACAACAACGCAACAATGTACTGTACAGAGGTATCGGTAGTGAGAAAGATTAATCCGATGATACCCAACACAATTACTGCCATTCCGGTTGTGGCCAAGATAGATGGAGCGATTTTGTCGGAGAGGCGACCCGAAAATAGTGCAAAAAATGCCTGAACACAAGCCTGAGAGATAAGAATCAATCCGGCATGCTGCGCGTCAAAACCTCGTACAAATTGCAAGTAGAGGCTTAACATAAAGATTATAGCCGATGTAGAGGCGTAGTTAATAAAGGCCGACAGAGAGGAGAGAGCAAAAATTTTATTGCTGCTAAAGAGTTTAACATTAAAAACAGGAAATCGACATTTTTGTTCGTAACATACAAAAAGGACAAACGTGGCTATACCAAACAATATCAACGCAAAACCACTAATATTGGGCAATTGCGTACATCCAACAATAAACCCTGTTAAGGCAACTCCATACACCATAGAACCTTTATAATCAAACTTTTCGCCCTTGGACTCAACCCACTCACCGGAAATAAAAATTCGAGCCATAACTGCTGCCATCAAACCCACACCGCAAGTGACAAAAAAGATGCTCCGCCAGCCAAGGTAATGGGTTAGAAGCCCACCCAACAGGGGACCAACGGCTAAGGAAGCATAGACAACTGCGGTATTGATTCCCAAAATCTTGCCCCTTTTTTCAGGCGGATATAACGATGTGAGTATGGCTATATTGGTGCCAAACATCATGGCGCTGCACATACCTGTTATAAAGCGGAGAATAATCATCATGGTGCCGGAAAAGGCAAATCCCGACAACAAGGTGCAGAGAGAGAATCCTGTAACACCCATAATAAAGACCTTTTTCCGCCCAATCAGATCGCCCATTCGGGCAAAAGGAATTTGAAAAATAGCGGTCGAAAGCATATAGGAGGTGGCCATCCATGTAAGCGTAACTGCCTTTAATGAAAATGCTTCGCTAATCTCCGGCAAAGCCAAATTGAGCGCAGATCCCATAAATGGAACCAAAAATGCCGATAGACAAATCGCCCATAAGGCTTTTTGTGGATTTTGGATTGGAGAGGGAGGATGGTGGGTCATTAAAAGATTTTTCTGTAGGAATGACAATAGGGAGCGATGTCCATTTCAATATCCATATAAGTCTGGAAATAAAGTCGATTATTGGTCTAAAGTGAAAAAATTTTCAAGTTGAGATAACGTAGTCTCGTTGGTTTCAAGGTCATGGACGATTTCTCCTTTGTGAATAACCACAATCCGTTTGCACGTCTCGGTAACGTGGTTAAGGTCGTGGCTGGAGATGAGGAGGGTCATACCGGTTTCCTGATTGATTTGATGAAGCATCTGCTTTAATCGGATTTGGGAACTTGGGTCAAGGTTTGTAAACGGTTCATCCAAAATGAGGATTTCTGGTTTTCCAATCAATGCCGCTGCAATGCCCACTTTTTTCTGATTTCCTTTTGAAAAATCGCGGATATATTTTCGCTTACCCAAGATTTCGTCGTTAAATATGCCAGACATTTGGACGTAAAACATTTGGATGTCCGCCTCCGATTGGCCGTAAAGCGATCCGGTAAGGGTAAAAAGCTCTTCGGCGCTAAGATAGTCCAACAAAAAACTTTCGTCTAAGAAGGATCCTGTGTAAGACTTCCAATGATCGCTGTTTTGTACGGCTACTCCTTTTGATAAGACTTCGCCTTGATTGGGACGGATTAAATCCAATATAGAACGAAAAAGAGTTGTTTTGCCTGCTCCGTTATTGCCCACAATACCAACTGTTTCACCTTGCATAATGGATAATTGAGGTATATCAAGCACGGTAACTTTGTTGTATTTTTTTTGAAGTTGATGGATAGAAATCATGGAATTATTTTTTTCTGAAATTTTCTATAAGTATGTATTTTCGTTTGATATAGTGATCCTTCACCCATTTGAGTTGCAAAGGATAGGTAACCAAACCAAGCGCCCCAAGTCCCAGTATAACCCAAACATTTCCCATAATCGCGGTAATAATGGCCGGAAAAAAAACAATAAGGATCACATAGAGAACCTGAGAAAACGTAACTCCCTGCATGTTCATGGCAGACGATTGAGAGAGTTCCACTCCTTTTTTATTGAGCGCCGACATATGCAGCAAGAGAATGGGGAATATCCCCAAGTTAAAAAGAAAGCAAGCAAAATTAACGAATAGAATCTCTCCGCCAAAAAATGCGTAGGGAAGGGTAATGATGTAAGCAATTACTGTAAGCGAGACATATAGAGATAGTTTTGCTTTAACGTAACCATCTATGGAGATACGAGACATCTGACCCTCAAAAAAGGAGCTGTCAAAAGGCATCTGTCCATACATGACCATAGGATAACCAGACAAAAAAATGCCAATAAAACACATGATAAACAAGCGATCTAAATATAAAGGGTTGCTGTAGAAGATAAAGCCGTACAAAAGGAACAGCGGAATAAAATAGACCTGTGTGCGTGTGCGTTTGTTGCGCCAGGCCAACTTAATGTCTAAATCTATCAGCGCGCCGGTCAAACCAAAATATTTACCCAAAAAAGATCCATGTAATTCGATTTTGTCCTGTTTCTTTTTAATCGCCTCGTCTGTGTAGGCGTGTTGACTCATAAACCGATAGTTCCATTGGATCAAACCTGAAACCATTACTATTGGGATAAGGCACAGCAGAGGATATTGGCAAAATCCGCCAAAAATGTATCCAGACACATTAGTGAGTGAGAATGGATACAACAATCCATAATAATCTGCTACTGCAATGGCTACGCCAATCATAAGAAAAAGGAGCGAGGATGAAGATGTAACAATGTCGCGACGCTTTAGATGCAGGGCGCAGATGGTAACAAGCCATGTACAGCCTAAAAGAGAGAGCAACCAGAAAAAAATTTGAACAAAAGAATGGGTCTGCCCCATAGTGAAAAAGGCAAACGGAATATAAAAGAGAAACGAAATATAATTAGCAGGATGAGTAAAACCCTTGATTTGTAAAAACCTGATCAGCGAGCTTTTTTGGACAGGAAGATGCAGGAAGGGAACCACATCCATCACAGGAAGGCTTTGGATCATATACCGGACAATAAACTCCAAACAAAACCAGTACAACAGCCAACTGTTAAGAATTTGAACAGGGTCGCTTTCTGGAAACAACTCAGCAGTCATTTTGTTGAATGATACCCCAATAGTTATAAAATTAACCGCTATGGCAAAAAAGACAAAGCCCCATAGAATCTTCACCCCCGCGCCTTCTCCCGGCGTGCGGCGTTTTTTTGTCCTTTTTTGCCTGTGTAATACGGCAAGTTCATCTCTTTTCATTTACTCAGTCGTTCTAATTCTTCTCGTGTAACCCACTCTTTTTTACCATCGGGCGATTCCATCTGAAGTCGGGTTACCTCTTTAAAAAACATATCTTCGAGATACAAAGATAAAACGTATTTGGCATATGCAATATTATTTTCGTTCTCTTTTTCTATTGGCCCTTCGTTAACTTTCCTTAGATAAGTCAGATACACAAAAAGCCCTTGTGAGTAATCTTCCGGGGTAGCCACTTCAAACCTGTTCTTGGTAAAAGCGTAGAGATGGATAAGCCTGCTTAGAATGGCTCGTTGATTTTTTTGACTGATCTGAGCAGCCTGCCAATAATGATGAATTGCTTTTGACCTCTCTCCGTTGGCTTGATACACAATTCCTCTTTGAAGTCCCAACTGATACACCATATCTTCTGCCGGTTGAATAAGACTTTCCACATGGTCAAAAAGCAAAAGCGCGCGTTTTCGGTCATAAGTGCGCCCCAAAGAGACGCCAAGCATCATGGCAGCTTCTATATTTTCATCATTAAAGCGATAATAATGCTCCATATAGGGAAGGGCGTCAAAAAAGAGGTTTTGTTCATATTTTGATAGAGAAACGTAGCGAAAATTCATCATGGTAGAGTCGCCGGAAGCGATTAAACCGGTCATTAAGCTGTCGCAGGTATGATAATCCTTCATCAGATAACTGATCACTCCTTTACTTCTGAGTAACGCTTTGTTGTTCGGGTTGTAGTGCAGGGCAGTATCGCAAACATCCAAAGAGTGTTTGGTGAGTATCTCCTGTCCCATATCACGAAATGACAACAACGTATTAATCAAAGTTATCGCAAGAGAAACATTCTCTTTGTTTAGCTCAAATGCTTCTCTATAAAATTCTATGGCAAAGGGAGATTGCATCTCGTACAGGCAATCACCTACACTAGTCAACAGGCTGATATTGGTGGTGTCCTGGAGCAGAAGAACAAGGTAATAGTCTTGTGCTTTCTCGTACTTTTTAAGTTGAAAATTGAGTTTTGCCAACTGTAGCCCCGAATTGAAATGGGTACTGTCTATTGAAAAGGCCTTTAGATATAACTCTTCTCCCTCATCAACCCGACCCAATTGCAAAGCCATTCGAGCTGTTGCATTAAGGGCGTCAAGATTTGTGGAATCGGCTGAGAGCCACCGGCTATAGTAGGTATATGCTTCACGATGTTTGAGCAGACCTTCGTACGCTTGAGCTAAGGTACGTGCCGTATCACCGACGATCTCAGACTCCGGAACCAAATCGTGGATAGATTGAATCTGCTCTTTATAGTTTGTTGACTGAGCTATGGTGCATAGGTGGCTAACAAGCATGCACATAACAATAAGAACGAGTTTTCTCATCTGAATTTTTCTATTTTGACTACAAAGATAGTTATTCTATTCTTATTTCCTGAGCTTGAACAAGAATGTCAAACCTTTTCCATCGGTAAAGGCCTCTACGCTCCCGCCATGTGCCATAATCCCGTTTTTTACAATGGAGAGGCCCAAGCCGGTGCCCCCTTGTTTGCGCGAGCGACCGCTGTCGATGCGGTAAAAGCGATCAAAAAGGTGAGGAAGGTGCTCAGGGTCAACACCGGGACCATCGTCCGAAAAAGAGAAGTAGAGAAAAGAGTCGCCCTTGTCAATCCATGAAATAGAGATGGTAACATTTGTTCCGGCGTAAGTGATTGCGTTGTCAATGAGGTTTCTGAATATGGAGTAGAGTAGGGAGTCATTACCAAAAACCATAAGCCGTTGGAGCGGGGGAAGTACCACTTGCACGCACTTTTCCAAGAGTTGAAGGCTCACGTCTTTGAGTACATTATCAATGATTTGAAACAGATCAATCGACTCAAATGGAAAACGTTCAGGCACATGGTCAAGTTGGTTTAACAAAGAGATATCTTCTATCAGCCGACTCAATCGTTGTGTTTGAATAAAGCAACGCTCGATAAAGAAACGAACTTTTTCAGGCTCCAGATCGGGGTTAAGAACCAACGTCTCTATATATCCTAAAATGCTGCTTACCGGAGTTTTAAGTTCATGGGATAGGTTTTGTGTCAGCTCCTGACGAATCAACCGCTCCTGCTCTTGCCGCGTGCGGGAGAGTCGTTTTTTATCAGCTTTCAAAACAGTAGCCATATCCTGATCGAGTTACAATTTTGTCTCCATAAGGGGCAATTTTTTTTCGCAACCGATTGATATGAACATCAATGGTTCGATCCGTTACGCAAACCAAGTCGCTCCAAACGTGGTGAAGAATCTCCTCTCGAGAAAAGACCTTTCCCGAATGACGCATTAGCAGTAGCAACATTTCATACTCCTTCTTGGTAAGATCAATCTCCTTCTCTTCTACCACCACTTTCTTCTGTTCAAAGTAAATACGTAATGAGTCAAAGCACAAATCAGCATCTTGAGGATCAACTGAGTATCGCTGTAATACAGCCTGAATCCGGGCAAGCAGAATCCTTATTGAAAAGGGTTTATTTATGTAATCATCAGCGCCTTTGTCAAAACCTGCAAGCATATCCTGTTCTGATGATTTTGCCGTTAAAAAGATAAGGGGAATATTTTTGGTTTCATTTTTCTCTCTTAAAATTTCGGCAAACTCAAATCCCGACATTTTGTCCATCATCACATCCACAAGAAAAAGATCAAACTGAGACAAGTTCAAGGTTAGTGCCTCTTCTGCTGAATAGGCTATTGAAACCTCATACTCCTCATTTTCAAGATTGAACTTAAGGATTTCGCAAATATCGGTTTCGTCTTCTACAATTAGAATTTTGTACATAAAAGATGTTGGCTATATTTGTAACATAATTACAATTCGATACAAAGAAACATCTAATTTATAAATAAAATATGAAGAAAATCGTTTTTTTATTGACAATGGCCCTCTTTTTGGCCCGACCTCAAGCGGAGGCATGCACTAACATATTAGTAACCAAAGGGGCATCTAAAGACGGCTCAACTATGGTCACCTATTCTGCCGACTCCCATCAATTGTACGGCGAACTCTATTTCTTTCCTGCCGCCATCTACCCCAAAGGGACCATGATGAAGGTAATCGAATGGGATACAGGAAAATACTTAGGAGAGATTCCGCAAGCAGAACAAACCTACTCCGTAATCGGAAACATGAACGAACACCAGTTGCTGATTGGAGAGACCACTTTTGGCGGATTAAGTCAGATGCGTGACCCCAATGGCGGGATCGATTACGGTTCGTTGATCTATATCTCTCTGCAACGCGCCAAAACAGCCCGCGAGGCGATTGAGGTGATGGCCAACTTGGTAGCAACCTTTGGCTATTGCTCATCCGGAGAGTCGATCTCCATTGCCGATCCCAACGAAGTGTGGATTTTTGAGATTATGCCCAAGATTCCAAAAATTGTAAAGGGGGTCAATGTAAACAAAGGCGCCGTTTGGGTAGCGTTGCGTGTACCTGATGGATACGTATGCGCCCACGCCAATCAGGCGCGCATCACCACATTTCCATTTGACGACCCCGACAACTGCCTCTTTGCACCCGACGTGATCTCCCACGCCCGCGAAAACAATCTTTATACAGGTGCAGATAAAGATTTTAGCTTTTCTGATGTCTATGCCCCGCTCGATTTTGGCGCCATGCGCGGTTGCGAAGCGCGTGTTTGGGCCGCATTTAACCACATCACCACAGGTATGGAGGTCTATACCGATTACGCCATGGGACACAACCCCAACAACCGGATGCCCCTTTGGGTCAAACCAACCAACAAACTATCGGTCAAAGAGGTAGCCGACCTTATGCGCGATCATTACGAAGGCACAATCTTGGATATGCGCTTGGACCCCGGAGCCGGTGGAAACACATTGCCCTACCGTTGGCGCCCCATGACCTTTACCTTTGAAGGCAACTCTTATCAAAACGAGCGCGCCATTGCTACGCAACAAACGGGCTGGTGGTACGTAGGCCAATGCCGCTCCTGGCTCCCTGACGCCATTGGAGGCATCCTTTGGTTTGGCGTTGACGATGCCGGAACTTCTGCACTTACACCGATTTACTGTTCTACCCAAACGGTTCCTGAATGCGTTAAGGTAGGCAACGGATCGATGCTCGAATACTCCACCACTTCTCTTTTTTGGATTACAAATCGAATAGCCCAGTTTGCCTACCTGCGTTACGATGAGATTGGCGCCGAGACGCGCAGCGTAGTGGATGCCTGGGAGAACAAAAAGATGAACGAAGTGCTGGCTGTGGATGAAGCCGCCAAAATACTGTACGCACAGAATCCGCAATCCGCCATAGATTTTATCACCGACTATTCTGTAAATACCGCCCAATCGTTGTTTAATCAATGGGTTAAATTAGACCAATACCTCATGATAAAGTATATTGACGGCAATACCAAGCAACAGAACCCCGACGGCTCCTTTAAAAATAACGGCCACGACCCCCAAATTCCTGCAAGAGTAATCAATCAGGGATATAGCGAGATATGGAAAGAGACGGTAGCAAAGTCAAATCGGGGGGAGGTGCTACGGGTTAGGGATTAGATACTCTAAACCGATAACAAAAAATTGCTATCTTTGCGCCGTAAAGAATTTAAAAAGGGGATATGAGTAGTATGGAAGAATCAAAACAATTTGAACACGGTGACGTAAAGCCAAATGTGATCGAGGAACCGTTTCCGGCTTATGGCGTGTTAGATTTAGATGAGCTTAAACGTTACACTTATGCTGATTACCTTACGTGGTTAGACAATAGGAGGCGTGAATTGATCAACGGTTTTATTTACCTGATGTCTGCTCCAAATCTACTCCATGCGCGGATAACGGATTTGATGTGGTGGTTTATGGAGTTGTTTGTCAGAAAAAAAAGTGGAAACTGTAGAATTTTTCACGCGCCGTTTGATGATCGTTTACCGATTCAAAACGAGTCGGCTGACGATCAAATATTCAATGTGGTTCAGCCCGATGTATGTGTGATTTGTGATTTGTCCAAATTGGACGAACGGGGTTGTATTGGCGCACCCGATCTAATTGTAGAAGTACTCTCTCCCTCCACTTTAAAAAAAGATTGGAACTACAAGTTTAACCTCTACGAAAAAGCCGGAGTAAGGGAATACTGGATTGTGGATCCCATTGCAAAGGCAGTAAACGCCTTTATCCTGCAATCGGATGGAAATTACGATCAGGGAACCATTTACACGCGCAAGCAGAGCGCTCCGGTACATATCTTTGAAGGGTTGGAAATCGATTTACAGGAGTTGTTTGAAGAGTAGGCAGTATAATGGATAAAATTGCTAAAGGGAGATAAGAATCTCCTGCACCTTAGCCATGGCTACCGTGATGTGGGGACAAATATACTCCCGTCCCAATTCATCTGCAAAGCCGGAGCGCTCCAATGTAGCACGCACCTGCTCGTTTACTCCGGAGAGAATGATCTGTATTTTTGCCGATTTGGAACGCTTCCAAAGGTTTCTCAGGTTATTTAGCCCTGTTGAATCGATAAATGGAACTTTTCTCATTCTAATCACCCTCACTTTTACCTTTTTATGCGGAACATCGTGCTCCACATCGTCAAACTTGTTGGCCAAGCCAAAGAAAAATGGGCCGTTGATTTCATAAACCTCTACTCCTGAAGGAATTTGCAGCACTTCGGGATCGACTGCCTCCTCGTTCTCATTTGCAAAGAGTTCACGCCCCACCGATTTTATACCCGAAGTGTCCGACACCCTTTTAACAAAGGAGATTACCGCCAGCACCAATCCAAACTCAACCGCAACCGTCAAATCGATCACCACCGTCAATCCAAAGGTGACCAACAATACCGCCACATCGGTTTTATCCCCTTTGAGCAAGTAGCGAAAAGCGCGCCACTCGCTCATATTGTAAGCCACAACGATTAAAATCCCTGAGAGACAGGAGAGTGGGATATAGATGGCGTAGGGCATGAGAAACAGTAGGATTAGTAATAGCGTAGCAGCATGGATCAATCCCGATACGGGCGACTTTCCGCCGTTATTAATATTGGCCATGGTGCGGGCAATGGCGCCGGTGGCAGGAATACCGCCAAAGAGGGGAGTAACGATATTGGCAAT
>JAITFU010000104.1 GCA_031281125.1 Prevotellaceae bacterium | reverse complement strand
GCAATGTAGTACATCAACAGTATATTATAGCGCAACGCCAGTATACACGCGACTCAACTTTGAGTATCCAAAAAACGATTTCGGACGCAGAATACGACCGATCAGTCATCAGCTTTTTGCAAAGTCGCCACAACTACGAATCATCGCTCATTGCATTAGAAAATGTCATTATGCAGATTGACCAGCTACGCCAATCTATTTTAGACCTGCACTTGCAGGAGTTAGAAAAACTAGGTCAGTTGAAGGCAGAGGTAAAAGCCGGACTGGGTAACCTGCTGAATTCATTCAATACATGGGAGATGGCGTACGTATTAAAAACAACAGTCAATGGCACTGTCGATTTTAACAAATTCTGGCACGTAAACCAAAATGTCTTGGCTGGTGAAACAGTGTTTATTATTATCCCTGAAGATCCCGGTGAACTTTTGGGCAAGGCTCAATTGCCTGTTGCCGGCTCTGGAAAAGTAAAGCAGGGACAAGCGGTAAATATTCGCTTTTTGAACTTTCCCGATACTGAATATGGGATTGTTCGCGGAATTGTGAGTAGCATATCGGTTGTTCCGACCAGCGAATCATACACGTTAGAAGTGACTTTCCCAAATGGGCTAGTGACTACATATCTGAACGAGTTACCTTTTTGTCAGGAAATGTATGCCGTCGCAGAAATCATTACCGAGGATATGAGGCTTCTAGAACGGCTGCTAATGCCGCTCAAAAGGTTTGTTAGCGAGCAGAAGTAGATTCCAACAAAAACCAAAAAATGCCTCATCTTTTTCACGAATCTTTAGGCGACAGACAATCGAATCTAACGGATTTATCAACTCAACATAAACATACTTGCTGATTAACATTGGTTTATGGCTTGCTGCGTCTGCCAAAAAGGCCCTAAACCATATCTTTTCTCCGGAGATATAGTAGGGTTTATCTGTATGTAACCAGATTTTTTCTTGGGGATAGCAAAAGAGTTGGGCGTTGAATCTTGAGGTTAAAGTGTCTGTTACCGACAGCTGTGCACACAGAGGGCTTAGAGTGGTAAGAAAAAAAACAAAGAGAAACGTTTTTTTCATCTCTACTTCCGTAACCTGCTCACCGCCCGCACCATTGCCTCATCTCGCCCAATGTAGCGCACGGCTAAGAGGGTAAGGATTGCGGCAATAATGGGAAAAGCAGAAATAAAGGAGAATCTGGCGCCAATCATTCTGTCAAAAAAGAGGTAGTAGCCAATCCATGCTTGCAGGCCAATGAGAATGACTGAGGTAAAGACCGAGATTCGGATCTGGATCATCCGCGCCTTGTATAAAAGGATGGCAGCGGCCAATGCCAAAGAGACGACTATGCAGAGGAAGAGGATGGGAATCATTTGGTAACAATAGATTTGATCGCCTCCGGGTAGCTCAACAAGCGGGAGAATGAGCATAAGCACCATTAGCGCCAATGCAGCCAAAAGAAGAAGGGTTTGGGTACGTTGTATCATAATTGGTTATCTGGTTTGATTTTGGTGCAAATATATGAAAATAAATGCGTACTTTTGCCGCTCAACATAAAAATATGCAAAAAATTGCTCCCTCTGAATTGATGATCAACAGCGACGGTTCTATTTTTCATCTTCACCTATTGCCAAATGAGTTGGCCGATACTGTCATTTTGGTAGGTGATCCCGATAGAGCCTATCGCGTATCGGAATTTTTTGACTCTGTGGAATTTAAGCGACAATCGCGCGAATTTGTTTCCGCTACTGGGTTGTACAAAGGGTGCCGTATGACTGTTCTCTCCACAGGTATCGGCACCGACAATATTGACATTGTACTCAATGAGTTGGATGCGCTATCCAATATCGATTTTGACCTTAGGATCCCCAAAAGCACGCACCGATCGTTACGCATAGTGCGTGTGGGCACCTCCGGCGCATTGCAGCCCGATATTCCCATTGGAACCCACCTCCTCTCCGCTATTTCGGTTGGTTTTGACGGTCTGCTCAACTGGTATGCAGGCAGAGATCAAATCTCCCTGTTGGACTATGAGTACGCCTTTGTTGACCACATGAAATGGTCAAATCAACTTCCGGCTCCCTATTTTGTTCCCAACTCGCCCTCCCTGATCGATTTGCTTTTACCTATCTCCATACCGGGAATAACCATCTCAGCTCCCGGATTCTACGGCCCTCAGGGAAGAGTGCTTCGTCTTCCGCTGCTCGACCCTGATCTGTTAAACAAAATTGAGTCATTTGGCCATAAGGGGCAACGTATCTGTAACTTTGAGATGGAAGGCTCGGCCATTGCCGGTCTTTCTGCGCTGCTTGGGCATGAGGCAGCCACAATCTGTTTTATCATTGCCAACAGGCACCTTCACCAAAGCAACACATCATACAAACCATTAATGGACAGGTTTATAGAGAGCGTATTGAACAAATTGTCAGAACCGCAACCATGAGTACCGTATCCGAACTATCCCATCTGATCGCGCTGTTGGACGATCCGGACGAAACGGTCTCCCACGTTGTGAGCAACAAGATTATGAATTTTGGTCTGCCGGTAACAGGTTTTCTAAAAAAAGAGTTGCGTAAATCGAATAACAACGTATTAACAAATAGGTTAGAGCATTTGATCACCAATATAGAACTGGATCACCTGTTTAAAGAAATAGAGAAGTGGAGCAAAGAGCCTGATCCGGAGTTAATAATGGGGTTGTGCCTTATCTCTAATGTGATCTCTCATGAATCCGATAGTGCGCATATTACTGACACTCTGTTTAATATGGCCAAAGAGGTATGGGTTGAGATGAACGACTCCCAAACGCTTGTTGAGAAGATAGAGATTTATAACCATATCTTTTACCACCGAATCGGCTTTCGTATGAAAGATCCTTTTTTAATCGATTTTCAGAAAGCCCAATTGCATAATGCCATTGAGATAAAGCAGGCAAACCCTGTTTTACTTGGATTGCTTTATATAGCCATTGCCCAGTTGGCCGGTATTCCTATAGGTGCGGTTGCTTTTCCCGGAGGGTACATTCCCGCTTGTTTGCGCAAAGACGGGCAGGTATTATTCTATATAAATATTTGTCAATCAGGAGAAATCTTTGGTCATGATCAACTTCTGACGATCTTGAACAATTACGGTTTTTCCTTTCCGCCCGAAAAGTTCACCACTTGCAATGCGTTGTCCCTTACCGACATATTTGCCGAATCGCTCTATTTTATCACAGGATCGATTGGAGACAAAGAACTCGAAAGGCGTATGGAATACACCCTAACATTCTTTGGAGATGAGCGCCTTCTCTTTATAGAAGAAGACGATGAATAAGAGCGGGAGACGGGGTTCGAACCCGCGACCCTCAGCTTGGGAAGCTGATGCTCTACCGACTGAGCTACTCCCGCACGATTTTGAAGTGCAAAGATAATATTTTTTTTATTACTTTTGCAGTTTAATATATCACGTCATGGAATTAACATTAGAATTGGGTTACAGTCAGATTCTGCATCTAATCGGCCAATTACCTGCCAATCAGATAGCAAAAATAAAATATGAGATTACAGATAAGAGTATTGTAGAAAAGGCTACTAAAGAAATTACAGATTTTCAGAAGTTTATTCTTTCTGCGCCTGCAATGTCTGATGAACAGTATTCAAATTTCAAACAACAAAGAGAGCGTTTCAACCAATGGAGAGCACAATAATTTGTTTGGATACTTCGGTGTTAATAGACTTTTACCGAAAAAGTGACAAGTCAAAAAGTCTGTTTTTCAAATTAACCGAAAAATACAGGGTTTTTGCTGTCTCTTCGGTTACTCAATATGAGTTGTGTTTGGGCAATACACAAGAACAAAACAAGTTTTGGAATGATTTTTTTTCTCGTATTATTGTGTTGCCATTTGATACAAAGGCTGTAATACAATCTGTGGGCATTTATCAGCAACTAAAACAACAAAACAAATTGATTGATATGCCTGATATTATGATCGCAGGAACAGCATTACAAAGCAATATGCCGCTTGCAACATTAAATAGAAAGCATTTTGAAAGAATAACGGGTTTAGAGATAATAACCCAAATCTTAGATTAAGAACGTTATCTTTTGATAATGAAATAATTTCTAATTGTGAATACACCTCTTTTCATAGCCAAAAAAATGAACCAAGAGCGCAAAAAAGGCGCTCGTGTGGTGAGAACCACTTCGGCCATTGTAGTAGGCAGTGTGGCATTGAGTATATGCGTGATTATGATTGCATTGTCAATCGTTCGCGGATTCCGGACGGAGATTAGGGATCGTGCAACCGGTTTTGTAGGCCAAATTATTATCTCCCCTTTTGGAACCACCTATCTAAATGATGCCTATCCCCTCTCATTGGATACGTCCTATCTTCCCAAAATCGCAGAGTGTGATAATGTGCAACATATTCAATATTTTGCATTTAGGCATGGTGTAATTAAGACGGGAGAGGCCATGCAGCAGGTAGTGGTCAAAGGGGTGGGAAAAGAGTTTGACCCCACTTTCTTTACTTCTGTATTGAGCAAAGGGACTTTTCCCCGATTGAACGACTCCATTCCGTCGATGGAACTATTGGTCTCCAAACGGTTGTCAGAGTCTCTGAAAATAGACGTGGATCAGGTGATTGATATTTGGTTTATTGATCAATCCACGCCACGTATCCGTCGGTTCACCGTCTCTGGAGTTTATGATGCTGTTTTAGAGGAAATTGATCAGATATTGGTGATTGGTGACCTGAGGGTGGTACAGCGGTTAAACAGTTGGACATCCAAAGAGGTGGGCGGATTTGAGCTTTTGTTGCACAATCCGTTGCTTATGGAGCGTACCGCAAGAGATATCAGAGAGATCGCCGCTCAATATATGACTGACCAAGATCAGGGACTGTCGATCATCACGGTAAAAGACCTCTTTTCGCACCTTTTTGACTGGCTCAACTTGATAGATATGAATTTATTGATTGTGCTGATTCTAATGATGGCGGTTGCCGGAGTCAATATGATTTCGGGGCTTTTGATTATGCTCTTTGATAAAACCTCTATGATCGGCTTATTAAAAGCGTTAGGAATGAGGAATAGAGACATTCGGCTCACTTTTATCTATCGAATGGGAAGGCTTGTGTTGTGGGGAATGGCAATGGGAAATGTGGTCTCTCTCACCCTTTGCCTGTTACAAAAAAAGTTTGCCATCATCACCTTAGATCAGACCAACTATGCAGTTTCCAGCGTTCCGATAGCTTTAGACGTTTGGAGTATATTGTTGATGAATGTGGTATCGTTATTATTGATCCTCTCCATTATTGTTGCTGCCTCTATGATGGTAACAAGAATGGCGCCGGAGCGGAGTTTACGGGTGAAGTGAGGGAGTTTTACTCAATAATCTCGCAATATCGCTCATATCGATCCAAAATCTCATCTACAAATTTAATTGTTTCGTCTCCTTTAAAACGTCTTTTGACAAGGTGTGCATACTCATTTTCACGCATTAATGGGATCGCGTTTGCCACACTGCTCCACACATTTGGGTCTTTCCCTAATGCCAATGCAAAGTTTCTGCACTCCCTAAGCTGTTCGGGACCTGCATTGTACGCCGCCAAAACAAATTTAATTTGCTCCGTTTGGGCCACAAGGGTGTCGCGAAGTATGTGTGAAAGCTCTTTAATAAAGAGCGTCCCTGCTTTTATGTTCAACTCCGGATCGTACAATCCCTTTGGACCAATGCCATACCTCTCAGCTGTACCCTCTAAAATCTGCATCAACCCAACTGCCCCCCTTGGAGAGGTAACATGCATCTTAAAAGCAGACTCTTGATAGATCAGCGCAGCCAACAGACGCCAATCCCACCCAATTGTTTTGCTGAATTTTTTGATGGCATCGTCATAAGGAGAGAGTTTCCCTTCATAGCCCGGATAGGTAAAATCCCTCTTTCCACTATAAAACCTCTGAGTAATATTGGCATACTGTTGGGTGTGTTTAAAGGAGTTAAACCATCCATACATTGCCTGCATCACTTCAAAGTCCTCTTTTAAATAGACCCAAACATGGTCCTTGGCATTAAGGGATGGACCTGCAATGACGCGGTCTTCCATCACTTCGGGAACGGTGTCTTTTGCAGCGTCTAAAACCACCACCCTGACCATTTTACCAAGAAGCGCCTCCCAAACGGAGATGGAGTCGGGTAACTCCGTCAAGCAAAGAAATCCATTTTGATCCTTTATGAATTGTTGAAGTAGATGGTAGTGATACCCAACAGGGTACTGATGTTTTTTTGCAATATCTCCGGGAACAATGAGACAGAACAGGGTGTCGTTATGGAGAGGGGTGTAGTTTCGATTCTCGTCGGGAAGGTGCGCTGTGGTGGCAAGAGAGAGGAAGATTAGGGTGATTACAGGGAATCCAATTTTTAATAATTTATTTTTATTCATCTAATTTGATTGAAGATAGAACGGCCACGTCATCCCTAACTTAATGGCTTTTTGCGGTCGAATATAGTGGAGCGCGGAGAAGTAATCTCCATTTGGCCAGGGCATGGTTGCATTCACGTATTTAACAAAAATAGTGGCTCGTTTCCATGTGAGGTTAACAAATACATCTATGTAGGGGTAATCTCCTATTTTTCTAAAGTTTTGAGATCTAAAGTGTCCCGTATCGGGATCGTAGGCAGGAGCCCAATACGAAGTGTGATAAGTGGCATCTGCACCCATTTGAGCGGTGAGTACGTTTTGTACCACATTAATTTGCAGGTAGTAGCGAAAGTTGGCGCTGACCAAAGGCAATGGAATAACATCTTGGTTAGAAGAGAATTGCAGCAATGCTCGATGATCTAAATGGAATTTCCATACTTTAAAGTTTTTTTGCAAAGAGGCGGTGATCACGTTGAGTACCTCTCCCGATTGTTTGGGTAAACCGAGTGTATCGTAATAGACAATGTTGGTTATTAGACCGTAACCCAAAAATGCTTCCATTTTCCATTTGGGTATTGATAGTGTAGCAGAGATTTTGGTATCGGTTATTTTTTCGAAGTTTTCCTGCCAGCGTTTATGGTTGCCGTAATAGTATTGGGTATGTCTGTCGGGGGTTCGATTTTCCATCAAGAGCGATCCCGAAAGGTGGATACCTTGAGGGATGGGGTACGCCGAAAAGCGCACATTGCCATTTATCATAAAATCACCTTGATAATAACCCGAAAAGTCCAACCGACCCAAAGCATTCCATGCAAAATATTTTCTAAAAACCCCTGATGCTCCTGCATAAAAGTAGAGGATATTGGACAAATGGTTCTTGGAACCGGTCAAAAAATGTTCCGGAGAAAAGCTGTAGTTTGAGAGGATCTCATAACCCACACCTCCATCTAATTTGGATACAATTGCCTCTTTTGCCCAAGGTTGTAGTCGAATAAAAAAGCGGTTGTCTATAACTCGTGTTTGGATTGAATCGCGAGAAATGGTAGGGTGGATAAAAAAGTTGTTGTGGTAAAAATTCTGCGCTACCTTGTCATACTCAGAAATATCGTCGCTATAATTTCTGGTAAAGGTAGAAAAAGTGCCGGCATGCCCCAAAAACATCACCGTACCCTCTCCCACACCCAGCGTATCGCTCTTCACAAGTCGAATCGGAATACCATACATTTGCGTAACAAAGAAGGTGTTGTTGTTCACCTCCGAACTGGCTTTTCTAAGATGGATTGGGACAATCCGAATATCTTCGATAATTGTATCACGAACCCAGAATTCGTCTGCCACTCCGCCATTTTCATTACGTCTCACTTTGTTATGGATATAACCTCCGTGCATTATGTATTGTTTCCCCACATAGTTTGCTCCAATTGTAAAAGAACGGGTATCAGTAGCTTCGTTTACCAACATCCCTTTACCTCCAAAGCGCTTGTATGCAAGACTAAAATTAAATTCCGGACTAATATTTTGGGTGTGTATTACCTCAATATTGGTCTCCTCTCTTTGCCTGTTGGCAAAAAAAGTTCCGGCGTACGAGAGTTCGGTGTAGGGTGTTTTGACGTTGTAAAAAGGGAGTGTTTCAGGCGTAAATGTCTCACTTAAATAGGGGTCATAAGCATCAAATCGTGGAAGCCTTTGCCTCTTAAAATAGTTATGGTATAGTGTGGCCGAACCCGCCACCCCCAAATAGGTTGCCCCTACATCGTTTTTAAGGAAGGCGTAGTCGTAGAAGGTGTGGTTCATCATGGTGTCCAAGGTGGAGCGGGATGGATCGTTTCGATAACGGTCATGAGTCCACACTATTATCCTCTTATAGTGAAGCGAATCAGGAAAGTAAAACGTCTCCATCATGCGAGGGGCTTTTCGAATGGAGTCGCGAACGGCCCTAATGGAATCTCTCTCCATCTGTTTCAGTTGCTTGAGCAACCCTTTTTGTGACAAGGGTATAAGTGATGTGTCTTTTGGCGATGGTTGCAACGTATCTTGTAAAAAGAGCGAATCTGTTAATGTTTGCCGCAACAGTGTGTCTTGCAAAAACGATTGCGACAAGCTATCTTGTGCATGGCCGATGGTGGGTGAAATATGCGCCAAAAAAGCTGTAAAAAAGGTGATTAGCAGCAGTTTAGTTGACAAAAAACTCTTTTTCATTATGGATTATAAACCCACAAAGGTACAAAAATCTTGCCAAAAGTGATGAAATATCAAAAAAAGGACGATATTTGTTGTACCAAATAATACAAAATGCGTCCCCTTTTTAAAAGATTTATGCTTGCTACTCTATCTGTTTTTATGATGGTTACGTTTTTATTTGGCCAGCATATTGCCCCTCCTGATGAAACGTTAAAAAACGATACGATGGTAAGGGTAGGGAGATTGGAGAACGGGTTGACTTATTACCTTAGAGAGAACAGAAGGTTGTTTGGTAGAGCCGATACCGTAACAATTTCTATCCCCGGTGCCTTGATTGTGGTGGGTGATATTGATGTGGATAGAATGGAAGATGAGATGATTATACGACTTTTAGAAAGCGCTCAATTGGTCGCACCATCCATGCAGTCCGTTCCATCCGATAGAGAACAAAAAATCGATATAACTTTTGACCCCCATGCCCAACATACTTTTCTGTCAGTTGGTTACCATCAATCACCGGTCTCGTCTGAAAAGATGGCTTTAGGTAAAACCTTTCTCAAAAACATGATCCGGCAAATGGTTGCAGATATGTTTAACGAACGTTTGGAAGAGGTGGCGCAAAAACCGGGTGTTCCTATCTTCTCGGCAGTAGGTGTCTATAATTCAGATATGTTTGATGTCGATATTACGTCAAAGGATGGGTTGGGAATGATTGCTTTGGAGGTGTTTCTTGTGGAAGTGGAGCGTGTCAAACGATTTGGATTTGTAGAAACGGAGTTGACGAGGGCAAAAGAGAGATTGAAACGTCAAATGGAGTATATGGTTGCTGCCCAAGCCTATCGAGACAACTCCTTTCTTGCCTCTCAATATGTGGCCCACTTTTTACGCAACCAACCTTACCTTGCTCCGGAATACGAATGGCAAGTGGCCAAAGGATATATGCCCTTTGTTGGATTGGCTCAGGCCAATGAAGTGGCAAGAGCGCTTTTTGGGGATGACGATTTAAAAATTGCTTTTCGTGCCTCCCAAAAAGCAGGAGTGGCCCTTCCCGAAGAGCGCGACTTTCTTATGGCCATAGCCTCCTCCCAAAGGTCTGTTTTGGAGCCATATTCTGAGAAACCCTCATCTGTTCCGCTTATCGATCCATCTAAAATTGTGGGCGGCAAAGTGATAAGGGAAGAGAAAGGGCGGTTTGACACTAAGGTGTGGGTGTTGAGTAACGGTGTTCGGGTTGTGATCAAAAACACTCCCTACCGGAGAGGGGAGTTTGTTGTAAGAGCCTATAAACAAGGTGGAACCTCAATCATCAACAGTGGAGAAGTTCCCTCAACATTGATCGGATTACCGCCTTTTTTTTCCGTTTCGGGAGTTTCTGCCTTCTCCGCCACAGTATTAAACAAGAAAATCGCCTCAAAAATAGTATCACTAACGCCAACCATATCTTTGTATGAACATGGTTTTGATGGTTTTGCGTCTTCAAATGACTTTGAAACCATGCTTCAGCTCCTCCATTTGAGGATGGTATCGCCCCGTTTTGTGGAGACGGAGTTTGCACAGGTATTGGCCAAACTCCATTCCCAACTATCCCATTCATCGGAATTCGATATAAATAAGTTAATATATGGCGATCAATACCTTAGACGTCCTTCTCTTTCCCAAGAGATGATCGGGAGGGTCGATTTTGCTACCATGGAGCGAGTCTATCGGACCCTTTTTACCACTGCGGACGGGATGACAGTGGTGATGGTGGGGGATGTTGATCCAAATACGGTGCAACCTCTTGTCGAAAAATACATTGGATCGCTTCCTGTGTTGGGAGTAACTCCGGCATGGCGGGACGAAGGCGTCTATCTGCCAAGAGGGGAGATCGATACTTTACTATCTTCTTCTGCCAAAGATCCCCACTCCACCATCATTCATCTCTATCACGGAGAGATGAGAAATAGTCTTAGAAACAGGGTGATGATGTCGATTCTTTTGGAACTTCTTCAAACGTTCAATCCCTTAGCAACCTTGGAATCAAAACCGGCTCACCTCTTTACGTTGATGGTCAAGTTTGATTGCGATCCACAACAAGTGTCTGAGTTTTCTGAGTTGGCAATGGCTTTGTTACGTAATTTGTCTATTCAGGGACCCGATGTGGAACGATTGCAAGAGATAAAGAATCAGATGATGGCGCAACGGGCAGAGGATCGATGGACAAACGACTATTGGCAGTCGATTTTGTTGCACTACTTTTGCGATGGCGTAGATTACGACACCTATTTTGAGGAGACGATCAAGGGAATAAACGTTGACGCCATTAAAGATTTTGTCACATTGATTTTGTCTCAAAATAACCGTATTACCATAATATTGAAACCAAATGAAAATGAAGAATAGAGTACTTTTGTCCTTTTTATTGCTCTGCCTGTGCGGTGCCGGCCTAACACAAGAGAAGAAGCGTCTGCGCGATTGGGGCGTAGAGATAGGCATTTTAAAACCCGGAATTTGTAATGCGATCACAGATGTGGCCGGAGTAATGGTTGGCCATTGCACTATTATTGAGGGAGATGGTATTCGTACAGGGGTAACGGCGGTCTTGCCACACGCCGGAAACATTTTTCAGTCCAAAGTGCCCGCTGCCGTTTTTGTGGGCAACGGTTTTGGAAAACTTGCCGGAACCACTCAAATTCAGGAGCTTGGAAACATCGAAAGCCCCATCATCTTGACCAATACCCTGAATGTAGCAGCAGGAATAGAGGGTTGTATCGACTACACCTTCTCCTTTGCCGATAACAACAGGGTAATGAGTGTAAATGGGGTAGTGGGAGAGACCAACGATGGGGGACTTAACGACATTAGGGCGCGCAAGGTGACCAAAGAGGATGTGTTACAGGCAATTCGAAGCGCAGCAGGTGGTAGGGTAAAAGAGGGGAACGTGGGGGCAGGAACAGGTACCGTTGCTTTTGGTTTCAAGGGGGGGATAGGAACGGCATCCCGTGTGTTGCCCACCTCTTTGGGCGGATATACGGTAGGGGTAATTGTGCAAACAAATTTTGGGGGTGTTCTGGAGATCAACGGTGCGCCGGTTGGTGTGGAGCTTGGACGCTATTCGTTTAAAAATCAAATTGAAAGCGCAGATGGCTCCTGCATGATTGTGGTGGCTACAGATGCCCCGTTAGATGCCAGAAATCTATATCGATTGGCCAAGAGGGCCTTTATGGGCTTGGCCAAAACGGGTGGTATAGCCTCCAATGGCAGCGGCGATTACGTTATCGCTTTTTCTACCGACAAATCGGTACGTGTTGCACACAATTCCGATGAAAAATTCGACTTTATGAACGTCTTGCGCAACGATGAAGTGTCGCCCCTCTTTTTGGCCGCCATTGAAGCCACAGAAGAGGCGATCATCAACTCGCTCTTTGCCGCCCAAACCATGACCGGTAATAATCAATATCGGGTCGAGGCCCTGCCGGTAGATCAAACGATGGAAATTTTACGTAAGTATGGGAAAGTAATACAGTAATGAGCTATCGCGTTGTATCTCGTTACCTTGGCGCTATCCTTATGCTCAATGCGCTGATGATGGCATTATCGGCCGGAGTGTCGGTTGTTTATGGGTTTGATAGCGCCTTTTATCCACTGATTATTAGTGCGTTAATCACTTGTGTGGCCGGTTTGTATCCCGTCCTGTTTTTTTTAAGACCAAGCCAAGTCTCTACACGAGAGGGATATGTGATCTTTTTCTTTGCGTGGATACTCTCCTGCCTCTTTGGGATGTTGCCATATCTCTTTTGGGGAGGCGAATTTACTTTAATAAATGCTTGGTATGAAAGCGTTTCCGGATTTTCTACCACCGGCGGAACCATCCTCTCCAACATAGAGATGTTACCACACGGTTTGCTCTTTTGGCGCTCTGCCACCCACTGGATTGGAGGGATGGGGGTAGTTCTTTTGATATTGATGGTGTTGCCGGAAGTGGGGGCTGCCCGAATGCGCCTCTCAAAAATGGAGATTTCGTCGTTGAGCAAAGAGAACTATCAGTTTAGAACTCAGCATATTTTGCGAATAATTACAACCATCTATTTTGGCATTACCCTTGCGGCCACCATCGCTTTTTTTGTCGCCGGCATGAACCTCTTTGATGCGGTTAATCATGCCTTCTCCACCGTTGCCACAGGCGGATTCAGCACAAAAGATTTAAGTATTCTGTCGTATAACAGTGTGGCTATTGAGGTAGTGGCAATGTTTTTTATGATGGTGGCAGGAATGCACTTTGGTCTTATATATATGACCATAACAGGTAAACCAAACCATCTTTTCTCTTCTCCTGTGGTTCGTTATTATGTGGTCTCTTTGTTGCTATTCGGGGTATTTATTGCGGTAAATCTGTTCTTTGAAAATATTGAAGTCTCTTTTTGGTCGGCGCTTAGAAAAGGATTGTTTCAATCGATCTCATTAGGAACCACCACCGGATTTGCCACTGCCGATTCTTCGCTATGGCCATCATTTTCAATTATTTTGTTATTATTCCTATCATTGCAGTGCGGCTGTTCGGGGTCCACATCCGGAGGAATTAAGGTCGATCGAATATGCATCTTCAAGGCATCATTAAAAACGCAGATGCAAAAGCAGTTACATCCAAATGCATATATTCCCGTAAAGTTAGGAAAGGTAACATTAGAGCCGGAAACGGTTGCTTCTGTGAACTTGTTTATTGTGCTTTATCTGTTGATATTATTCATTGTTGGGTTTATCCTCTCCCTTTTTGGACACAATCTTTTGGATGGACTCACCTCTTCGATTGCACACATTGGAAATGTGGGTCCCGGTTTTGGTTCCGTAGGTAGTTTGTCCAACTATGCCCACTTCTCGACCGCCTCCAAAATTGTGCTGACGATTGAGATGTTGTTGGGCCGTCTTGAGATATATGGATTTTTACTGATCTTTTTTGTATATCGTTGGAGGTAAAGTGGGATTGGGCGATTTTATTTTTCAAAAACTGTCGTGTTATCTAAAACACACCCCGACTGAGTGTCAGGAGCGACTTTTTACCAATTTTGCCGCCTATATTACCTCAAACAACAATAACGAGCTTTTTGTAGTGAACGGATATGCAGGCACCGGTAAAACAACTGCGGTGGGAGCCATCGTTAAGTTATTGGAAGAGATGAAGATAAAGGTTGTGCTGATGGCCCCCACGGGACGGGCGGCCAAGGTGTTGTCGGGTTATACCCAAAAGCCTGCCTATACCATCCACAAGACCATCTATCGCGACAAAAACAGAGGCGGAATGTCGGCACACTTTGTGCTCAATACCAACATGAACAGAGACACCCTCTTTATTGTGGATGAAGCCTCGCTTATCGCCAACCAATCATCTGAGTCATCGCCATTTGGATCAGGACGTTTGTTGGACGATTTGGTGGAGTATGTTCGTTCTGGTGTGGGTAATCGCCTCTTTTTATTGGGAGACGCAGCGCAACTGCCACCGATTGGCATAACGCTAAGTCCTGCATTGGATTCCAAGGTGTTGTCTGCTTTTGGACCCTTCTGTTATGTAGAGATGACCACTGTGGTGAGGCAGGCAGCCGATTCCGGTATTTTGCACAATGCTACACTACTAAGGAAAAAAATCAATGCCGGAAAAGAGGGTCTTCCCGCGTTGGCAATTAAACAATTTCCCGATATTCACCACATTGGAGGTGAAGCGTTATTGGAAGTGTTGTCGGAGGCATACGATCGATATGGTATGGAGGAAAC
>JAITFU010000033.1 GCA_031281125.1 Prevotellaceae bacterium | reverse complement strand
CGTTATTCTCGTAATAGAGCGTCTTACAGCGTTGGTTGTCTGGGTTATACACAAAGTCTATCTTTTTAGCAGGACTCACGGAAAGCAAAAGGGAAGATGGACGGTTGTATGAGGTTCTGCTAAGGGTAAAGGTAGGAAAAGTGTAACCTGACACAGGACCGACGATACCTGTAACGGCGTGGTTGCTATAGGCGTAGTGATAGGTGCCCACGTTGAACTTGGTGTTGATGTTGCCGTTGGGGTAATAGGTCATTCTGCTGAGGATGCCGCTGTTGATGCGAAGAGAGTCCAATCGATTTAAGGCATCATATCCAAAGAGTTCATTCCTGCCGGTTGATATGTCGTTACGTGATGTGAGGTTGATCGTGACAGGGTTATAGCCGTAATCGATTTGGTCAATTATCGTGCTGCCGTCTTTGAGCGCTATTTGATTGGGTAAATGATAGGTGTCGTACCCCATAACTCGCTGCAAGCCGTTGCCGAGTGTGCCGGTGGTAACTTGTCCCAGCGCATTGATGGCGTTGGCTTGCCAAAGCAGGGTATTAGTTTCGGCATTACGCATGGTGGTGAGTAAACCGTTGTTATACTGGTACCCAACCCTCATGCCTGATGGTGACTGTTTCTCAGTCAATTGACCATAACTATTATAGGTATAGCCTGTGGTGTAGTCAATGCCGTCTATCTTTTCGGCTATGGAGGCCACTTGTCCAAAGGGAGTGTAGGCGTAGGAGCGTACAGTACTGTTGTTTTCAAGTATGGTCTGAATCTGCCCAACACCGTAGCCCGAAGGTACATATTGATAAGTGAGGGTACGTTCTGGTGCGGTTTGATTGGTGAGCCGTCCGGCGACATCATACAGATACGTTGTGGTTTGTCCCTGTTCATTGGTTTGCGATGCGATTTGACCGTATGCGTTGTACACATACTGTATTGGATTGGCTATATTTACATCCTTTAATGACTGTTGAAACCCGCGATCGTCGTAGGTGATTTGGGTAATGTCTCCGGCGGCGGAGATGATTACCGGCTTGCCAAGGCTGTTGTAGGTGTAGGTTACCGCAGTGCCCGCTTCATCGGTGGTGCCGGCAACAAGTCCTGACAGGTTTAGGGTGGTAGCACGTGTTTTGCCGTTGGGAGTTGTTACGGTGGTGGTTAAACCGTTGTAGGAGTAGGTGGTTGTGCGGCCAATATTAGTCTCAGACAATAAACGTCCGAAGGTATCGTAGTCGTATTCAATATATTGCGGGCTGCTGTTCCCATATCCGGGCAGGTAGGAGCGGTAGAGTTGCCCTTTGGCGTTATAGGTGTTCTCTGCAACTACCGTACCGGAAAAGCCCGGCGACTGCGTTCTCAGTTCTTGTCCAGCTGCGTTGTAAAGGATGGTTTGGGAGCCTGTAACTAACGAAGTGGCGGTGGTAGTGTACAGATTGTTCCCCGAAATACTCCATGAATTTGAGTATGTGAGCTTGTCAAAGGGAGATTCCGACTGTTTGAGCTGTTGGAAGCCATCGTAGAGATAGGTGGTCTTTAAACCTGCAATATCTGTCTGCTCCAACAATACTCCTGTTTTGGGATCGTATTGTGCGTATGAAGTTTTGCCCAACTCATCCGTCTGGCTCGTAACAAAACGTCCGGTTGCGTCAAATATTGAGCTTGTGGTAATGGTTGGACAGTTGGCAGCGGTGGTGGTTACCGTTTTGAGATTACCAAAATGGTCGTAATTGGTGTACGCTGTGGTTATGGCTTTGGCGTTTCCGGCAAAGTCCACTTGCTGAGTAAGCCGGGCCAAACCGTCGTAAGTAAATGTTTGGATTTGAGAAAAGGGGGGGCCGATACCCTGACGGGTCGTTTGCTGTTGGGTGACTCTGTTTTTATAAACACTACCCCCTTTGGCTTCCCATGTGTAAAGCATTTGCATTGTGAGGCTGCCCTGCGTCTTGGTAATTGCGGAGGGATTCCCGTGGTCGGCAGCACTGTACACATAATCCACAGTATTGCTCATTCCTGTCAGTTTGTCTACAGTAGTTTGTTTAGCTATGTAGGGGAATATTACTTTTGTTGCAGTAGTGTACAAACCGGGTTGAAAATTGGTTCGCGTAATGGAGTCGCCCGCTACTGTAGTTACTGTTTGCTTGGTTGGGTAGACGTGATAAAAGATTGGATTGTAAGAGTATTGAGTAAGTGCCTTACGGTTTTGTAACGTGTTGGTGACTGTAACCTCGTCAAAACCTAAAAAGCCTTTGCCTTGCCTGTGAATTTTTCCACCTTTGTAGTGATAGGATAAGGTTTCTGATAAATTACCAAGCTGCTGTGTCCATGAGCTTACCACATAAAGAGGCTGACAAAAGTGCGATACAGGATATGAAACGGCTAAGGACGACTTCCCGCTTACACTATTATCGGTGATAGGATGATAGGTAAAAGCACTCTTATGATTAAGACCATTTACGATTGTTCTCACAAAAAGGTTCTGTTTGCTGGTAAACGATTTCAAGGAAAAAGAACTACTAAACAATTCATAACAGAGTTCGGGATACCCATCCCCGTCAAAATCGGAGAAATTGAGTTTTTCCCAATTACTATCCAAATTATAACCGCTCAGGAGTGTTATGTTGTGAGACTCAAACTGAAATGTTTCACCGTCAAATAAGCCAATGCAAACAGACCCGATAGCCGGACTGAAAATAATATCACTTCTTCCATCGCGGTTAAAATCCGCGGCAAACCACTTTCCCGACACATTAAGATTTGGCAGAATCTTCTTCTTAAATTCGGTTCCGGTTGAATACAGGATATAGTATTCATTTGGAGTAGAATATTTGCAAACCAAAATATCAGTTTTTCCATCACCATTAAAATCGCCAAACAGAGGGATCTTATTCATGCCTGCAGTTATACATAACAACTCAGGACCCGAATAGAGTGTATAAAATGCCGTACCTGAATCATTTAGTTCGTAAATAATAAATCCTGTAGCACCCATAACCAAGAGGTTGGCTTTGCCATTACCATTAAAATCGATCAACCTGCGGGATACTTTTACTCTTTCGGCTATTAATCCTGAGAGCCATCCAGATGATACATATGAGGTTCCCCAATTACCAATTCCTCCGCTTGCTATTTCTGCACCATTTTCTCCATACAGCTTTGTTCCTGATTTGACTAGTACTTCATCTTTTCCATCTCCGTTAAAGTCTCCAACAAAAACATCACTTGGTGGAGATGAAGATGAAAAAGTATATGAAAGGCCGGGTGCAGGCATTGCAGCAAAAGATGCCCCGTTATAGATGTAATAAGTATAATGATAACTGCTTCCGGAACTATTAACACGTATGACATCCATCAGACCATCTCCATTTAGCTCAGCAGGAATCATCCCGACGAAATTTACACCTAAAGGGATAGTGCATTGTTTTACAAAATGAATGCCACCGGTTATTGCTGTGTTTGCTAAAAATAACGAGATTGATTCAGTAGGGGAGTAAGAGAGAATGTCTGTTTTTCCATCATTGTTAAAATCTTCATATATAAGGTGATCGAGCCCTATGCTTTCAGAAAAGGGAGAGAGGTATTCATTTCCGGTTTTGGCGTTAAAATTTCCGTAGTCACCCCAGTCAACCACGGTAGAATTATACCTGATCCCATCTAACCCATAAGCCTCAACTTCTGTTAACTTGGAGAAAAAACCGTCGTAATAGTAATTGAACTTGTACTCTCTAACTACCGATCCATACGTGCTGCACTTAATTCGTTTGATAAGAAGTCTTTGCTTAATCTGTTTATTTTCAATATAATGTGTGGTGGAATCTGTGCGGATCTCATATAAGAATTCGATCTTGTTATAAGGAACCAGTCCTGCGGCTGTATTTCCGGTATAGTCAATCTGTTTGATGCGGTATTCGCCTGTAGTTGTGTTATTTTCATATGAGTAAGTCATATAATTGCCATTGGCATCGGTGACTTTTTTTAACAACCAAGAGTGTGCCTCAGAACTACCTGCCGCCATTATGTTTGAATCGAAGGAGGAGCCGTATTGAAGAGTCCATCCATCGGTGGTTTTCACCTCAAAACTAAGAAGGCTATTCAAATACTTATAGGTAATTGTGTTATAAGATTCGATCTCTGTTTGGTAGGTGGAAGAGAGAGACAAGTTACTACCCGATGCAAGCATCAATCGTTGGCCATCGAGCAAAAGGTTGTCGGAAGTTGTTAAGTTTGGTGCTCGGACCGCATTGTCATGGTAAAGGGTGCTCCCTGTTCGGGTAATTGCCGACGTGGCGCTCAAGCTCCAGCCGTAACCCACCACTCCATTTCCAGACTGGCTATTATACACCACCGATATAGCAGGCTGGACACCGGCGGTTCCTGGTATGACATCAATGTCAATTTGGTAAACGGCAGCTCCGGTAGGAGACACAGAAACATCCCCAACAATTGAGCCTACTGCATAGCTCGTATTCAGACTCCTGTTTGGATTGGGGATCTGCAGTTTGCTCTGATAGGTAGCGTGCCCCAAGATGTGCTCATCTATACCTAAGTGCAGTGTTTTACCTCCCGGAGACGGGTCAAAAGAAAAACCTGGAAGTAGGCGAAAATAATCTCGAGCGTTAAAACTAGCCGAACTGTTTATCGGTTGACTAAGCGTGTAACTTACCTGCTGCCCAAACACAGCCGATCGGCATACAACTAACAAAGAGGCAGTTAATAAAAATGTCTTATTCAACTTTTTCATTGAGAAAGAAGTTTATAAACCAACTCTCTCAACTCATTAACCTGTTTTTGTAATTGCTCGTTTTGTTCGCTTAACTCCTGCACGGCTTTTACTAATGGAACCACAAACTCTCCATACCGCAAGCTGTAAATCCCGCTTTCGTTTACCTCCACACCGCTGAAATCGAAACCAAGACTTTTTGCGACTGCTTCTACTTCTTGAGCTACAAAACCGGTTTGGATCTGTTTCTCTTTTGTTTCACGCGCCTTGTTGTTTATATCAATGATCTCTTGAGGCAGGGGTTGGAAAAGTGAATCGGGCAGGTTCCGCACTTGGTCGGTTTTAAGTAAAACATCTATTGCACCCAAATCTAAATTGTATGTAACAGGCTTCAGGAGATTGATAAAGGCAAGACCGGGCACATTGGCCTGTATGTTTTTCTTGGTTCGTCCGTCCGAGAAGGTGCTCCATGAAGCATACCCGCCAATACTGGAAACACTACTGTTTCCGATATTTACCTGATTGCTTGAGGTTGCAATTGCTTCAAAGCCAATAGAGGTAGTATTTGTCAAATTGTTGATGTTTACTCCTGCTCTGACACCAAGAGCGGTATTGCAGCTTCCTGTAATATTTTGACTAAGTGCACTAGTGCCAACGGCGGTATTGTAATTACCGGTTGTATTCTGACCAAGCGCACCACAGCCTGTGGCGGTATTATAAATACCGGTCGTATTCCACAAAAGAGCACTACTACCGGTGGCGGCATTGCCAATTCCGGCCGTGTTTTCACAAAGCGCCTGAGAACCAATTGCAGTATTGTAACGGCCGGTCGTATTTTGGTAAAGTGTCAAAATACCAACGGCGACGTTATAGTGCCCGGTCGATTTAGATAGCGCATCTCTTCCAATAGCTACACTATACCACCCCTCCTGATTACTTTGTGCACGGATACCTATTGACACGTTGTCGTTACCAATAAATCCTGCCAAGTTATTCCCAAATTTAATAGAAAGGTTGTCTCCGGTAGTTATTATAGATGGCGATACACCCAGATAAATATTCCCGTTAAAACGGGCAGCACCGTTTACATCCAATGGATATGCAGGAGTGGGACGATTAATCCCTACTCCTGTGGATTTTAGATAAATTTTCCCAGCAACAAGGGCATCTCCACTTACATCAAGACCCCCGACAATTCGAGTATTTCCTGTAACATCCAACGGATACTGGGGATTAGCTGTTCCAACACCTATTCCCGTTGTTTTTAGATAAATGTTTCCTGCAATACGGGCATCTCCATTTACATCAAGCGGAAACTGCGGACTGGATGTATTAATCCCTATACCTGTTGACTTTAGATAAATATTCCCTGCAACACGTGCATCTCCGTTTACATCAAGCGGAAACTGTGGAATGGACATACCAATACCTATTCCTGTCGACTTTAGATAAATATTTCCTGCAATACGTGCATCGCCATTTACATCCAACGGATACTGAGGATTGGACGTTCCAATCCCAACTCCTGTGGATTTGACTTCTATCTGCGCAAATAAGTTTGCTGTAAAAGCAAAAGAAATGAGTGTGATAACAATTTTTTTCATGTGTAATTATTTTTCAGTCTGTATATCAATTCAATAAATAAATAACTCAGGGCAACATATCCATCAATGTTGGCACAAAGATAATAAAAAAATAAAATCAATAATAAGGTATTGATAATTAAAAAACTTTTCGTAACTTTGCGCGCCCGAAAAAGGGATTATAAATAATGTCAAACCTCTTATTTTCAAACACAAACATTTATGACAAAGCAAAACAAAGAGATGCTCGATGACGAGCACATTGATGGTCTTGAACCAAAAGAAGAACGTATCGAAGCTTTTATTGAGGAAGATGCCTCATTGGCCGATACTTTAAAAAAACAAAAAAAGAGCAACGCATCTATTCCCGTTGACCAGTTCAATTGGGAATCTTTTGAAAAAGACGCCCCATACGATGCGGATAAAGGGGCAATTGAATCGATGTACAACAATACCCTCTCCAAAGTGTTGGAAAACGAGGTGGTAGAGGGCGTGGTAGTTGCATTAAACAAACGCGAAGTGTTGGTAAACATTGGCTATAAGAGCGAAGGTGTGATCAGCATCAACGAATTTAGATATAATCCCGATTTGGCGATCGGAGATAAAGTAGAGGTGTATGTAGAGAATGCAGAAGACCGTAAAGGGCAGCTGCTTCTTTCGCACAAAATGGCACGCTCCCTCCGCTCGTGGGATCGTGTAAACGAAGCATTTGAGAGCGATGAAATAGTAAAGGGATATATTAAATGCCGTACCAAGGGAGGTATGATTGTAGATGTATTTGGAATTGAGGCATTTTTGCCCGGGTCCCAAATCGATGTCAAACCGATTCGCGACTACGATGTATTTGTAAATAAGACCATGGAGTTCAAGATTGTAAAGATCAATCACGAATTCCGCAATGTGGTAGTCTCTCATAAGGCACTTATCGAAGCCGAATTGGAAGCCCAAAAAGCCGACATCATAGGCAAACTCGAAAAAGGACAGATTTTGGAAGGAACCGTCAAAAACATAACCACTTATGGAGTCTTTATTGACTTAGGCGGCTTAGACGGTTTGATCCACATTACCGACCTCTCGTGGGGACGCATTAACCATCCCGAAGAGATTGTTCAGTTTGACCAGAAGATCAATGTAGTTATCTTGGACTTTGACGATGCGAAAAAGCGTATTGCACTTGGTCTTAAACAGTTGACTTCTCATCCATGGGATGCTTTGGACGATCAGTTAAAGGTGGGCGATACCATCAAGGGACGCGTTGTGGTGATTGCAGATTATGGCGCCTTTGTAGAGATTCAACCCGGTGTAGAGGGGTTGATTCACGTTTCTGAGATGTCATGGTCGCTCCACTTGCGCAGCGCCCAGGATTTCCTTAAAGTGGGGGACGAAGTAGAAGCCGTCATCTTGACACTTGACAAAGATGAACGAAAAATATCATTGGGTATTAAGCAATTAAAACCCGATCCATGGGCTACAATCGCAGCAAAATATCCGGTGGGTTCCCAACATACCGCCACTGTGCGCAACTTTACCAACTTTGGCGTATTTGTGGAATTGGAAGAGGGCGTGGACGGATTGGTCCATATCAGCGACCTCTCCTGGACAAAAAAGGTGAAACACCCCGCTGAGTTTACATCGATTGGAGAGACACTCGATGTGGTGGTGTTAGAAGTGGATCAGGATAATCGCCGTTTGAGCTTGGGCCACAAGCAGCTTGAAGAAAACCCATGGGATGTGTTTGAAACGGTATTTACTACCGGTTCGGTATTTGAAGGAACAATCATCTCTCTTGTGGACAAAGGCGCTACCGTCTCTTTACCCTATGGCGTAGAGGGTTTTGTTACCCAAAAGAACATGGTCAAAAAAGATGGGTCCACACCTAAGGTTGACGATAAATTAGAGTTTAAAGTCTTAGAATTCAATAAAACAGGGAAGCGCATCTATCTTTCTCATATCCGCACCTATGAAGAAGATAAAAAGGAGACCGAACCCAAAGAGATCAAAGAGACTGAGGCCGAGACCACCCAAAAAGCGGTTAAAAAGCTGAAAGCAAATTTGGAGAAAACTACCTTGGGCGATATTAGCGAATTAGTTGCTTTAAAAAATGAGATGGAAGGCAATACGCCCGAGTAAGCTCTTGGTTCTCCCTTTTTTGTGGCTGTCATTTCAGTTGTCGGCACAAGAAGTGTGGACACAGATGTATAAATTGGGACAGACGCTTTCGTATATTAATGATTATTACTTAGATACAGTTAACGTATCTAAATTGGTTGAGGATGTGGTCAAGCGTACCATTTTGGAGCTTGACCCACACTCTTCCTATATTTCGGCCAAAGAGGTGAAGTCTGTAAGTGAACCATTAGACGGAAACTTCGAAGGTATTGGGATTGAGTTTAATGTAATGAGGGATACTTTGGTGGTGGTGGCTCCTGTAGCCGGCGGCCCATCGGAGTCGGTGGGTATTTGTGCCGCAGATCGGATTGTGGCTGTAAACGATTCGTTGATAGCCGGTGTTGGATTGACCAATGAACGTGTCTTTTCTCTTCTGAGGGGTCCAAAAGGAACCAAGGTCTCTCTTTTGGTGGTTCGAAAAGGAGTTCTTGAGCCTTTGCACTTTGAGGTGACTCGCGATAAGATCCCCATCAACAGCATAGATGCCGTTTACCAAGCCAAACCCGATGTGGCATACCTGCGTATTACTCGCTTCTCCCTTACCACAATGACCGAGTTTATTGATGCCATTTCAGAGACATTTACCCGTAAACCCAAAGGGGTGATTCTTGACCTTAGGGGGAACCCCGGCGGGTACATGAACACCGCACTGTTGGTTGCAGAACAGTTTTTGGAAAAAGGGAAGTTGTTGGTTTATACAGAGGGAGCAAATATGCCTCGCTACGAAGAGTCTGCTTCGGGATATGGATTTTTTATCCAAACGCCTGTGGTGGTGCTGATTGACGAAGGTAGTGCTTCGGCAAGCGAGATTTTGGCAGGTGCCCTGCAAGATTGGGATCGAGCTATCATTATCGGGAGGCGCTCTTTTGGAAAGGGGCTGGTACAGCAGGCATTTCCGCTAAGCGATGGCGCCCAAATTCGACTCACCGTGGCGCGTTACCACACACCTACCGGACGGGTGATTCAGATGCCTTATAAGCAGGGAGATCAAGAAGGGTATTACCGCACGGTAATAGATCGTTATGTGAGAGGAGAGACCTTTTCTCAAGACAGCATTCGCCTTATTGACTCACTTTCATTTCAAACGCTTGTCAACAAAAGAAAGGTGTATGGGGGAGGTGGAATTATGCCCGATATCTTTGTCCCATTGGATACTACCTATTACTCTTCCTATTGGTCAAAAATGGTTCGTATGGGAATTGTCACCGAATTTATGAATCGGTATATAGATGAGGTACGTACATCTTTATCTTCTCAATATAAGCAGTTTGGTGATTTTAAGAACGATTATGTGTTGCCCAACGAAGTGATTGGAGAGATGGTGGAATACGCATTAGAAAAAGGTTTGCATAGCGATGAATCGGCACTTCAAATATCTTTGCCTTTGATTAGGGTTCAGCTTAAAGCACTCATTGCAAGAACTCTGTTTGATTCAAGCGCTTATATACAGATTTTTAATGAATGGAACGACCCTGCCTATCAAAAAGCTTTGGAGGTGATTGAGGAGTGGGGCAAATTCGAGAAAGAAATTTTAAGAAAATAGCGTCCTCTACTTAGTTGTATCCAAAGTTTTGTATATTTGCACCCGATACAGGACAATTAAAACTTTTTTTATGAATAAAACAAAACAAAATTACACTTTGCCCATAGTGATGATGATCATCCTGTTTGGGATGATTGCTTTTGTCACCAATTTGGCTGCGCCCATGGGCGTGGTACTCAAAGGGCAGTTTGGTGTTACCAACGCCATGGGTTTTTTAGGAAACATGGCCAATTTTATTGCCTACGCCGTAATGGGGATCCCCGGCGGTTTACTTTTGCAAAGGGTTGGGTATAAAAAAACGGCTCTGCTTGCCATTGTGATTGGCATAGTGGGCGTCTTTATCCAATTCCTTTCTGGTCACGCAAGTGATACTTCTGCATTTATGGTGTATCTTCTTGGCGCATTTGTCGCCGGTTTCTCCATGACGCTGCTCAATACCGTGGTCAATCCCATGCTCAACACCTTGGGAGGCGGAGGCAACAAGGGCAACCAGCTGATTCAGGTAGGCGGATCGTTTAACTCTGTGATGGCTACGCTTACTCCTGCACTCGTAGGAATCCTTATTGGAGAGGCCGCCAAAGCGAGGATCACCGATGTGTTTCCTGTTCTCTACATTGCGATGGGTGTTTTTGCCCTTGTAGGCATAGTTT
>JAITFU010000184.1 GCA_031281125.1 Prevotellaceae bacterium | reverse complement strand
ACTAGCCGATATATCGCGCCACAAGACAGGGCTAGAACCCCCAAATGCCCTCCAAGGGATTAAAAACCAATCCGACTTATCTACTCGCCTCTTTGCTGTTTTGGAAACGGAAAACATTTTGGAGCGGGAACAAAAATTTGACCGCATCCGATGGGAATATGCAAACGAAATATGCACCTATCACTATTTTGATATTGATAAAGTACTCTGCTTTTGGCTAAAAGTATCTATCATAGAGCGATGGATGCGCTTAGATAAGGCCACGGGACAGGCGCTCTTTAAAGATTTGGTACAAGAAATAAAGACTGTAAAATATAATGAAAACCACAGGAATAGTTAAAGCGATTATCGCCAATTTGGTGACAATTGAGGTCGATGGACCGGTGGCCCAGAACGAGATCTGCTTTATTGAACTCGACGATGCCCGCCTTATGGCCGAAGTCATCAAGGTGAATGGAAACAGCGCCTTTGTGCAGGTATTTGAAAGTACCCGCGGACTTAGGGTTGGCGCCAAAGCAGAATTTCAACAACATCTGTTAGAAGTGACACTTGGACCCGGCATCCTGTCAAGCAATTACGACGGACTACAAAACAATTTGGCCACCATGGAGGGATTCTTCCTCAAACGGGGAGAACGAACACTTCCTCTTGATCTTGAAAAAGTGTGGGATTTTACCCCTCTTGTCCAAAAAGGCGACAGTGTAGTGGCTGCTGATTGGCTTGGAGAGGTAAAAGAGGGATGGTTGCCCCATAAGATAATGGTTCCATTTAACTTTTTGGGATCCTATACTATTGAGAGCATCTCTCCCGAAGGATCTTACACCGTAACGGACACCATTGCCGTGCTCAAGGATCAATCCGGAGAAAAGCACTCTGTAAACATGATGCAAAAGTGGCCAACCAAATTAGCCGTTACTGCTTACAAAGAGAAACCACGTCCTTTTAACATTATGGAGACAGGCGTGCGCGTAATCGATACCTTTAATCCAATTGCCGAGGGCGGTACAGGTTTTATCCCCGGCCCCTTTGGATGCGGTAAAACGGTATTACAACACGCTTTAGCCAAACAAGCAGAAGCCGACATTATTATTGTTGCCGCTTGTGGTGAGCGTGCCAACGAGGTGGTGGAGATCTTTTCCGAGTTTCCCAAGTTGGACGACCCACGTACCGGTCGCAAACTGATGGAGCGCACCACCATTATCTGCAACACATCCAATATGCCCGTATCGGCCCGCGAAGCGTCTGTTTATACCGCCATGACCATTGCAGAGTATTATAGGGCAATGGGATTAAGGGTATTGCTGTTAGCCGACTCTACATCCAGATGGGCGCAAGCTTTGCGCGAGATGAGCAACCGAATGGAAGAGCTCCCCGGCGCAGACGCTTTTCCGGTGGACCTTCCCGCCATTATCTCCAATTTCTACTCCCGCGCAGGCATCGTTGTCCTCAACAACGGCACCACCGGCTCCGTCACCTTTATTGGTACGGTATCCCCTGCCGGAGGAAACCTCAAAGAGCCGGTAACTGAATCGACCAAAAAGGCCGCCCGATGTTTTTACGCATTGGCACAACACCGCGCCGACAGCAAACGCTATCCCGCCGTCGATCCCATCGACAGTTATTCCAAGTACTTGGACTACCCGGAGATGGCAGAGTACTTTACACAAAAGGTACACGCCAACTGGGTGGAGATGGTATGGGAAGGAAAAAATGTAGTGCTCAGGGGCAAAGAAGCATACGAACAGATTAACATTTTGGGAGACGACGGAGTTCCCATCGATTACCACCTAAGATTCTGGAAATCAGAATTGATCGACTTTGTCATCCTTCAGCAGGATGCTTTTGACAAGATCGATGCTTCGACCTCCATGGAGCGTCAGGAGTATATGTTAGAAAAAATCTTACACATTTGTCGTAAAGATTTTCATTTTGAACGATTTGAAGATTGTGCCGATTTTTACAAACGTCTCATCAACCTTTGCCGTCAAATGAACTATTCTCCCTTTAAAGACAGTAGTTTTAAAAAATACGAATCGGAGATTGACCTCCTTATCACCCAAGCTTAGAGTATGACAACCAAAGCATTTCAACGCATTTATACCCAATTGGAAGGTATTACCAAAGCTACCGTGAGCCTTCGCGCGCCCGGCGTGGCTAATGACGAATTGGCCACCGTTGCCAACAGATTGGCACAGGTAGTAAAGATTCACGGAGATTTAGTTACCCTTCAGGTATTTGCCGGTACCGAAGGTATTCCCACCAACGCAGAGGTCGTTTTTCACGGAGAGCCGCCGGCCCTAAACGTAAGCGACGAATTGTCAGGACGTTTTTTTAACGCCTACGGAAACCCGATTGACAAAGGACCCGCGATACAGGGCGAGCGTCGCCAGATTGGCGGCCCATCGGTAAACCCTTACAAACGGAAGCAGCCTTCTCAGCTGATCCCCACCGGTATTGCCGGTATTGACCTCAACAACACCTTGGTATCGGGACAAAAAATCCCCTTCTTTGCCGATCCCGACCAGCCATACAATCAAGTGATGGCAATGGTGGCGCTAAGGGCAGATGTCGATAAGATCATCTTGGGCGGTATGGGCCTCAGCAACGACGACTTCCTCTATTTCAAGCAGATGTTTGAAAACGCAGGTGCCCTCAATAAAATCATCAGCTTTGTAAATACCACAGAGCAGCCACCGGTGGAACGCCTGCTTATCCCGGATATGGCCCTCACCGCTGCCGAGTACTTTGCAGTGGATAAAAACGAAAAGGTGTTGGTGCTGCTTACCGACATGACGCTTTACGCTGACGCACTGAGCATTGTGAGCAATCGGATGGACCAGATCCCTTCTAAGGACTCCATGCCCGGCTCTCTTTACAGCGACTTGGCAAAGATTTACGAAAAAGCGGTACAGCTTCCCTCCGGCGGCTCCATCACCATTATTGCCGTCACCACCTTGAGCGGAGGCGACATTACCCACGCCATTCCCGACAACACCGGCTACATTACAGAAGGTCAGCTGTTTTTACGCACCGACTCCGACACCGGAAAGGTAATTGTTGACCCATTCCGCTCCCTGTCGCGTCTCAAACAGTTGGTGATTGGAAAACAAACGCGAGACGACCACAATCAGGTGATGAACGCCGCCGTGCGCCTCTACGCAGATGCCGCCAACGCCAAGACCAAATTGGAAAACGGTTTTGATTTAAGCGATTACGACAACCGCTGCCTATCCTACGCCAAAGATTATGCCCAGCGATTACTAGCTATTGACGTCAATATCAACACCACAGAGATGCTTGACCGCACTTGGGAACTCTTTAGGAAATTTTTTACCCAAACAGAGGTGGCCATCAAACAGGAATTTGTTCAAAAGTATTGGAAAGACGTATAGCCCGTTGCCATGGCCATTAAATATCAATTCAATAAAACGTCACTTAACGACCTTAACAAACAGCTCAAGGTTCGTACCAAGGCGCTACCCACCTTAAAAAACAAGGAGTCAGCGCTTAGGATGGAGGTCAAACGCGCCAAAGAGCGCTCCATAGAGATCAACGAGCAGTTGCAACGTGCGCTTGCCTCTTATGACTATCTTTCCGGACTCTGGAACGAGTTTGACCCTACGCTTATTGCTGTATCTGACGTGGTTCTTGAGACGGTGAAAGTGGCCGGTGTTAAGACCCCCTCCCTCAAAGAGGTGCGCTACCACATTCGTCCCTACTCCTTCTTTAGCACTCCATTTTGGTACGCTGACGGGATTGACATTCTTAAAGGCTTAGCGCAAATGGGCATTGAGAGCGAGGTGTATAGAGAAAAAATGCGTCTGCTTGATTTCTCACGTAAAAAGACCACACAAAAGGTAAATCTCTACGAAAAGGTGCAGATTCCGGGCTATCAGGAGGCCATCCGCAAGATCAAACGCTTTATGGAAGATGAGGAGAACCTCTCCAAAGCCGCCCAAAAGATCGTCAAAAATAGAAATCTTATTGAGAAGGAGGCTATTGTATGATTGTTCCGATGAATAAATACCATTTTGTGATGCACCACGGGTCATCCGAACTCTTTTTGAAAAAGATTCAGGAGTTAGGATTGGTCGATATTGTCCGCGGACAAAAGGCTATAGACGAGCGCTCCAAAGAGATACACGACTTGTTGCTACGATATAAAGCAGCCATCAAATTCCTCTCCGGAGTAAAATCCGACCCCAAAGTGTTATGTCCACAGAACGATGTACAAGAGAATCGGGATAATCCTCAAAAAATACTGATACAAATCGAAGAGGCCATATCTCGTAAAGAGCAAATTATCACTAGGAAAACTGCCCTCCGCAAAGAGATGGAGCTTGCAGCGCCCTGGGGCATCTTTAACCATACCGATAGAGAAAGGATTCAGGAACTGCACTATACGCTCCATGCCTATGCTGTTCCCAAAAAACGTTTTCAGGATCAATGGAGAGAGAACTATCCCCTATTTGAGATCAATCGGAGCAAAGATACCGTTTACTTTGTGGTGCTTCATGAACAGGGAACGCCTTATGAATTTCCTCTATCTGAGATAAAATTTCCGGAAGATGATGTGTATGCCATTCAAGCTGAAGTAGATACATTAGATAATGAGATCAACGAGATCGAACAGGAATTCAAAACATGTTTACAATATAACCACCTGCTAACAGGGCAAATAGCATCTCTTAGGAGCGAATTTGATCGCTATATGGCGGGGAAAAGTGTCCAAAAAGAGGCTGAGGAGCATATTGATATTCTCACCGGTTTTGCCCCCAGGACAGATAGTGTGCAGATATGTACATTTCTAAACAAGGAAGATGTTCTGTATATTGAGGAACCAGCCGTTGAAGAAGACGCTCCTCCTGTCAAACTCAGAAATAATTGGTTTGCCCGCCTCTACGAACCTATTGGAGAACTCTATATGTTGCCCAAATATGGCGAATTAGACCTTACTCCCTATTTTGCACCGTTTTATATGCTCTTTTTTGGGTTATGTTTGGGAGATATGGGTTATGGATTGATCCTGATTATTGCCGGCACCCTAGCTAAAAAATTTATGCCGGCCATACGCGGGTATGCTTCATTGGTACAATTTCTTGGGCTTGGAGCTGTGTTGATGGCCGCCATATCGGGAGGATTCTTTGGCATGTCGTTAAGCGACGTAACCTTTCTTCCGGAGTCAGTCAGGAATTCGTTTTTCTCCAGCATCCACATGTTTTGGTTGGCCATTCTGTTTGGTATTTTCCACATCCTCTTTGCCCGACTCCTCTCTGCTGTTGACGCCATGCTTAGGTTTGGATGGCTTCATGGCCTCTCCAATATCGGATGGACATTTTTAATTGCTTGGTGTGTACGCGCTTACGCTGCCACTCAAGTGGATGGTCTAGGCATTCCCAAACTTGCCAACCTGATTTGGTTGGGGTTTTCCTTAGTGCTGATTCTGTTCTTTACCGCCACCAAAGGGAATATTTTCAAACGCCTTGGCAGCGGACTTGCCTCTCTTTGGGATATTACCGGATTTTTTGGGGATACCCTTTCGTACATCCGTCTTTTTGGCTTAGGTCTCTCCGGAGGAATTCTTGGCTTGATTGTAAACAGCGTAGCTTCAGGTATGTCCGGCATTCCCTACCTTGGCTGGTTCTTTGCCCTCTTGATGCTGTTGGTTGGACATGGCGCCGTGTTGATGCTCTCTTGTATCGGCTCATTTGTACACCCCCTGCGTCTTACTTTTGTTGAATTTTATAAAAACGTGGGCTTTAGCGGCGGAGGCCGTGAATTTATGCCCTTAAAACAGTAAATAATCAAAAAACAATATTATGACTTTACCTTTTATTTTAGCTTACGTAGGCATGGCCGCCATGCTTGCCCTTTCCGGTACCGGAAGCGCCATAGGAGTAACCATGGCTGGAAATGCAACCTTAGGTGCATTGAGAAAAAATCCCGATATCTTTGGCTCCTGCATGATCCTTTGCGCCCTTCCCTCTACCCAGGGTCTTTATGGTTTTGCAGGCTTTTTTCTGTTACTAACCCCACTCGGAAGTATGGACGTCCTTAGCCTTGGACAGGGCTTAGCCGTTTGCGCCGCCGGACTTGCATTGGGATTTGTAGGTTTGTTCTCTGCAATTCAGCAAGCCTCTTTGTGCGCCAACGGTGTTGTGGAGATGGGTAATGGAAACCCTGTAATGGGAAAAACAATGATTTTGGCTGCATTCCCCGAACTATACGCTATTTTGGCGTTTGCCTCCACCTTCCTTGTGTTAGGTCTTCTTTAGGTCCTTGGCATTTATGCCGTTAATCAAATCGATATCGGGAATCAGAGGTACGATCGGAGGCGTGGTTGGCGATGCCCTCACGCCTCCCGACCTTCTCAAGTTTACAGCCGCCTACGCGCATTGGGTAATCTCAAGCGCGCAAAAGTCTCGCTGTAAGGTGGTTGTTGGTCGTGATGCCCGTTTGTCGGGAATTATGGTCAGCAAATTGGTTAACGCAACGTTGCAAAGTAACGGCGTTGATGTGATCGATGCCGGACTCGCAACCACCCCTACTGTGGAGATGGCGGTATGTTGGGAAGGGGCAGACGGAGGTATTGTCCTTTCTGCCTCCCACAACCCCCGCGAATGGAACGCCTTGAAGTTACTAAATAGCTCCGGAGAGTTTTTACAAACCAAAGACGCCGCTACCCTATTGTCGATTGCTGAGCGAGAAGATTTCTGTTATGTTCCTGTTGATCAGTTAGGTCAATATATCAAGAAAGATTATACCCAACAACATATTGATGCAGTTATCGGACACCCTCTTGTGGATGTGGAGGCAATATACCGTTGTGGATATAAAGCGGTTGTGGATGGAGTCAACTCCGTGGGGGGAATTATTATCCCCAAACTGTTGGAAAATCTTGGTGTTACCTGCATTCCGCTATTTTGCGAACCCACAGGAGATTTTGCCCACAATCCGGAACCTTTGCCCCAACACTTGACGGAGTTGTCCAAACGGGTGGTTTTAGAGAAAGCCGACTTGGGTTTTGCCGTGGATCCCGACGTGGACAGGTTATCCATTGTGTGCGAGGACGGAAGTTTCTTTGGCGAAGAGTTTACCTTGGTGGCAATAGCCGATTATGTGTTGGGTATTCGAAAAGGAGACGTGGTCTCCAACCTTGCCTCGTCTCGGGCGCTATCTGATCTAGCGCATCAGTACGGCGTTACCCGATACGCTTCGGCAGTTGGAGAGGCACATGTTGTCAAAGAGATGAAGCAACGTAACGCCGTGGTCGGAGGCGAAGGCAACGGCGGAGTCATTATTCCGGATTTGCATTACGGAAGAGACGCGCTAATTGGCATTGCTCTATTTTTGACACACTTAGCAAAGAAAAAGATCAGTTGTTCACAACTTAAAAAGCACTATCCACTCTATTTTATGGCAAAGGAAAGGGTGGAATTATCAACCGATTTTGATCAACCCGCTGTTTTTGCCCGCATCAAAGAACATTTTAAAAGCCAAACCATCAGCGAAGCTGACGGGATAAAGGTTGACTTTGAATCAGATAAGAGTTGGATCATTGTCCGCGCTTCCAACACAGAACCCATCTTGCGCATCTATGCCGAAGCCCCTACACTTGAGGAAGTACAAGCATTAGCTCAAGAAGTAAAACGTCTAATAATCTCTTAGTTATAATTTACTTCCTTAGACTTTTCGCTCTCTGTGTTATCTCTGTTAAAGGTGGTAACAAAGTAGGTCCCTTTTGCGGTCACGGTAAATGAGTTCGACTTGGTAATGGCGACCACTTGCGAAGCGGTTGCTCCGGCAGGAATGAAATATACTACCGAAGAGAGACCTGCGCTTGTCGTCCAGCTTAAAACGGAGCCGGAGATGGTCACGTTGGCCGGGACAACAGGATCTGCCTCTGTTTTTCGACCAAATGCAGGGCGTACCGCCGGATTTTTGAAGTACTTGGCTTTAAGCATATCAATCACCCCTCCCCTATTGGCGGCAAATGAGGAGGTGTTGTACATGATGCTTCCGTGAATCTTTTGATTTGAAGAGGTCAACTGAAACATCCGATCAAAGTCGGCCACCGTAAAACGTGTCGTTTCGACAGGATTTTCAACCCTGTATAGGGCTAATCCCACCACACAACCCACTTTTGTATTAAAAGCCCCCACCCAATTGCTCAGCAAAGCTTCAAAATTCGAATTTCCACTCCCTAAGGCCTGATACACCTGTGGAACAACAAAATCAATCCAACCCTCTCTGCACCATTTTTCTACATCTGCAAAGAGAGAATTTAGATTGTAACTGATGTTGGCTGTGGGACTGACAGAAAACACAACACGTGGATTGGCTTTAAGTGCCGTTTCACGAATCTTCTGAACCACCTTATCCACATTTGCTCTTCTAAATGCAGTAATATTGGCATACCCTGCCCCATACTTTGCAAAGTCATCGGCATCGTTTAAGTTATTGACGTTGCCAATATCGGGATAGAAGTAGTCGTCCAAATGAATGCCGTCTATATCGAACTTGGTAATAAGTTCATTTACAATATCGGCAATACGCTGATGTACCTCCGGAATGGCAGGGTTGTAAACCCTCATGCCGGGGTAGTCCTTTTTCCATTCGACCGGAATTCTTGGGTCCAAAGGTTGAGATAGATCGGTCGTTATACGAAACGGGTTGATCCATGCATGAAACTCAAGACCACGGTCATGAGCCTCGTCTATCATGAACTTTAACACGTCATACCCCGGATCCTTACCTGCAACTCCCGTAATCCATCGGCTCCAAGGCTCATACTCAGACTCGTAAAAAGCATCTGCCGTAGGGCGAATCTGCATAAACACTGCGTTCAAATTTGCGGCAACAAAACCGTCTAAATAATCTGTATAGAGCTTCTTCTGACTCACTTCATCGTACTTCCCCACCGGCCAGTCGATTCCAAACACAGACGCAATCCAAGCGCCGCGCAACTCCTTCTTTGCATATACTCCATCTTGAACAGGCGGTTGCGGCGGAGGATCGGGCGGCGGAGTCTCTCCGCCGCCGTTATCCTTACCGCATCCTTGCAATAGTAAAGTTGCAAGGAATAATGAAAACAGGTATGAAATATACCTTTTCAAGAGTTAGTCCTCAACAAAATCGTCAAATGGGTCTGTTTCAGTTGCAATAGGGAACTCTATAAAAGCAAAACCGGCTACTGCACCAGAACCCAGAACATACAACTTGTCGTTATCTTTTGCAAAAGTAACCCCACAAGAAACGTTTCCCGATGGAATGGTTCCACCAAGTGAGAACTGATATAGAGGAGCTTTGGATAGTGCATCTCCACCGTCAAATAACGTAAGCGCTTCAGTTGTTGAGGAACCTTTGGTGATATCATATAGCGAAATCACACCAGATCCTATCATCGAGTTGAGGGTAATCAAATAGCGGGCGTTGTTAAAGTTGACGGTACGTGCACTTCCTCCATCATTCACAGCAAACGTGGTCATATTGTACATAGTACCACCATCGACATTTATCAGTCGTACAACGTTGTTTGATGAGGTGAAAATAAACTCGCCGGGATTTCCGTCCACCATATTACAAGTACCCCAGGCACCATTTGACGGAGTTCCGGCACTTTCAGTTATTGAAAGAATGGTAGGTTCTGATGATTGGGTAAAATTCTCGACTTTTATCCGCAATGTTGAAGCATGGCTGGAACCTGCTCGAGAAAAAATATAACCGTTTCCTTTATCATCAACATCCATCGAAAAATAGTCCCCATACCGCACTCCGGCGGCAACCCCTGCGCAATCTACTTCTAAATAATTTGCTACAGTTGTAGGAGGAGTGTCCGGATTAGCGGCATCCCAGTGATACACTTTAAAAGAAGAAGTGGCAAAACCGGTAGTCAAGTTACAAATATAAACATGACCATTAATCAGACGTCCTGCATTTACAGTATATGTACCCCCGGTTACGCCGGTTAGATTTAAGGGAATAGGATTAGAAATAATGCCCTTTTTTAAATCTTCCAGACGAAGCAAATGGGGGACAACTGCGCCTACACGATTTACAATAAGGACATAATTCTGGTCAATATCTGCCACGCGCCCTTGTGTTACATCATTAAAATCGGGATATCTTGTTCCACCGTTACCGGCAGAGAAGTTGTACAACGTTCCTTTCGAATAATTAATCCCTGAAGGAGGAACGCTCAAGTTTAAAGTGACGTAATACTCCCTAAAACGTTTGTTGTTAACAACTTTTACACTCATTTTGGTGGATGCGTCTCCTTCCTCGGGGGTAAAATTGTAACTATTCTTTTCAAATGATGCACCCGGAGGAAAATCGCCTTTAAAGCTGACGTTTGAGAGGTCGGTATTGGCAGGCATCTTTGGAAAGAGAATCTCCTTTTTATTTTCGTTGATTTTTCCTGCTATTTCGGCGCCGCCTATAACCAACTTAACATTTTTAACCCAGGCTAAGTCAGCTTCTGAAGGATTGGGGTCGTAATTATTTTTGTTACATGAAAGCAAAGCCAAGCAGAAAAAAGGTGCAATGAGCAGTCCTAAATATTTATTTTTGTTCTTCATAATAATACTATTAATAAATTTGTATATTAAAATTCATCGGGCCATCCTTTGGTTTGGGCTAAGAAATAGCCTCTGGTTTCATACGCTAATCGTTGGTTTCTTCCCACAGGAGCTAAATAGGGATTCATATTAAACTGATCTAAGAAGGGTCGTCGATTAACTACTGCAAGACGATAGAAAAAGCCTTCGATATTGGTGTTTGTGCCTGTAAACAGGGTTTCGTTTCCGTCCAAGTCCCTTACTCCGGTTATGTTACCGAGTGTTGTAGCCCAAGTGGCAGGGAATTGCTTGTCTATCGAAAATTCGGAAAATTTCACCCACGTTCCGGAGGTTAATATATCGGGATTAAGAGCCCCATCCATGTATTCCAACTTTTTCCAACGCCTGAGATCTTGCAGACGACTATATTCAAAGGCAAACTCCATACGACGCTCCCTGCGGATTTCCCAAAGAAGTTGAGAAACGTCTCCCCTGTTGGGACTATTAGGAAGATTTGCAATACTGAGAGCGGCAGTTTTTTGTACACCTTTTGCGGTAGCTTCAGCAGCAATGGGTCTGTTACGAATTGCGTTAATAGATTTATCAATGTCTGCTTGTGTGCAATTGCCCAACTCAGCTTTTGCCTCAACCCAATTAAGTACCACTTCTGCATAACGCATGACAGGGTAATCATTTGTATTATAGCTGGATATGTACTGGTTAGGTGGACCGGCCAGTCCTTGATCAAGAAAGTTATGCCCTTCTCTGTTGATAAATTTAGAAATGTACATGAACGAAGGTAACGATCTGTATGTAACAGATTTATAAAATGTTGCCTCAAAGCGCGAGTCACGTGTTTTAACAAGGTTGGACAATTCAAAGTTTTTGTGAACAGGATCATCAGATGTTTGCCAGTCTGTCCCGTCGTTGCAAATGAATGACTTAATCAACGATAAAGTTGGTCCTGTTGACTGTACTTCTACCATATTGCACTGGCTTGCCATATTGTGTGTGATCCCATAACCGTCATCGTAATGTCTATAAAGAATTACCTCTCTGTTTGCGGCAAGGGTCTGAGAGCCAAATAGAGTGCGAAAATCGGTATCAAATGAATACCTGCCGCTGTTGATCACAAAGTCGCCGGCACGTACGGCAAGCTCTAAAAACTTTTGAGATCTTGCAGTATTATTTTCGTGATACTTTTGCCAAGTACCTTCAAAAAGAGCCCAGCGGGTGATAAATGAAGCTACAGTATAGGTGTTCACTTCGCGTTTTGATGAGACATTTCCTTTTACATTATCCAAGGCAAAGACAAAGTCGTCATAAATGGCATCCATCACCTCGTTTCTTGGGGTACGAGCCTTGTAAAGCTGGTCATGTTCAGCGCTACCAATCTCACGGTCAAAGTAGGGCACATCACCAAAAGAGCTGACGATACCTGCATATTCAATACCTCTGAAAAAGCGAGCAATACCCATCCAGTGGCTATAGGCATCGGGTGATAAAATATCGCTCATTTTGTCTTGAATACGGTCAATCATTACATTTACCTTACGTACCCATACAAAACACCAGCCAAGTCCGCCGTAATTCCCCATCCATTGCAGTTCTGTAGCGGTGCTGCTTCCCCTGTCGTTGGGCACAGTTGATTCAAATTGGGAAAGGGTTGAAGTTCCCAAAGCGTCGTCGTTAAAAGTGAATCCCATCCAAGGAGCAGCGGTAGTGCCCCATCCTGAATTATAACCAATAAAACAATGGTCATAAAAACCGGTTGCGTAGAGTGCTAAGTTTGATTCGCTTGTCCAAAAGTTTTCATCATCCCAAGCCGTGAGTTGTGTGCGGTCTAAGAAATCAGCGCAACCTCCAAACAACAGCATTACAGGAAAAAAGAGTATCCATATTTTTGTTTTCATATCTTTTGTGCTTAAATATTTATTATTATTGTCATTATTAAAAACTTACCTGAAGTCCTACTGAAGCCGACTTAAAGTTAGGTGTTCCCATCCCCGTACGACTTAAGTTGTAATTAGTAGAAAACATAGAATATCCTGATACCACCTCAGGGTCAATGGGCATACCTCTTAAATGATCAAAAGTAAAGAAGTTTTCGAGAGAAGCATACACACGGGCTTTCTTTATCAAAACTTTGTCAAGTAATTTGGTAGGAACAGCATATCCAAAGGAGATGGTTTTAATTCTGGTATAGGCCATATTAAGGAGGTAACGGGTTTGAACCTGCAAACTGTAGCTTGTAGTACTCTGTCCGCAATCCCAAGGACGAGGATAGAAGGCGTCCGTTCTATCCGGTCTCCAATAATTTCCTGCAAATTCTTGGGCAATAGCTCCGTCCCCTGTATAGTAGCCGGGTATGGCCAACTGACCATCACCCCAAATTTGCCGAGAACCAATCCCCTGAATAAAGATGAGGAAATCAAAACCTTTATAATCTGCGCCTAATCGGAAGCCATATTCATATCGTGGTGTGGAATTACCGATCACTTTTCGGTCTCCGGGGTCTCCAAAGTGGCCCCTACCGGGCGTAATATATCCATCTCCGTTTAAATCAACAAACTTAACGTCTCCGGGGCGGAAAATCTGAACACCATCGCCTCCCTCTAAACGGGTCTGGTAAACAGGATTTGGACCAACGAGCATATATGACTGTCTGGCTGTACCATCAATAATAATGGTAACTTTTTTCAAACCTCTGGGGTTGGTGGGATCCTTAACAAAATCCTCTTCCTGATAGAGCCGGTCTGTAACGTATCCCCAAATATCTCCATATCGTGCGCCTGTAGCATAAGTAGAACCAATCGATCTCTCTTCCCATGGGATTTGCCAGTCTGCGCCCTTGGTTGTTCTTGTAACTGCGTCAAACAAAGTGGCCAAAACATTAATACCTAATCCATTTTTAAAACGATGATTGAAGTCAAGAGATAACTCAAAACCATTTGTCCTAAGATTTCCATAATTCCCATTTGGGACACCGGCTCCTAAGGTCATGGGAAGCGCATCTCCGGCAATAATCATGTCTTTGGTGTCACGCCGGTACCAATCAAATTCTACTCCAAATCGGTTGCTCCAAAATCGGGCTTCAAAACCAAAATCGAGGGTTTCAATTGTTTGCCATTTGATATCGCTTGAAACAATACTTGGCGATCTGTAGCTTGGTTGACGAAGTCCATCGTCTCCTATCCAATCTGTATTGTAACCGGTCATGGTTGGAATGTACATACTGTTTGATACAGAGGCATCGCCAAGCTGTCCCCAAGACACCCTTAGTTTTGCCATACTGAGAATGGGCTTAAGACCCTGCATAAATGATTCGTTAGAAATAACCCAACCTCCTGATACTGCAGGAAAATATTGCCATTTCAGATGTTTGGGAAACTTGGAAGAACCTGCATAGCGTAGCGTTCCTTCTAACAGGTACTTGTCGCTATAGGTATAGTTGAGGCGTCCAAAAACACCAAACTCAGAATCCCAACTGGCTGATCCTGTTACATCCATCACACCTGTGGCAAAAGCAAACTGGGGATTGTCGTAGTTGGTTAAATCAAGTTGCCTGGCCTGATGTCTCTGAGAATCATTGGCAACAGCATTCATCCCTAATGTCAGTTTTATGGCATGAGCGTCCAAATCAAGGTTATAAGTAGAGTACGCGTTATAGGCGTTGGAGTTGGTGGCAACCGACTGCCTCAGAATGGAGCTGGTTAAGCCGTATGCTGCATTGGAAGGATATGTTACCGGACTAAATTTATATCCCCTCATACTTCCATCGGTACCTTGAGGAACAATTTGGCCTGCATCGTTAACATATACAGGGTTCCCACTTTCATCGTTCCATGTACCGGGGTTGTACCATACATCCATTGCAGTAAACATAGGGATGGAGGATTCGGTAATGTCTTCACGTGTCACATGCGTATAGTCGAATTTAATGTCCCAATTCTTGGTGACGTTTATGGTAGTACCCATTGTAAGGCTTGTATATACGTTACGTAGTTTTCCGGTTGTAGTATTAGCAAATTCGTATGACGGACCACGCAAATCTCTGCCAAATTGATCCACCACGCCAACAGGAGAGGTTGGGCCCCAGCGGTATGCATAATACCAAGGGTCAGCAGACGGGCTACCAACAGTGGGGTAACGTTTAATACGGTCTGAATAAATTACGTTACCACGAACAGATACGTATTTATTGACTTGGGTTGAGACGCTAAGAGAGACGTTATACCTTTTAAAGTCGTCTATTTTTGCAGGTTTGATCATCCCGGATTGATCTATTAAACCAATACCCATACTGTAAGAAGTATTTCCACTTAACCCACTAAGGGAAAGGTTATGGGAAGATGTGGGCGTCCAGTTTGCTACCAAAGCGTCCACAGCGCTAAATGTTCTATAGCCAAACTTGTTGGTTCCGTCAAAAATCCAGTCCCGACCATAAACAAAAGGATCGTCAGGCTTAACAATACCGCCCCATCTATCTGCCCACTCTCTTGCTTTGTTGATGCTCTCCTGGTTAATTCTCCACATATTTCCTGAAGCTGTAGGTGGAGCCAACGCTTCAGGGTTTCTGGTGACAGCGGCATCCCAAGCATACTGCATACCATCAACTTGACCCATTACCAACTCTTTTGCCCTGTTCTGCCAGGAGAAGTTATTGGAATAGGTGACAGTAACAGATTCCTTCTTTGCACCCCTCTTGGTATTTATTAAAAGTACACCAAAGGCAGCTTTTGCACCATAAATGGCAGAAGAGGCAGCATCCTTTAATACAGAAATGGATTCAATGTCGTCAGGATTAACGATCTGAATACTGGGAATTTCTACGTTGTCTAACAAAATCAACGGAACTGAACTTCCATTAACTGATCCAACGTGTCCACGGATTCTAATGGAGGGATCTGAGCCGATCTCGCCGCTTTGCACCCGAATAGTTAGGCCCGGAACAGCGCCTTGCAAACCCCGCCCAACGTCAGCAATTGGTCTGCTTTGCAGGGTCTTATCCACATTAACAGAAGCTACTGCACCTGTTAAACTCTCTCTCTTTTGCGTGCCAAAGCCAACCACCACTGCACTTGTTAAAAGCGTGGCATCTTCTTCGAGCACAACATTAATAATTGCCCTGCCATTTACAGGTTGTTCTACTGTAATCATTCCAATAGACGAGAACACAAGAACTGCATTTGAAGGCACATTCACTCTATAGTTCCCATCTAGGTCTGTTGGAACGAATGTTCTGGTTTCTTTGACCATCACAGATATTCCGGGTAGAGGGGCCCCGGATCTATCTGTAACTTTACCGGTCACGTTGATGTTTTGTGCCCATATTGCTCCCCAAAAGAGAAACAATGAGCAAATCGACAGCATGATTTTTTTAGTTGCTGATAAAGTGGTTTTCATACATATTTAGTTTTTTATTAGGTTAATTTGACCTTTAGTCGCACAAAGGTAAAAAAAGTTTTATTATTTCCAACTTTCTTTTTGCAATTTTGTAAATAATGCATACCTTTGCGGTCTGTTTAAAAATATAATTGTACTAACACACTCATGAAAAAAGGAATACATCCCGACACTTACCGTTTGGTCGCATTCAAAGATATGTCAAACGAACATTTGTTTATTACCCGTTCATGCGTCAATACAAAGGAGAACATCACTGTGGAAGGTGTTGACTATCCTTTGTATAAATTAGAGATTTCCAACACTTCTCATCCTTTTTATACCGGAAAGATGAAGTTGGTGGATACCGCCGGACGCGTTGATAAGTTCCTGAACCGTTACAAACAACATCAGAAAAAATAATAAGCGATGAAAACAAAAAATTCAATTGTAGCCATGTTTTTAGCCGTTGCCCTTATCTGTTCGGGCTGCGGAGCAAGTAACACCTTCAAAGGTACCGCTATTGGTACCGGAGCAGGAGCAGCCACCGGAGCCGGAATCGGCGCCGTAATTGGCGGAGGAAAAGGCGCAGCCTGGGGCGCCGGAATTGGTGCCGTAGTAGGCGGGGCAGCCGGAGCCATCATTGGAAATAAGATGGATAAACAGAAAAAAGAGTTAGAGGCAATTGAAAACGCCAAAGTTGAGTCAGTCAATGATGGAGAGGCATTAAAGGTTACTTTTGAATCGGGAATCCTGTTTGCTACCGGTTCGTATGTGCTTAACCCCGCTTCACAATGGTCATTGACAATGTTTGCAAACAGCCTTAAAGCCAATCCGGATACCGAAATAAATATTATCGGCCACACCGATAGCACCGGTACCGATCAGCTTAACAATCAACTCTCAGAAGATCGGGCAGCGTCTGTTAAGTCTTTCCTAATGTCACAAGGCATTATGGGTGTGCGTATGTCAACTGCAGGTATGGGTCGCTATCAACCTATTGCTACTAATGACACAGCAGAAGGTCGTACACAAAATCGTAGGGTTGAGATTTTTATCAATCCTAATCAGAAGATGATTCAGGAGGCATATCAGGGAAGGTAAAACGCCATGCTGAACGAAAGTATTTTAAAAAGGACTTAGGGGCAACTCTTAAGTCCTTTTTTGATGATGTAAAGAGTCCCCCCACTCATCCCACGCAATCTTAATCCCCATCTCTGCAAGATTACGCTCCAATTTTGATTTAGATAACTCCGCATCTTCGTTGATTCCTGGTTTGTTGTTGTATATCTGATAGTTTGGCCGAAATTGCGGAACGGTCATGTTGGGCATGATGATATTTGCGCCGGCCAAGACCGCCCGTTCCCGTCCAAGGGGATCGATCGCCTGAAGCGCTGTGGTGGCGGCAATGTTTATATCCTTCATAATCAGGCGCAGTAATGAGATCATCTTTAACGTTAGGATGAGTCTTTTGTCTTGAGGTATTAGTTGGTCTCTAAGTGCAAAGAGCGGTGTGTCTTTATGCTCCAAATAGGGACCCATTCCCACCATATCGATATCTAACTCTTTAAAAAAGAGCAAATCATCTGCTAAATCAAACACCGATTGTCCGGGAAGACCAATCATCACACCCGTGCCTGTTTGATATCCAATTTTTTTTAGGTTTTTGAGTGCCTGCAAACGCGTTGTGTAACCGTGGCGGCCATCTGAGGGATGCAACTTTGCAAAGAGGTTTGGATTAGAACTTTCTATTCGCAACAGGTAGCGATGCGCTCCTGCTTGGTACCACTCACGGTACGTTTCCAAAGGTTGCGCCCCGCACGAGAGCGTAATACCTAATGTATTGTTTGTTTGATGCTTGATTGTACGAACCAACTTTGTAATCCGCTTTACAAAGTCAGTGCCGGTTCGCTCTCCGGATTGAATCACCAAAGATCCGTACCGCTCCTTCCATGCAAAGTCGGCTGCCGCCAGCACCTGCGTTTCGGTTAAATCGTACCGATCAACTTTTCTATTGCTACAACGTATTCCGCAATAGAGACAGTCTCTTTCACAGATATTTGAGAGTTCAATAATGCCACGTAGCCATACGGAGTCGCCTATAGTTTCGCTTTTACACCTGCCTGCCGCTTCCCACAATTGCTCCACTTTTGTCTGATCCTCCTCTGCCAACCACGTTGCCAAGGCCTCCCTTGACGGGTTATTTATCAACTCATGCAGATCGATCATTAATCTCTCTCCTTTTGTGTTAGGAATGGAGCCACAGCCCTTTCGAATATTCCGGATATATAGGCGATGGCCATACCGTAATTGGAAACTGCCACTCCTTGTTCCAAAACCGCCTCAATCCGTGCTTTCAATTGTCTCTGTGTCACCATACATCCACCACACTGAATCACTAAGGCAAACGATTCTAATTGTGCAGGCAATGGATCCAGTCCGGCAACAATTTCAAAATAAAGCTCTTTTTTTGTAAACGCTTTGACTAAGTTGGGCAGCTTGACCCGACCAATATCTTCACAGCCCGCGTGATGGGTACAACTCTCCAAAATCAGCACCTTATCGCCATTCTGCAAACGACTGATTTGAGGAGTACCGGCTAAAAAATGGGGAAATAGCCCTTTATAATGTGCAAGCAAGACACTAAAACCGGTAAGCGGTACGTGCCTGGGTACATAGTGTTCGACCCATCCAAAGAGCTGACTATCTGTAATTATCAAATCAACAGGAAGTTGCTTTTCCATATAGAGCGGAAACGACTTTTGGGTAAGTGTCACCGCAACCGCTTGATGATCCAAAACATCTCTAATTGTTTGCACCTGAGGAAGAATGAGTCTTCCTTCGGGCGCCTCGCTGTCGATGGGGCACACCAAAACTACTGTCTGATCGGCAGAGATCATATTGCCCAACAGGGAGGTGTCCCTATCGGAAAAGGTATGAAGATTCTTTTGGATCAGTTCGAGCAAAAAAGAGATTCCGTCGCCACTCTTAGCAGAGCATTCACATACGTCCACACCCCACTTTTCTGACAACTCTAACGCCACACCGGGATCCAACGACACTATATCTGACTTGTTATGTACCATAACAATCGGCAACTGATTCTTTTTGAACTCTTTTATCAGTTGTTGTTCATTCAAACCTACAAGATTATTGGTAAAAAGAAGCAGTGCAATATCGGCCTCCTTGATCATCGCCTTTGTACGCTCCACTCGTTTGGCACCCAACGCCCCACTATCATCTATGCCCGCGGTATCGATAAAGACAACCGGACCCACCCCACTCACCTCCATCACTTTTTTTACGGGATCGGTTGTGGTGCCGGGAGTGTCGGAAACAATGGCCGCCTGCTGCCCGGTAAGGGCATTGATCAGAGAACTCTTACCACTATTGCGGCAACCAAAAACGGCTATACGAGGACGAGGCACAAAGGAAGCATTGATATTTATTGTAGCCCCACCCAGACTCGAACTGGAATTTGAAGTTTAGGAAACTTCCGTTCTATCCCTTGAACTATAGGGCCAGCATAACAGCCTCACGCGTAAGGGTTAGGCGGTTTTCTTTTCGATAATCAATCTTCCGCGATAATATCCACATTCGGGACAAACACGGTGATAGAGAACCGTGGCGCCGCAATTGGAACAATTTGCTAAGGTGGGAAGCTCCAACTTTTGATGGGTTCTGCGTTTGTTACGGCGTTGTTTGGAAATCTTGTGTTTGGGGTGAGCCATAATATTTTGTTTTAAGTATTAATTTACTGATAATTCTGCAATTCTCTTTTCCATATCGGGATCGCACGCTCCTTGAATATGGATCGATTGCAAAGGGAGGCTTACGCACACGCTATCGTACAGATATTGTGTGAGATCTATTTCCGTATCGTTATCTTTAAGAACCATCATATCTTCTGACTCCTCCACTTCACCGGAAGATGAGAAGGTGACGATCAGGGGCGCTCGGTAATCGATCGGCACAACTATATCGCCCAAACAGCGATCACACGACCTCACAACCGTGCCATCAATGGAGATAATCAAATCGATTCGCGAACCAATCTTGTTCAACTCAACGTGCGCTTCAAGAAGGGCATTCTTGATCTCTTGATTCTCAAATCGGTCAAAGAGAGATTGTTCTATAGAAAATCCAAACGAATGTACTCCCGGAGCCAACCCTTTTAACGGTATGATAATGTCTGTGATCACCTCTCTTTTCACTTTTTTGGTTCTGATTTGAATCGGCAAAGGTAAACAAAATTCTCAACGGGGCAATATCATTTAAAACAGTTTTTATCGCGCCTCTCTTTTTCGATCGTGCTCATTCAATTTGATCTTTCGAATACGCATTGACTTGGGGGTGATCTCCACGTATTCGTCATCCTGAATATACTCTAACGCTTCTTCTAAACTGAAAATAATTGGAGGAGGCATATTTACTTTTTCATCGGATCCGGAAGCCCTAATATTTGTCAATTTCTTTGTTTTACACACATTTATCACCAAATCTCCGTTTCTGGTGTGCTCCCCGATCACCTGTCCTGTATAGACCTCTTGACCCGGAAAGACAAAAAAACGACCTCGATCTTGCAGTTTATCCATGGAATACGCAATAGAAGTGCCTGTTTCTAAGGCTACTAACGAACCATTAATACGTTTTTCTATCTCTCCTTTGTAGGGTTCGTATCCTTTAAAACGATGAGCCACTACCGCTTCTCCCTGAGTAACGGTTAATAAATTGCTTCTTAGGCCAATAAGACCACGAGAGGGAATGTCAAAGTCTAAGTGGACACGCTCCCCTCTGTGGGCAATGTGCAAAAGGGCACCTTTTCGGCGGGTGGCCATCTCTATGGCACGGCCTGTCATCTCTTCGGGAAGATCGATGGTAAGGTGTTCCACAGGTTCGCAACGGAGTCCATTAATATTTTTGTCAAGCACTTTGGGCTGACCCACTTGAAGCTCAAATCCTTCTCTACGCATCGTCTCGATTAATATGCTTAGGTGCAAAACGCCTCGCCCATAGACAATAAACGAATCAGCGGTGGTTCCTTGTTTCACGCGCAGGGCCAAATTCTTTTCTAACTCCTTATCTAATCGTTCTTTAAGGTGTCTTGACGTAACGTATTGACCCTCTTTTCCAAAAAAGGGTGAATCGTTGATCGTAAAGAGCATACTCATGGTGGGTTCGTCAATCGTGATGGGGGGTAGTCCTTGAGGGTCTTCGTAATCGGCAATGGTATCGCCAATATCAAAACCATCAATACCTACCACAGCACAAATGTCCCCACTAAACACCTGTTCCTGCCTCTTTTTCTCCAACCCCTCAAAAACCAACAACTCCTTTATTCTGGTCTTCTCAATACTGCCGTCTCGCTTTACCAACGAAACATTCATCCCCGAACTGAGGAAACCTCGCAACACCCTTCCTACTGCAATGCGACCCACGTATGGAGAATACTCCAAAGAGGAGATGAGCATCTGCGGTGTCCCCTCAACTAAGGGGGGAGCCGGGATCTCTTCTAAAATCGCATCAAGAAGTACAGTAATATCTTGGGTGGGGATTCTCCAATCCAAAGACATCCAACCCTGTTTGGAGCTGCCAAATATTGTCTTAAAATCGAGTTGCTCTTCTGATGCTTGCAAAGAGAACATCAGGTCAAACACCTGTTCGTTCACTTCGTCGGGACGGCAATTGGGTTTATCCACTTTGTTGATGACCACTATTGGTTTCTTTCCCATTTCGATGGCCTTTTGCAATACAAAGCGGGTTTGCGGCATTGCGCCTTCAAAAGCATCTACCAACAACAAAACGCCATCTGCCATATTGAGGACACGCTCCACTTCACCGCCAAAATCGGCGTGTCCCGGGGTGTCAATAATGTTGATTTTGTGTTCTTTGTATGGGACCGAGACATTTTTGGCCAAAATCGTGATTCCCCTTTCTCGCTCCAGATCGTTACTGTCCAAGATGAGTTCGCCCATTTTTTCTGCTTCGCGGAAGAGTTTGGCTTGCATGATCATCCTGTCCACTAATGTGGTTTTTCCATGATCTACGTGGGCGATGATCGCAATGTTGCGGATTTTTTGCATAACTTTGAGGCCGCAAAAATAGCTTTTTTTTATGACATCCGATTTTTCTTTGAGAAATGGAGCAGATTCTCCCACTCAATTTGTGGCGCACTCCATTGAAAACATTCGCACCCAAATTGGTGCCGACAGTGTAGTTATGGGGCTTTCGGGAGGGGTTGACTCTACCGTTGCCGCAAAACTTATCCATAAAGCAATTGGGAATCAACTGTTTTGTATTTTTGTTGATCATGGTTTGCTTAGGAAAGCAGAGTATGAGGAGGTGATTGAATCGTACCAACATATTGGGCTAAATATCAAAGGTGTACGTGCGGCAGATCGTTTTTTTTCGGCTTTATCCGGAGTTACCGATCCTGAAAAAAAGCGAAAAATCATTGGACACACATTTATTGAGATTTTTGACCAGGAAGCGTTGCAGGTAGAAGGGGCAAAGTGGTTGGGACAGGGAACCATCTATCCCGATGTGATCGAATCCACAACAAAAAGCGGGAAAACCATTAAGAGCCACCATAACGTGGGCGGACTTCCGGAAACTCTGAAACTCAAATTGATAGAACCACTGCGGACGCTTTATAAAGACGAAGTTCGCCAAGTTGGATCCGCTTTGGGTTTATCCCCTTTGCTCCTTAGTCGCCATCCATTTCCCGGGCCGGGTTTGGGAATTAGAATCTTAGGAGAAGTAACTCCCGTACGGGTAGCCATTTTGCAAGAGGCTGACTACATTTTTATTAAGGGATTACGCGACAATAACCTTTACAACAAGGTGTGGCAAGCTGCCGCCATACTGCTCCCCATTTGCTCAGTCGGGATCAGCGGAGGTGAGCGAACCTACGAATATACCATCGCACTCCGTGCCGTACATTCTCTTGATGCCATGAGCGCCGACTGGGCGCAACTCCCCTACGACTTTCTGGGACATATCTCTAATGAAATCATAAACAATGTGAAAGGAATCAACCGCGTGGTGTACGATATCAGTTCAAAACCTCCGGCCACTATTGAGTGGGAGTAACTTTGCACACAATCTTACCTCTTTTCGACATATTCATCCAAGCACAGTCCGCTTTGTGTAATCTTCTTTGCCTCTTCAACACCCACAAACCGATAGTGCCACGGTTCAAACAAAAAACGGGTTTTTTCGATCTTGTTTTGAGGATATCTGAGGATAAACCCATACTTCCAACAGTTGGAAATCAGCCACTTTCCTGTAGAAGTCAAAGCAAAGTGACCGTCCCTCATCTGATGCACAGTCGATAAAATATCGGCCGCCAAACCTAACTCATGTTCGCTGCCGCGAGGAGGCGCCACCAAAGTAGTGGCTAAGTTATATCCCTTCTCCTTTATTTTATTGTCGTAATAGCGTTGCTGCAACGCCTCCTCGCGCCAACCGTCAAAAAAGATCAACTCGATTCCACTGGTTTTGGCATCAAAAAACATCTGCTCCAAACAGTCTAACGCTGTAGCATTCAAAAAAGTATTCTCTTTTGCGCACAACAACCTGTCGTTTGCATACTGCAAATCCCTTGGCACATAACCTTGAGGAAGCCTATATACCTTGTTTACCAACAACATAAAGCCTCCCTGTTCTACCTCCTGAGGAGTGTATATATATGGTTTTTTTTCTGAGTAAACGGTTTGTGCCTTGGCTGATCCTGTATAGGCCAAAAGGGGGAGTAAAAAGAGTAAATAGTGTTTCATAATGAAATTTTTATACACATCAAGTAAATAGCGGCGATCACTGTTGCGGTACCGATCAGCATAAATGCGGGAAATGCCCCAAAACGGTACCATACAAATCCGGTAACCGCACTGGCTAACATCATACATATACTTTGAAATCCTGCGTATGTGCCTATTGCGGTGGCTGTATCTTCCTTTTTTGTAATGTTGCTGATCCACGCCTTAGAAACGCCTTCTGTGGCAGCAGCATAAATACCGTAAAGAAAGAAAAGTACTCCTACCATGAAAAGGCTGTGACTCATGCTCATACCAAAATAAACCACAGCAAAACAGAAAAGTCCGGCAATGAGAATCCGCCTAAGTCCGATTTTGTCGGCCAAAACGCCCAACGGAAATGAGAACAACGCATAGATCAGATTGTAAAAAATATATACCCCTATCACCGCTACATCGTCTAATCCGGCTTCTCGTGCTTTTAGCAACAGAAAAACGTCTGAACTGTTAAAGAGTGCAAAAAATAGGAGGCCCACAACAAGCCTTCTATAAGAGACGGGGCTTGTTTTCCAATACTTTAGAAATGAAAAGAGAGAACCATTATTTTGTAACTTTCTGTCATTTACTTTTTTATCTTTAACAAACAGAGTTGCTCCAATCGCCATAATTCCGGGAATAACAGCAATCAAAAACAGCATCCTGTAGTGTCCGGGGTAAAAATAGAGGAAAAGCAGGGCCAATGAGGGGCCAATCACCGCACCAAAAGTATCCATTCCGCGATGAAATCCAAATACCCTGCCTTTGGTTTTGGGAGTAGATTCGTCTGATAGTAAGGCATCTCTGGCTCCGGTACGAATGCCTTTTCCCAATCTGTCCAAGGTGCGGGCAAAAAATATCCATAGGGGATAGACAAAGAGTGCCATCATTGGTTTGGCAATGGCGCTAAAGGAGTAGCCCAAACGGACAAAGGGAGCACGTTTGCCCATACTGTCGGACATTTTTCCAAAATAGCCTTTGCTCAATCCCGCTATGGCTTCTGCAATGCCTTCGAGAATACCAATCAAAACCACAGAAAATCCGATGGTTTTTAGGTATATAGGCAAAATCGGATAGAGCATCTCCGAAGCCATATCGGTAAAAAGACTTACCAGTGACAATATCCAAACGGTGCGGGTAATGTAACGCATATCAAAATCGCTATTTGGCAAAAATTGTGCAAAAGTAGTCATTATCGTTGATTTTTCGGCACGGCTTTTGTTATCACCATAAAAAAAAACTCTTATCACAATGAAACGATCCTTATTTACTATCCTTTTCCTACTATTCGCATCATCCTTCGCCTTTTCTCAAGTCTATATGAGAAGCAATCAGGCGGCACAAAAACCTCCCAAAATTATTGACACCACTGTAATGCAGGTGGTCTATAAAGTGCAGAGTATTATCGACTCTCTCTCACCCGACAGGGTTTCTCAGGACAATATGATTCTTCAGATTGGAAAGAATCGCACGTCTAAATTCTTTACAGACACACGAGTACGTGATTCGATAATGCAAGCCAACATTTCACGCATGTCTGCAGCGGCTTCAAGCGGAGGCAGAACAATCGTAAACGTTCAAGCAAACATGAATATGCCCGGCGGCAGCACGGGTTCAGGTGACCAATCTATCGTTCATAAGAACTGGCCAAAAGGCAACGTCACCGTTACCGACCGCGTGATGATGGACGTTTACGTCTATGCAGAGCCTGCCAATGCCTTTCAATGGCAGATCCTTACAGAGACAGACACCCTGCTCTCCTACGCCTGTCAAAAAGCGGTAGCCACATTTAGAGGAAGAGATTACGAGGCATGGTTTGCTCCGGATATTCCTATCAATGAGGGACCTTGGAAATTTTGTGGTTTGCCGGGACTTATCCTTAAAGTATCGGACACCCGCGGGCACTTTGTATTTGAGTGCATCTCCTTGGAACAAAACCCGACCCAAATAGAGTATGCCGACTTGGACTACTTAAAGACCAACCGCAGAAATCTTGCAAGGATAAAACGCAAGTTTCATGAAGACCCCATGGCAGCCATGGAGGGTATGAGGGCCTCTGCGCCCACAGGATCAAATGTGAGGGTAATGGCAAGGAATGCAGATGGGTCGTCTATTGACGAAAACGAGATGAGGAATCGAATGAGAAATCGGGCATATAATCCCATTGAACTTGATTATTAGTGCGTTTTTGCATGAAGCAACCATCTGTTTTTGCACTCTGTGCTCTTTGGGGCATACTCTGTGCCACTATTCCTCTTGGTGCGCAAACCATTATCAGGGGAACCGTTGTTGACCGCGATACCCAAAAAGGATCGCCGAGCGCCAATGTGATCGTTCAGGAGCCCGGGAAAACGGCCATATTAAGTTACACTCTTACAGATGATAAAGGAGCCTTTAGACTCGAATATGCGGGTACACGCGATAGTATTGTGGTGTCGGTATCGGGCTTTAATATGAGCAAAGAGACCAAAACTATTGCCAACCGAAGTCAGGAAGTGCATTTTACCATTTTTAGCCAAGCGATTGCACTCAACGAAGTGAGGGTTGTTGCCCAAAACATCAGGAAGGTGGGAGATACCATCAAATATTCTGTGGGCGCTTATGTGGAGCAGAGCGACCGAACCATTGGAGACATTTTAAAGAAGTTGCCCGGTATTGAAGTGAAGGACAATGGAGCCATACACTACAACAATCGTCCCATCAACAATTTCTATATTGAAGGACTTGACTTGTTAAAAGGACGTTATGGATTGGCAAACAATACTATTCAGGCAAGAGATGTGGCTGAAGTGCAGGTATTGGAAAACCATCAGCCCATTAAAGCGTTGGAGGGCTCAGAATTCTCTGAAGACGCTGCCATTAACCTCCGGCTCAAGGAGGGATCCAAAGGCGTTCTGATGGCCTACACCCTGCTTGGTGCGGGAGTCGGGAAAGACCCCGATCTGCTTTTGACGGCCGATTTGTCGTCTATGTACTTTAACAAGAGTCTGCAAAACATCTCCACCTACAAAGGGAACAACACCGGAAACGATGTATCACGTGATCAA
>JAITFU010000164.1 GCA_031281125.1 Prevotellaceae bacterium | reverse complement strand
TCATTTTCAATAATAAGCGCTGTTCATATCCTTTTGATAAAATGTAAAAAAAGGTGATTCACGGATCATTTTTTGGTTGTACCTTGCCAACGAATTATCCCCCCATTGTAGGACGTGTTTTTAACACAACCGACTGGGCTAAAGTATGATATGTATGAGTTCCATTGGTAAAGAAAAAAGAGTGTACTCTTTTGAAGAGGCCTTGTCGGCCTCAAAGGATTATTTTAAAGGCGATGTCTTAGCGGCATCGGTGTGGTTAAACAAATATGCCATGAAAGACTCCTTTGGGAATCTGTATGAATCCACGCCGGACGATTTGCATCGCCGCTTGGCGGAGGAGTTTTTGCGTATTGAGGAAAAATACCCCAATCCGATGAGTAGGGAGGAGATATTTTTGTTGCTTAAAGATTTTAAGTATGTGGTGCCGCAGGGAGGGCCCATGGCGGGGATCGGGAACGACTATCAGATTGCATCGCTATCGAACTGCTTTGTGATCGGGAACAAAAATCCGGCCGACTCTTACGGAGGGATCATGCAGATAGACGAAGAGCAGGTACAACTGATGAAGCGGCGCGGAGGGGTGGGGCACGACCTGTCGCACATCCGTCCGGGTGGAAGTCCCGTATTAAACAGTGCGCTCACTTCTACCGGAGTAGTGCCGTTTATGGAGCGCTACTCTCACTCTACCCGCGAGGTGGCGCAAGATGGACGGCGCGGGGCGTTAATGCTTTCGATTTCGATAAAACATCCTGATGCCGAGCATTTTATTGATGCAAAGATGGAGCAGGGACGGGTAACGGGTGCGAATGTGTCGGTAAAGGTGGACGACGAGTTTATGCGGGCAGTAATTCAGAATAAGCCATATATTCAGCAATATCCGATCGATTCGGCCAATCCAAAAATTAAAAAAGAGATAGACGCCGTAAAGTTGTGGGAGAAGATTGTGCACAATGCGTGGAAGTCGGCAGAACCGGGCGTACTCTTTTGGGATACCATTCTTAGGGAGTCGATTCCGGACTGCTATGCCGATTTGGGTTATCGAACGGTGAGCACCAATCCGTGCGGAGAGATTCCGCTTTGTCCGTACGATTCGTGCAGACTGATCGCCATCAATCTATATAGTTACGTAAAACAGCCGTTTGCAAAAGAGGCACATTTTGACTTTACTCTCTTTAAGAAGCACGTGGGTATGGCCATGAGACTAATGGACGATCTAATCGATTTGGAGATGGAGAAGATCGACGCCATCAGGGCAAAAATAGTGTCCGATCCGGAAGATACGGAGGTGAAGCAGGTGGAGTTAAACTTGTGGAAAAAGATTTCCGAAAAGTCTTTGGGAGGCCGTAGAACCGGATTGGGAATTACGGCAGAAGGAGATATGTTAGCCGCGTTGGGTTTAAGATACGGCACACAGGAGGCGTTAACGTTTGCGGTTGAGGTACAAAAAACGCTTGCGGTTGAGGCGTATCGCGCTTCTGTGGTGATGGCAAAGGAGCGTGGCGCGTTCCCTGTGTTTGATGAAAAACGAGAGGAACAAAACCCGATGATTGGACGCATTCGTAAAGAAGATCCCGATCTGTATCAAGATATGATTCGCTTTGGACGCAGAAATATTTCGATGCTTACCATTGCCCCAACGGGCACCACCAGCTTAATGACGCAGACCACATCGGGTATTGAGCCCGTATTTTTGCCTGTGTATAAACGCCGCCGCAAAGTGAATCCAAACGATATTACGGCAAAGGTTTCCTTTAAGGACGAAGTGGGGGATGCTTGGGAGGAGTATAACGTGTTTCATCATAAGTTTTTAATATGGTGTGAAGTAAATGGTTTTCCTGCCAAAGAGGTAGAAAAGATGGATGATGAGTCGTTGTCTGCCATAGTGGCAAAGTCTCCATATTTTAAGGCCACCTCTAACGATGTGGACTGGGTAGCAAAGGTGGAGATGCAGGGACAGATACAAAAGTGGGTGGATCATTCGATTAGCGTAACGGTAAATTTACCGGAGCTTGTGGATGAAGCGTTAGTGGCAAAGGTGTACAAAACGGCGTGGGAGTCAGGATGTAAGGGCGTTACGGTGTATCGAGAAGGTTCTCGTACAGGTGTTTTGGTCTCTGCCTCGGAAAAAGAGGAAAAAGCAGATAACCCCACCGCCCTTCCACGTATCCGTCCGTTGGTTTTGGATTGCGAAGTGATCCGCTTTAAGAACGGGAATGACCAGTGGATTGCTTTTGTGGGATTGTACAATGGCCGACCCTATGAAATCTTTACCGGTATGGTGGACGAAGACACCCGTCCCATTCCCAAGGCAGTAAGTATGGGGAGCATTATAAAGTACAAAGAGGGCGAGCTGACTCGATACGACTTTAGGTATATGGATAAGTTTGGTTATACCAATTCCATTGGCGGTATTTCCCATCTGTTTAACAAAGAGTTTTGGAACTATGCCAAGTTGATTTCCGGAGTGTTGCGCAACGGGATGCCCATAGAAGATGTAGTGCACTTGGTTTCGGGACTAAATTTGGACAGCGAAACGATCAATACATGGAAAAACGGCGTAGAGCGGGCGTTGCGGAGTTATATTCCGGACGGCACCAACGGAAAACATGGAGAAAAATGCAGCCATTGTGGGTCTCACGACTTGGCGTATCAGGAGGGGTGTCTCACCTGCAAGAGCTGTGGAATCTCTAAATGTGGTTAAATAAAATGATTGTATATCCTCATGCTAAGATAAATATAGGGCTGCAGATTGTGGCGCGGCGTGACGACGGGTATCACGATATTGAGACGGTGATATATCCTGTTGATCTGCGTGATATTCTCGAAATCAAGCCCTCTTTGCAAACGTCACTCTTTCTATATGGAATGCCGGTGGATGGTCAATGGCAAGATAATCTGTGTATAAAGGCTTACCATTTGGTCCAAGCTGATTTTGATTTGCCGCCTGTGCAATTTCATCTATATAAACAAATCCCGATTGGGGCAGGTATGGGGGGCGGTTCGTCTGACGGAGCATATACGTTAAGGTTGTTAAATGATTATTTCTCAATAGGCATAAATGAGTTAAGGTTACAGGAATATGCAACTTGTCTTGGTTCTGACTGCCCCGCCATGCTCAATAAACGTCCCCTTTTGGCCAAGGGAAGGGGAGAGGTGTTGAGCAATGTACATATCGACTTATCTCAATATTATATGTTGATTTGTATGCCTTCTCTCTCTATCTCAACGGCTCAGGCATACGCACAAGCCATTTCCAAAAAGCCCAAACTTCCGCTTGGGCAGTTATTGAATCTTCCGGTAGGGGAGTGGAGAGGACAAATCGTCAATGACTTTGAGTCAATACTGTTTCCAAAATATCCTGTTTTACAGGAGTTTAAAGAAAAGTTATACAAATTTGGTGCGCTTTATGCTTCGCTAAGCGGAAGTGGATCGGCGCTCTACGGGATTTTTGAATCAGAAGAGAAGCGCGAAGAGGCACGGGATTATTTTACTGAGTTACAGGCGTTTGTTTGGTAGAAACAACCGCACCGATATTCGAGCAGTCACGTAACCGATTACCCACACAGCGCACAGTACAGAGAGCACATCGCCCCACTGTACCGCCACGGGGTAGGCGGTGATGATAAAGTTACCCGGCATCGAGATAAATCCAAAGCGCTGTTGCAGAAAGCAGAGCAATAGACCAAGCAGCAATCCGGAAACGGCGCCCAAAAAGCTGATGATCCACCCTTCAAAGAGAAAGATGCGTTTGATAAGGGCGGAAGTTGCGCCCATACTTTTGAGTGTTTCTACGTCTTCTTGCTTTTCGATAATGAGTAATGCGATAGAACCCAGAATGTTACACGTAATAACAAGCAAAACAAAGAGAAGCAGAAAGTAGATCACAAGCTTTTCTGTACGCATCATTTTGTAGAGCGTTTCGTTTTGCTGGTAACGATTGAGCAATTTGTAGCCGTTTGGCTCGACCATAGAGGCGAGACGGGCTTGCACCTTGCGTACCGGCGAATCGGGGTGTAACCTCAACTCAATATAAGTGACTTGAGTGGTATATTCCAGCATCTTACGCGCTAATGAGAGGGGAACAAAGAGATACTTGGCATCGTAGTTTTGTTCCACAGAGAAAATTCCGGAGGGAAAAAGCTTCTCCTCAATCAGCGAAGAGATCGGATTGATCATATTGATGGATGCTGATCGACTTGGATAATGGAGATAGAGCGGATCTATAAAATGGACGTTGATGCCTAAGGATGAGGCCAATCCCCGCCCTAAAATGGCTTGATTAATATCCCCTAAATGGGGAGAAAAAGAGCCTTGAACAATGCAATTTACAATGGGACTGTGGTCAAGAAAAGGCTGGTCGATTCCCTTCATAATGCCGGTAATGATTGGTTGATCACGATATTGCAGGACAACGGTCTCCTCTACAATTTCGCAATAGGCAGCAATGGAGGGATCTTCTTTAACCCTTTGCAAGATGGGGTCTGCTCCGTCAAGGTACTTTCCGGTGGCAGGCTTGATCACCAAGTCGGCATCAAAGGTGTTGTAGAGCAGTTGCACTAAATTGTCAAATCCGTTATACACAGACAGAATCACAATAAAGGCCATTGTACCTACCATCATCCCCACCACGCTGATCCGCGAGATGAGGTTGATCACATTGTGTGACTTTTTGGCAAAGAGGTATCTGCGCGCTATAAAAAGGGGAAGGTTCACTGAGTCAGGAGTTGATCGATTCGTTCTGCATAATCTAAGGAGTCATCTAATTGAAAAACCAACTCCGGTACAATGCGCAGTTGTTTGGCCACACGTCTCCCCAACTCACCACGAATGGTTTTTACCTGCTTTTGCAATAGCTGTAGCACTTCAAGGGCTTGATTAGAAGGAAAAATGCTTATCCTCACTCTGGCCAACGCCAAGTCGGGACTAACACGGACAGAGGTTACGGTGATCATGGCACCGTGGTAGGCACTCATGCCCTGTTGCCTCAATATCTCTGCAAGGTCGCGTTGCAACTGACGGCCTACTTTTAATTGTCGGGTACTCTCCTGTTGTTCCATCATAATGTGATCGTTTTGATAATAAAATAGTTCTTTTTGCCTTTTTGGATCAAGAGGTATTTGTCCTGAAACAGCATGGAGCGCTCTACAAGTAAATCGGTTGTCGTTATTTTCTCTTTGTTGAGGCTGACCCCTCCACCTTGAATCATTTTGCGACACTCTCCTTTGGATGGAAATATGGCGGTTTTGACTGCAAGCAACTCAACAATGTCTGAGGGTAAGTGGGTTGTTTCAATTTCAAATTGCGGAACGCCTTGAAACAAAGATAAAAAGGAGGCTTCATCTAACGTGTTAAGCAGTTCGGAAGTTCCTTGACCAAATAGAATTTGTGCGGAGTTGACCGCTTTTTCAAACGCTTGTTCCCCATGCACCATACAGGTAATCTCTTTGGCAAGGAGTTTTTGGAGTTGACGTTCCTGAGGCGCGATAAGGTGTTGTGTTATGGCGACTTCGATCTCGTTTTTAGATAAAAGAGTAAAAATTTTG
>JAITFU010000138.1 GCA_031281125.1 Prevotellaceae bacterium | reverse complement strand
TACTCATACGCATCACTCGTACCGGTTGAGCCCACCGGATTGAAGTCGGCGGCAGTCAGAGGAGTGTGCGACGAAAAAGTACCATTGCTTGTGTAGATAAATACATCTACCGTTTTCACAGCCGCTTCGGCTTCTGTTGCGTTGGTGTCAGAAGTTGCGCGTGTTTGGGGTTGGGTACTGGGAAAGCTGAGGGCTACCTTAATCGAGGTGGGCTTTCCGCCTTCGTCGATCTTGCTACGCGCATCTTGCTCTTTGCTGCAACTTGTAAACCCCATCACTAAGGCTATGGTTGCGATTGTAAAAATTGTTTTTTTCATGATAAAAAATTTAAGTGTAAATTAAAAATTTGGTTTAATTGTTTCTATATATATTCCACTCGGCCGCTTTTTTTACAAAAATTTTCAAAAATTTTTTCCAAAGCAAACCATTTTTCTGCTTGATATGATTCATCAAAAAAAAGCAACTCCCTCACCTTTAAGCGCCAATCTTTGGACATTTCAGTGTCGAAAAAATAAGCATCCAGGATCTTTTCCCATTGTATAAGCGCTTTTTTATCCATTGAACGTTTAATGTATATTCCACTTCCCCTTATTTTTTACAAAAACATTTTCTACGTTTTCGATTTGAACCATTTTGCGGACATCATTTTTGGCGTGTGTTAAATGGTTGGCCACAGTTGTCTTTCTCATATTAAGATTGTTAGCAATCTGATCGTAACTCAGACCATCTCTGTAAAACATCTCAAAAATTTGTCTGCGGATACGGGGCATTTTGCTGATGGCTGCTTCGACCAACAGTGCTGCCTCCTTGGCATAGAGCCACTCATCCGGAGTTATCTTCTCAATTGAGGGCAGCCATCCATGATCAAAATAGTTCTTCTCGATTTTCTTTTGACGAAAATAGCGCATGGCTAAGTGCTTAGCCACAACAAACAGGTATCGTTGCACTCCCTTATCATGGTCTAACTTTTCCATATTCTCCCATACGTTGATAAAAACGTTGTGGGTTATATCCTTTGCCGCTTCGCTCGAACGGGTCAAAACCCTAAGAAAATCATAAAGGGGTTTGTGGAAACGGACATATATTTGAGAAAAAACCTCGTGATTTTCTTGATAATAGTTGGTGAGCGTTTTAGAACTTTTCATGGTCATTTGTGCTAAATAATTGATCCAATGAATAGTTTTTCAATTGGGTGCAAAGATATGGCTCAGAAGGGGCCTCATCCAAACAAAACCAATTGTATCTTTTTATGGCATTATAGTTATTATTTATAGCTTGCACCTTGTTCGCTCAATTTCATTACCTTTGCCAAAAGATTCTACCATGACCAATCGTGTACGTGTACGTTTTGCCCCAAGCCCCACCGGTCCCCTCCACATGGGAGGAGTACGGACTGCTTTATTTAACTATCTCTTTGCCAAACAACACGGTGGAGATTTTATCCTGCGAATAGAGGATACGGATACCCAACGCTATGTTCCGGGCGCCGAAGAGTACATCATTGAGTCGCTCCGCTGGTGCGGTATTCCGCCCACCGAAGGAGTGACGGAGAACGGGCAGATGGCCGTGGAGCCCTCTCCCCAACATCCGCACGCCCCCTACCGCCAATCCCAGCGCAAAGGGCTCTACCATACATACGCACAACAGTTGGTCTCACAGGGAGATGCCTATTACGCCTTTGATTCGCCTGAATCGTTAGAATCGCTTCGTCAAGAAGCAGAAGCTAAAGGTCAAGCCTTTGTTTACGGCCCCGCCTCCCGTAACGCCTTGGACAACTCGCTTGGTCTTGATGCCAAAGAGACGGCCAAACGTCTGAGCCAAAACAGCCCTTGGGTAATACGATTCAGAATTCCTGAAAATCAAAATATTATATTTCACGACCTTATCCGCGGAGAGATTACAGTACAAAGTAACACTTTAGACGACAAGGTTTTATGGAAATCGGCAGATGGGCTTCCTACCTACCACTTGGCCAATGTGGTGGATGACCACCTAATGGAGATCAGTCACGTGATAAGGGGCGAAGAGTGGCTCCCCTCCCTACCCCTCCATATTTTGCTCTACCGCGCCTTTGAATGGACCAATTCACAGCCCCTTTTTGCGCACCTGCCCCTGTTGCTCAAACCGGACGGAAAAGGGAAACTGAGCAAACGAGACGGCGATCGTTTGGGATTTCCCGTATTTCCCTTGGAGTGGAAAAGTCCGTTAGGGGAAATTTCAAAGGGTTATCGGGAAGATGGGTATATTGCCCAAGCCTTTGTAAATATGTTGGCCCTTATGGGCTGGAACCCGGGAACTGAACAGGAAATATTCTCTTTGGAACAACTGACGCACCTTTTCTCTTTAGACCGAGTGGTCAAGTCGGGCGCCCGTTTTAACCCCGAAAAAGCGCACTGGTTTAACCAGCAATACCTCCGCACCACAGACAATGCGGAGTTGGCCGCTTCCTTTGCCAACCTACTCACCCAAGCAAGCATTCCCTTTGATCCCCAAAAGCTCCCGGCCATTGTGGGCCTGATCAAAGAGCGCGCCACCTTTGTAAAGGATTTTCTCGACCTTAGTGACTACTTTTTTACCGCCCCAACACGGTACGACGAAAAACTTGTCGCCAAACATTGGAAAGAGGACATTCCACAAAAAATCGCCGCCATACAAAGTTTTTTAGCTCAAATTGAACCCTTTACAAAAGAGTCCATAGAACACCCGTTAGCAGACTATATTCAGACCAACGAATGGAGTATGGGCGCCGTTATGAACGCCCTGCGCCTCTGTATTGTAGGTGCGGCCAAAGGCCCCGGCATGGCCGACATTATGTCAATAATCGGAAAAGAGGAGACGTTACGGAGGATCGCTAACACACCACATTCACAATCCGCCCCGGCACCACCACTACCTTTTTAACGGTTGCGCCGCCCAAGTATTTGTCCAATTGATCATCGGATAATATCGCCTTTTCCACTTCGTCCGCCGAAATTCCCAAGGGCAACTCCTTTTTAAAGCGCAATTTGCCATTAACTGAGACGGGATACTCAAAAATATTTTCCACAGTATAGGCTTGATTATACTTGGGATATGTTGCTTTTGAGATGCTTTGGCTGTGTCCCAACAAACTCCAAAGTTCTTCTGTGATGTGGGGGGCAAAGGGCGAAAGGAGAATCAGGAACGGCTCCAAAATAGCTTGTTTTCTGCACTTTAAATCCATCAATTCGTTTACAAAGATCATAAAACCGCTTACCGAAGTATTAAACGAAAACTGCTCAATGTCGTTCTCCACTTTTTGAATCAATTTATGCAACGCCTTTAATTCCTGCGCAGAAGGAGCCTCTTGATGAACAAAAAACTGATCTTTGTCAAAAAAGAGTCGCCACACCTTTTTTAAAAAGCGAAATACTCCATCTATTCCGTTGGTATCCCACGGTTTGGCCTGTTCCAAGGGGCCTAAGAACATCTCATACATTCGCAAGGTATCGGCACCGTAATCGATGCAAATTTGATCGGGATTGACCACATTATACATCGACTTGCTCATCTTTTCCACCGCCCATCCACAAATGTACTGCCCCTCTTCCAAAACAAACTCCGCATCGCCAAATTCGGGCCTCCAAGCCTTAAACGCCTCAATATCTAATCGATCGTTTTCCACTATATTGACGTCCACGTGCAACTCCGTTGTCTCATATTGATCTTTAAGTCCTAACGATACAAAGGTGTTGGTATTCATAATCCGATATACAAAGTTCGAGCGCCCCTGAATCATCCCTTGGTTTACCAATTTTTTAAAAGGCTCATCTTGGCAAACATACCCCCTGTCAAACAAAAATTTGTTCCAAAACCGTGAATAGATCAGGTGTCCGGTGGCATGCTCAGTACCACCAATGTAAAGATCTACATCTTGCCAATAGTCGTTGGCCTCCCTACTCACCAGCGCATCTGAGTTGAGCGGATCCATATAGCGCAAATAATAAGCGCTGCTGCCCGCAAATCCGGGCATAGTGCTCTTTTCTATGGGATAACCTTGATAATTCCAATCTTTTGAACGCCCCAACGGAGGTTCGCCTGTCTCAGTAGGCGCATACTTATCTACTTCGGGCAACGCCAAAGGCAACGCTTCGATCGGCATCGGAACCGCCACTCCCTCTTTATAATAGATGGGAAATGGCTCTCCCCAATAACGCTGACGGCTAAAAATCGCATCGCGCAGACGATAGTTTACCTTGCGTTTGCCAATACCCAACCGCTCCACCTCGTCAATCGCCGCCGGAATCGCCTCCTGCACACTTAACCCATTCAAAAACCCCGAATTGCACATCACGCCCTCTTTGGCATCAAAACTCTCGCTGCTGATGTCGCACCCCTCAATCAACGGAACAATGGGCAGATTAAATTGCTTGGCAAAGAGATAGTCGCGGCTGTCATGTGCCGGCACCGCCATAATGGCGCCCGTTCCGTACCCCGCCAATACATATTCGCTAATCCACACCGGAATCTGCTCTTTGGTAAACGGGTTGATGGCATAACTGCCGGTAGAGACGCCTGATGCTTTGTGCGTTTCGGTCATGCGCTCACGCTCGGTCTTCTTTTTGGCGGCCAACAGATAGGCCTCTACCGCCGCTCTTTGCTCCGGAACAGTTAATTTCTCCACCCATTCACTTTCGGGCGCCAATACCATAAAGGTGGCGCCAAACACCGTATCGGCACGGGTGGTAAAGATACACATATCGTACTCTTCCACGCCATTACGCACTTTAAAGAGCATCTCGGCTCCCTCTGACTTTCCAATCCAGTTACGTTGCATCTCTTTGAGCGAATCGCTCCACGCCAAAGTCTCCAAGCTATTTAATAGTCGCTCTGCATAAGCCGACACCCTCAACTGCCACTGCTTCATCATCCTTTGCTCTACGGGATGGCCTCCGCGCACCGAAAATCCATCTTTTACTTCATCATTAGCTAACACCGTTCCCAACACAGAACACCAGTTCACAGAGGTTTCGCCTAAATAGGCAATCCGATAATTCATCAACACCTCTTGTTTCTCTTGCTCCGACATGGCGTTCCACTCGGCAGCGCTAAAGGTAAGTGTCTCGGAACATGCCACGTTTATACCGCAGGCGCCCTGCATCGCAAATACCTCTTCCAATTCAGAGATGGGACGCGCCTGCTGTTCATCGTAGCAATAGTAGCTGTGAAACATCTCAATAAAAGCCCACTGCGTCCACTTATAATAGTCCGGATCGCACGTCTGTACCTCCCGATCCCAGTCGTATGAGAACCCTATTTTATCCATCTGCTCGCGGTAACGGGTAATATTTAACGCCGTTGTTACCGCCGGATGTTGCCCTGTTTGAATGGCGTATTGCTCCGCAGGCAGGCCAAAAGCGTCATACCCCATGGGATGCAAGACGTTGAATCCTTTTAACCGCTTAAAACGGCTGAATATATCACTGGCAATATAACCAAGCGGATGACCCACATGCAGCCCTGCTCCGGAGGGGTACGGGAACATATCCAATACATAAAACTTGGCTTTTGTATGGTCGATTTCTGATTTAAATGTCTTGTTTTTTGCCCAATAGCGCTGCCAGCGTTGCTCGATTTTGGTGAAGTTGTATTCCATAATTGCGACTTATGAGGGGGCAAAGGTACAAAAAAGAGGGGTGTGATTACATCTCTTTAAGAGATTATTTCACATTAAAAAAAGATCTTTGATAAACAGGCTTACCGCTTGATGTAATTCCCTCAAGAACAATTGCATATTTCCCTGGAACTGAGGATGATTTTACCATAATATCTATATTTTCCTCTGAATATAGCTCCATTTGTGGTTCCCAATAAAGCAAACTGCGAACATCGGGAACATTCTTTGTCCTTTCCCAATCGAAACCAGTAAACTTACTGGGATAATGTATGCCTTTAAAGTCAAGGATTAAAGCATTTTTTCCAAGCGTCAGTCCAAAATAATTTCCTTTATAGGTATTTATTTTTGCCAGACCACTAAAAATATTCTTCCCTATTCGAAAACTGGTTTTATACAGGGAGATCGTGTTAATCGTAAGAGGGTCAAACTGAAACAAACGTTCATGGTCAAAAACTGCAATACCATCGATCGTAACCAGTGAGTTTTGTTCGGAAAACGCCAAACCCTGATTGGTTTCAAGTAAGATTTGTAAAAATGTCCGATTGTCGATTTTTCTAAACCTCATTCCTTTCAAAATTTCGATAATATAGTCCTGCATAGCTGAGAAACGTGTATAGTCATCCAATGCATATACTACCGGTTTTAAATCGCTCAAAAGATAGTCTTCATTAACAACCGAACGGTCGTAAAGGGCATCAATACCAAAACGGTGACTCACCTGCATCTCCACACTTCTCTGCTCAAGAAATGATTCGTACTCCTTATTGATATATAAGGCAGGAATGGGGGCTATTGGAGGTTGCACAAAAGGATCAAAAAGTTCAAAAGAGGCTTCATGAACGGATGGACAATCAATTGATATTTCTCTATTTCCATATATGGGATGGGTATAGAAGCTAAACTCGCCCGACTTGTCGTCTATGGAGGACGAGTAGATATCTACATTAGTCCCAACAACCGAAAGAAATGCTTCTTTTGCATTCGGGCTTGAAGCTTCAGAAAAGTTCATTTTTCCTTTGATGATCTCGCCTTCATATTCGGGTATATATTTGTTTTCGAAGCGAATATCTTTTGGGTTGAATCGATTCCTGACAAGGAAAGTATCTATTGAATAATCGTGAGTGGTTGGAAAATCTACCAGCGCAATCGAAACACTTAATGATAATGCTTCAGCGTAAGTATTTGCTAATGAAACAGAAAAATAGTGATTTTGAGGAATATCATCAATATCCACACCAATTTTCAACTTTAATTCAGGAGATTCGATGTGATCGGGCAGAGCAGATGTATTTGATAAACGGTCTTCATTTGAAAACACACCTTGTTGTAACCTATCTGTGGATAAAGTATTATATATGGGAAGTATCTTATCAAAACAGCTTGGTTTGTCTTCGTTTAACATTTGTTTGGTGTAGGCTATCAACCTATAGTTTCCCGTGGGTAGCGTAAGAGGTAACTCAATTTTTCCGTTGCCCCTGCCCTTAATGATCCCTATTTTTGCGCTTACTACCAGTGCCTCGTTGCTTCGTAACTCAACGTATGCAATGCTGCTGAGATTTGACAAATGTGGCTTCTTTTCGGTCATATCAAAACAATATAGCGAAAGCCAAACAGATTCACCAACAATGTATTGTCCTCGATCAGTACTAATGTGAATACGCTCTATTGTCCTTTGTTGGGTATAACATGGGCTAGTCCCCATGATAAACAAGCTTATATATAAAAATAGAAATCGCATATTCATAAGGTGTACTATAAATGATCATTTGGCCAAAAAGGGGGCTTGTTTTTATTTCCTCGGATTCTACAATCAACGCAAGACAAAGGAACCCATTCTATGGGATCTACTAATTCCACTCTAACAACGGCATAGCCCATATCAAATTTCTCTCTGTTTGTGAGGGGAATTGCCGGTTCAAGTGGCTGATTAAAATCGCTCTCATTAAAAAAAGGACAGTCGAAAGAGATGTAAATCCCAATATCTTTTTCACTTATGAAAACTCTTTTAGAAGTGATTGTTCCCGCACTGATGTACCCCAAGACTTTAGTATTGGCATCCGATAGGCACCTGATATTTCCGCTCATTTCGCATGGTTGAGGTGAAAAAATGCCTCCAATTTCATCTGTATTTTTCTTTAAAACAGACCAATAGTCGTATGCCTCTTTTGAAATGGACATTTGATACAATTCCATGGAGTATAGATGACTTATTCTATCACTTGTACAGTTGATAATGTTAAGTTGCTGCCGATATACAGTATTATTATCGAGATGATCTGTTTTTGCAATGATTATTGAAGTCGATTCTGATTGGTTCCAGCAATAAAAAATATGGGGATCGGCAGTATATTGCAATATTCGGTTTGATATGGGATCGAAGAAGAAGTTTGTTGCATACTTAGATGTAATTTCCCAATCCTCTCTAAATGCCCACTTATAATAGCGAGAAGCATTTTCTTCTCCATATGAGGTAACAAAAAACTCAACCGTTGTGCGCGTATCATTGATTTGATAATCAATAGAATATATTTCTGGGCTTTTCAAAGGGGACAAAAAGTCGGATTCAAATTGCTTACCGTTATGCAGAATACACAATTTATATTGCTTGCTCACATCAAGTGCTTTGGAGTCAATGATAAAATAAGGAGGGGTATTGGCCTCTACAATTAATAGACCGGCGTATTGGTCTCCGCTCTCACCCTCAATCCATACCATAGCATCGGTGACATAACATATAACATCTTCACCATCAAGCGATCTTGATAAACTCAAATAGACCTTTGTATCACCCTGCAAAATAATGTCTCCTTCAATAACCAAGGTTGCTTCTACACCTCTTAACTCATTAAGAGTAAAAGGGATAATGCAAGTAGTGAGCATAAGCCCCAAAAACAGAAAGGAACATAGACGCAACATTCTGTAAATCATAGCCTAAAATTTAATGGTGTAATTGATATATGGAATCGGAGCGCCAAAGATTGACAACATATAACCTTGGATTTTTCTCCCCTCATTGGTCTGATAATAGACAGAAAAGGCGTTTTTTCTACCTGTAACGTTGTAAACACCAAAAGTGATAATGCTGTGGGTCAATAGTGTCAAGTTATGGCTGGGTTCTATATTAAAGGCCAAGTCAAGTCTAAAGTAATCGGGTATTCTGTATTGGTTTCGATTGGAATATTCGAGTCGGTATCCGCCGCCGTAATAATACACACTTATTGGAATGGTTACAGGTCGTCCGGAAGAAAAATCTAAATTTGTAGAGAAACTATATCTTTGTGTAAACTTGTAATTTAATATAAGCTTCACATCATGAGGTTTGTCGTAAACGGCCGGATACCACCTTCCTTCATTAATCTCATAACTCTCTTTGATACCGGATTCTCTTAACATTGTTTTAGAATAGGTATAAGCCAACCAACCATTAAGTTTTCCCATAGATTTTTTTAACATCAACTCCAGCCCATATGCTTTGCCTTCTGTCTCTACAGCATCCTCTTCTATATGTTTATTCATATTGAGGATTGCTCCACTCTTATAATCCAAATAATGATTTAATGCTTTATAATAACCCTCTACAGACAATTCCCATTTGTTTTTAAAAATATTTCGATACAAACCCAATGCTGCTTGCCATCCGGTTTGAGGTGCAATATTCGAATCGCTCAGCTTCCATATATCGATCGGCGAAACAGATGCAGTATTTGACAGCATATGGATGTTTTGGCGCATGGTATTGATTCCGCCTTTAATCATTAACATATCTTCAATCAAATAACTAGCTGATAATCTAAATTCCGGACCTTGATAAAATTTAGCAGGCTTCATCGTCGAAAATAAGCCATACCGTATTCCCATGTCAACCTTAAACCTGTCAGATACTTCCCATTTATCACTAATAAACATCGCCAATTCCAACCCTTGCTCTTTGTCAACGCTGTCATAAGATACAATAGATTCCTCTCCGTTAGGTGAATATGTGCCGGGAGATATGTCAAAAAAGACACCGTTAATACCATAATTAAGGCTATGCTTATCGTTGACAATAAGGTCAAAGTTTACCTTTGCAAAATATTGTTCCAAACCAAAACCCATAGAAAAGGCATTTAACGGATTAGCTGTCTCAACAATCTGATGCTTATATCTGTCATAACCTGCCGACAGGTTCATTATATGCCTGGAACTAAGCACACTCCTCCATTTAGTGGCTATGTTCAGGTTGTCGTAACTATATGTGGTATCCCGACTAAAACTGAACCTGTCGGATGAATAGTAGGCGTATAAATGAAAAGAATTACTAGAATTTACCTTGTGATTCAATCCTGCTGATACATCGTAAAAGTTGGCAGCACCATCCCTATACCCACTATTCTGAGGGATTAGGCCAAGAATCCAGTTGGAATAGGTGGTTCGTGCCCCTACAATAAAGTTGGTTCTATCTTTGATTATCGGACCTTCAAGGTGTAACTTTCCTGTTAACAAGCCTATGCCTGCAGAACCCGTGATTTTGTTGCTGTTCCCATACCGACTTTTTACTTCTAACACCGATGAAATTCTCCCTCCATACTTTGCGGGAATTGTACTCTTGTATAACTCAATATCGCTAACAACATCGGGATTAAACGCTGAAAAAAGGCCAAAGAGATGGGTTGGATTGTAGAGTGTACCTTCGTTGAAAATAATCAGGTTTTGATCAGTAGCGCCACCACGAACATTAAAACCACCTGATGCCTCGCCTACGGTTTTTACTCCGGGTAATGTCAGCATCACTTTTAGTACATCTGCCTCTCCAAAAACAACGGGAATCTTTTTGATTCTACTTATTTGCAATTTTTCAATTCCCAAGTAGGTGCTCCGCTTATGTTCGCTGGCCTCAGCCGAAACCACAACTCCACTAAGCGAATAAACAATCTCCTTTATTACAATGTCTAATACTCCATCCCCAAACACTTCGAGTAATACGTTAGTCTCCACAAATCCAAGTTCTTTTACTTTGACACCCGTTCTTCCAAGAGGAACAGAGATTCTGTAAAACCCTGAAATATCTGTCACAACATTGGCCCCGGTCTCTGCTACAGAAACAATAGCGCCGACTATTGGCTCTCCATTGCTCTGATTTTTAATATATCCCGAAAGTCTGGCACGGGTTCCTGAAAAAACAGTAAGGGGGTCTCCAATGGTATATACTTTGTTCACAGAACCAATCTCTTGACTTTTTGATGAGGAGAGGGCCAAGGAATAGACAATGGAATCCTGAGCCTTCTCTGTAGAAGAGAAATACTGATCAGGAAGGTGCGTCATGATCCCTATCCCTTTTAACACATATAAAATACCATCTCTATGTGAAAGAGAATACCCTATACCCTCAATTGCATTGCACAAATTTGCAAAAAAATTACTTTGGTTCCAAGAGACGGAGAGGATACGAGGTGTTTCATTTACATCTTCAACATAAAACAACTTGAAATCGGTATGGTGCTCCACCACTTTTTTTAAAGAATCCAATCCGATATTCGTAAGCACTATCCGATTATCTGTTTGAGAAAAAGAGATATTTGCAATACCCCAAAATACAACCACAATAAACAGCTTTCTCATAAAGAATCGATATAATTCATTATTTCTATTAGTGCTAAACCCTTATTATCCCCGAAATTCAGGTATTGGTTTCGAATATAACGATTTATCTCTTTTTTATGCTCGGGAAATAGTTTTCTGATATCTGCTTTACTGCTTACTAGGTACCAAGTATTCTCTTTTCTTAGATAGAAAGTCTCCAACAAGGTATAACCACTCTTAATATTTGTTCTGCTATAGACAATTTCATAAAACTGTTTTTGCATCTTTTTATACAACCATAATTTGCCGGTGTAAAGCACTTCGTAATATCCGCTATTCAAAGTCGAATTCTTCTCGGGGTCTAATCGGACAAATCGATGCTTTTCCATGGCAAAAGAATCGACAAAATTCTTGTTTACAATTTGTTGGATACCAAATTCCGAATCTTTTATGTATAGTTCATCTGTCAGAGCATTCAGGTTCAAGAATACATCTTTATATTTTTTTCCACAATAGACAATCTCTCCTTTTACAAAATCAAAATAATATGCAAAATAGGTTGTCCTGTCATTTGATCTCTTTTCTCTATTTACAGGAAGTACACCTCTGAACAAAACAGAATTATCTTGAGCAGAATTCATAAACATACCATAATCGATATGTTCTTGTGAAAATAATGCAGACAAAAAAGAAATAACAAAACAAAAAAACAGCAAAATTCTCTTCATCCCTATTTTTTTTGCAAAGATAAAAAATAAAAGTGTATAGTCAAAATCATCAAAAAAAAAGGCTGTTCAAAAGGATATTCTGAACAGCCTCATTTTATAACTAATCAGTAGGCTAATAGCCTGGATTCTGTTGTTCTCTGATACTTGAGTTTGCATTCATCTCTGCGGAGGGAATTGCCAAAATTGCACGATAATAGCTTCTATCAAACGTTTTACTATCGGTGATCAGCGGTACATGCCAGCCATCGTCAGGACGACTAATCGTGTTCCCGAGCCTCATTGCATCAAAGAATCCGTGGCCTTCTCCTATCAACTCCATCCTTTTCTCTGTCAAAACGGTCGCCTCTGTAGCGGTAACGGTTCCTCTTGATGGATTACGTCTGCTTACAATGGCGTTTAAATAGTTGTTTGCCGCAGTTTGATCAGGACTCGATTTTTTCAACGCCGCTTCTGCTGCTATCAAGTACTGCTCAGATAAGCGGAATATAGGGATATTGTTTAGACGAAGGTCACTTGCAGACTGCCCCGGCAATTTCTTTAAAAACACAGGTTGTCCCCAAAATTTTTCAGTAGTAAAAGTACTTAGTGTGGGCACACCCATTAGATCTTTGCGTACGTCACCCGTGTTCTCCGACCTGTTCATCAGATCTACAAAAGTTTTGGTCAAAATAAAGTCTGCATATCCTTCTTCGCTCATAAGATAAGCTATACCTTCGCGGTCAGTCCAAGCGTCAACAGACTGGATAATGAGTTCGAATATCATCTCTTTTCCGTATGGACTCTTCCAGGCATTTACATATTCGTTTGCTTCCCATAAAGCGTATCCGCCGTTATTGATTACGTCCACAGCAGTTGAATAAGCATTATTATAGTCAGCCTTATATAAATAGACGCGAGCAAGCAAGGATTTTGCTGCCCATGAGTTGATAAACCCGTTGGATTTTGCGCTTTTTAACAACGGAATCGCCCTGGTAAGGTCGCTGATAACTGCTGCATATACTTCTTCCACAGAATTGCGGGAAGGTAAATAAGATGCAGGGTGAGGCTCGTTCATAATCGGCACGCCAAAGGAGGCCGGACCACCGCTCATAGTGTATGGTTTCCCAAATACCCTAACCAGGTCAAAATGCGCTAAAGCTCTTACAGTCAAAGCTTGTCCAAGTAAATCATCTATATTGGCCTTGACTCCGTCATCTGCTTTTCCATCCTCAATGGAAAAAATCACTTCATTTGCTCTATGAATCACATCATAAGGTTTTTGCCAAAGATTGGGTACATTGAGAGCAGTATAGGACATCTCATACAATAGAGACGTACGCATACCTGCGGTACGCGCTTGCATATCATCCCCGCGAACATCACCATAAAAGATAAAATCCGCACCATAGTAACGTCTGTCCGGATCACCGGATGTACCTCTTAAACCGTGATACATACCAATCGAGAGGGAATATACGTCATTATAACATTCCACAGCATCCAAAGAGGAGAGCGATGTGGCGGGAGCAGTGTTCAACCACTCATTTGAGCAAGAACTCATGAAGAACACAAGAACAACTGCAATAAGTATATTTGTTTTTTTCATATCATTATTTTTTTATAGATTTATTAAAACCCTACCTGTAAACCAAAAGTTATGGTCTTTAAAGCAGGTGTCTCGTATGTCATTAAGCCATCAACTCGTCCTTCAGGATCTAGATACATTCCTTTCTTCATAAGAGTGAGGTAATTAGTAGCAGAAACATATACACGTACCTTATCAAGAGAGGCAGATTGTACCCATTTGGTTGGAAAAGAATAACCCAACGAAAAATTCTTGAGCCTAAGGTGATCGGTAGAGAGAAGCCAACGTGTAGAAGGTTGGGCAGCTGTCTGTAAACCATACTCATACTTGGGAAGTTTGGCTTTATCGCCCGGTTGTTTCCACATATCTTCTTTTTTGTTGAATGCGGCAATATTAAAAGTATAATTGGCTCCCCCATTGGTTTGTAACCAAGTAGCCCTGTCCATAAACGTTCCTCCCAGAGAAAAGGTAAGGGTAAAGTTAAGGTCAAAACCATTCCAGTAAAAATCGTTATTAAGACCTCCGGATACTGTCGGACTTGGTGATCCGGTTAATATTCTGTCTGCTTGGGAGGCGACGGTAGTAATTTCCCGCTCGCGTCCCTCCTTATTTACATAATAAGACTCTTTTCCGGTTTCAGGATCAACGCCTGCATACTCATACACCCACCATGAATAGTATGGACTTCCAATACGGCGGGCCTGTACCCCATCGTCATATTGTTGAAACGGCCTACTTGTATCGGAGCTAATTTGCTCATTCAGATACAGAATTTTATTTTTATTGTGGGCAATATTAAATGAGGTAACCCAGCTAAAATTGGGTTTGTTAATGTTTACGCTCTTTATCTCAACCTCAATACCGCGGTTGTTCATAGAAGCAATATTTGCGGTATAGGAAGAGAAACCTGAAGTATAGGAGAGGGGAGAGCCATAGAGCAGGTCCTTGGTATCTCTATTGTACACGTCGACCAGCAGATTGATTCTTTGAATAAAGGTCAATTCAAGACCTATGTCAAGGGCATTGTTTTTCTCCCATGTCAACTCCTCGTTGCCCACAGATGAATTGATCATACCGGATGACGTCCCATATTTATATCCAAGACCATACAATTTTAAATAACTGTTAAAGCCGGAGGGAAGAGTCCCGTTAATGCCATACGAAGCCCTGAGTTTCCCTTCGGTCAAAATGTGTTTGAACGAAGAGAAGAACGACTCCTGCATAAACCTCCAAGCGCCTGATACTGACCAGAAATTACCCCAGCGAATATCAGATGCCAATCGCGAAGTTCCGTCACGACGGAAACTTCCTCCAATGTAATATTTTCCATCGTAATTGTAGTTTGCCCTACTAACATAGGAAATCATTCGACTTGCTGAGTGAGATCCGCTTGCCCTTGTAACTGCCCCCACGCTGACCTCGTACAACTTTTCTGTGGGATAGGATTGTGAGTTGGCATAGGTGTATGCTTCATAAAAACCTTCAGTTTCAAACGCAGCCAAAACGTCCACACGGTGTTTGCCAAAGCTATTAATGTATCCAAGGGTTGTTTTTGAAATCAGAGTCTCATCATTAATCATGTACCTCTGAAAAACTCCGACTGCAGTTCTACCGTCGTTGGATTCCGGACTCCACCAAACATAGTTGTTTGTATTATAGAAGTCAAAATTTACTGTTTGATTAAGTGTTAAGCCTTTTACAATCTCAAGATTAGCAAACGCTGTAGTAGAAGTACGTACCAAATTACTCTTGTCGTAATTAAGCAAAGCAGAATTTAAAGGATTGGCCAAAGGAGAGGGAAAAGCACGAAATCCATCGGTTACATTTATCGTACCATCCTTATTGTAAGGATAGTCCGATGGCGTACAAGTCATGGCAATACCCATAATAGGGCTACTGTAAGAAGTACCCTCGCTATTCACCAGCTGTTTGATATAGGCAAGATTGGTTGATCCGCCAAAGGTAAACTTATTGTATTTGTGCTCCAAATTGATAACTCCTGTTATGCGCTCATATCCGGACTGTATAGTTATCCCCTGTTGGTTAGCGTAATTGAAAGACGAATACACTTTGGTGTTCTCATTTCCTCCCCTCATCTCGAATCGATAATTTTGGAAGTTGCCTGTTCTAAGCAGAACCTTTCTCCAGTCGGTATATCCAACTTCCGGCTTTGGTCCATAAGTGTCTGCATTGGTCTTTGCAAAGGTCTCAGCAACATCAGGGGTGCCCCCTCCGGAAATTCTGTAGTTGTAAAAGGAGGTATATAATAGATCATAACGGTCAGGTCCATTTAATGTTGGCCGCCAATTAATAGCCATATCGGTTAAACCCGCGTCAGAACTAAAACTAAACTTTGTCTTACCTGCTTTTCCTTTTTTGGTGGTAATCACAATTACGCCATTGGCTGCACGAGAACCGTATAGAGAAGCGGCAGCAGCATCTTTAATAACTGTCATTGTCTCAATGTCTGCACTATTAAAAGAAGACAGCAAACTGTTTCCCGAAACAGCATAGGAAAATCCGCTGGCATCTCCAGCTTGAATCGGAATCCCATCCACAACAAAAAGAGGTTGATTGCCTGCATTAATGGAACCCATACCGCGAATACGGTACGATTCTACAGCTCCCGGCATACCGGAAGTAGAAGCAACCTGCACTCCGGCTGTTGATCCGGCCAGTTTCGCGCCCACGTTCATTGCGGGGACATTGTCGAGCTTCTCAAAAGTAACAACAGATGCCGCTCCAGTGTAATCTGCGCGTTTCATACCGCCGTACCCCGTGATAATTACTTCATCTAAGGACACAGTGTCAAATGTTAACGACACATTGATAACGCTGCGGGTTCCTACAGTCAACTCCTGGGTATTAAAACCGATGGAAGTAAACACAAGCACAGACGCGTTACTTGGCACATTGATGGCATAGCGCCCATCGATGTCGGTAGAGGTGATGATCCCCGTGTTTTTTACAAACACCGAAACACCCGGTAAGGTCTGTCCATCATTTGCATCAGTTACAACCCCTGTTACAAGAATGTTCTGCGCCCACAGAGCGCTACCTCCAGCAAATAACAAGATTGTACACAACAAAAAGATTTTTTTCATAAAAATAGGTTTTTGGTTAATAATAATATTTTTTTAAATTCGATTAAAGGTATCGTGCAAAGGTAGTACTATTTTTTAAAAAAAAAACTTTTTCAAAAAAATATCCATATTTCACTTTTTGTAAAATGGCGTTTTCACCACTTTGCTCCGTAGCAACTTGCCCCGTACAGAGATAAAGATCTCAGTATCTGGCTTGCTAAAAGTGGTCAACACATAACCCATTCCGATTCCGTTTTTGAGACAGGGCGACATAGTGCCTGAGGTGACGGTACCAATAATTTGTCCATCAACATTGCAAATCTCATATCCGTGTCTTGGAATCCCTCTATCAATCATCTCAAAACCAACTAATTTACGTTTTAACCCTTCTCCCTTTAACGCCAACATCACCGCTTTGTCTATAAATTCGCCCTTGGTATCGGTGAACTTTGTAATCCATCCCAATCCCGCTTCCAATGGAGAAGTGGAATCGTCTATATCATTGCCATAGAGGCAAAAGCCCATCTCTAACCGCAAAGTGTCGCGGGCGCCCAAACCAATGGGGCAAATCCCAAACTCGACTCCTGCTTCAAAAACGGCACGCCACAACTTGGCGCCATCTTCATTGGCCACATAGACTTCGCATCCGCCCGATCCCGTATAACCTGTGGTAGAGAAAATGGCTTGATCGATTCCTGCAACGTTCATCTTTTTAAACGTATAGTACTCCATATCAATCACCGGCTCCCCACATATCTTTTGCATCACTTGCAACGCCAAAGGTCCTTGAATGGCCAACTGGCAAATCTCATCGGAGGCGTTGTACAGATCTTTCCCGGGAATTATCCCAAATTGGGGCGCTATTGCAACAAGGTGATCCCAATCTTTTTGGATATTGGCAGCATTTACTACCAAAAGATAACATTCCAAATCAATACAATAGACCAAAAGGTCGTCCACAATTCCTCCCTTTCCGTTAGGAAAACAGGAGTACTGCACTTTTCCGGGTGAGAGGAGGGAGAGGTCATTTGAGGTGACATATTGCAAAAAGGAGAGTGCATTGGGACCTTTGGCCCAAAACTCGCCCATGTGGCTTACGTCAAAAACACCCACACCGTTGCGCACACAAAGGTGCTCCTCGTTAATGCCTTTGTACTCTATGGGCATATTGTACCCTGCAAAGGGAACCATCTTGGCTCCCAAGTCAATATGAAATTGTGTAAAAGGAGTAGTCTTCATATAGAAAAAAATTATTCATCTAATCAGTGATCTCTGTGTAACCCTTTTGATGTATCATACACCCAGGAATCGTAAGGGAAGAGCGTGGAATTGCTTTTCATTTGACGCTCTAAGGCGTTTGCCTCTGATATGGTGGGAAAAGAGGCGGCAGAGACCACAAAGTAACCATTTTTAAAGATAAACTGAGTGGGACTATACCCATTATCGGACAAACGATTCATCATCTTTTGGGCATTTCCCGATTCTTTAAAACTGCCCACAATAATGTGAAAACGATGATTATTCGATGTGCCGACATAGGTGTTAACGGGAGAGGTTGACGCTGTTGGAGTGGCGATCTGAGTGGGTTGAGGTGTTACTACACCTGAATCTGCCACACCCACTTCGCCGAGCAAATCGTCACAATCCATTTGCCTGCGCATCTCCTCTTCCTTTTCATATTCAGCCCTATAGAGGCTATCCTGAAGCTTTTTTTCTTTAAGAGCCGTTATCTCCTTGGAGGTGGGAAGTCCAAAAAAACTTCTAACCCGATCACAGGAGTTAATACTCAGGGAGGTGATGAGTAAAAGTATCAAAAAGAATCTATTATACATGGCAATTTGTTTTATTGGGTCGATTATTTTTTGCAAATATACAAATATCCCGTATCTTCACCAAAATTTTTGGTTGATGAAACGATTTTGGATCTTCTCCCTTGTGATTGGCATTGCCATACATACTCTTGAAGTTGACGCGCAGGATGCTGCATCTTGGGTGCGTAAACTTTATGCACCTCAAGCAGATACCGTATCCCTCATCTTTTTGGGAGACATTATGGTACATGGGATGCAACTAACCTCGGCAAAGAATGAGAAAGGGTATTCGTTCCTACACTGTTACGAACCAATCGCCCCCCGACTCATTAAAGCCGACCTAAGTATCGCCAACATCGAAACCGCCTTTGCCGGCCCCCCATACACCGGATATCCCCTCTTTTCCACTCCCGAAATTTTGGTCTCTGAACTTAAAGAATCCGGCATTGGACTGCTGCTCACCGCCAACAACCATCTATGCGATCAGGGAGAGAAGGGTTTACGGCGGAGTCTCCACCTATTTGATTCGATAGGCATCTCACACACAGGCGTTTTCCGTTCTCCCCAAGAGCGTGATCAGCGCTACCCTCTGCTTATTGGCATAAAAGGGATTCGGATTGCGTTTCTTGCCTACAGCTACGGCACCAACGGCTTTACCGTCCCCAAACCATACGTGGTCAATCTAATAGACACGGCAATTATCTCCAAAGATATTAATAAAGCCAAACGATTGTCGCCCGATTTTATCATCGCCTGCATGCACTGGGGTGAAGAGTATCAAATAGAACCAAACGCCCGTCAAAAAGAGTTGGCCAAATTTCTCCATGACTCTGGTGTCGATATTATTATTGGCGCTCATC
>JAITFU010000010.1 GCA_031281125.1 Prevotellaceae bacterium | reverse complement strand
ACATCGTAAATATTGACTCCCAAGCGACCGGCAATAATCGACAATTCGTTCATCAGTGCAATGTTTACGTCCCGTTGGGTGTTTTCAATAATTTTTGCCATCTCTGCTACTTTGATACTTGGGGCGCGATGCACACCTGCCTCTACTGCAATTTCATATACTTGGGCAATCTGATCTAAAGCCTCGGCATCACATCCAGATACAATTTTTATGGTATTGGATAACGTATGATAGAGATCGCCCGGATTGATCCTTTCCGGAGAGTAACCCACTTTAAAATCGGGACCGCAGGTGAGGCAGGATAAACGCTCCAATAGCGGAATGCACTCTTCTTCTGTGCATCCGGGAAATACTGTCGATTCGTAAACTACATAATCGCCTCGTTTGAGAACTTTCCCCACCGTTTCTGTTGCCGAAAGGAGCGGACGCAGGTCGGGTTGATTACATTTGTCAACGGGAGTGGGCACCGCAACAATAAAAAACGAAGCGTTGCTGAGATCTTCGATAGAGTCAGAAAAGCATATCGTTGTATCGTCAAATGCTTCAGGAGACAACTCCCTGCTGGGATCCTCCCCCTTCCTCAGTTTTTCTAAACGGAGGGGATCAATCTCAAATCCGATTACGTTACATTTTTTTGCAAAAGCCAGAGCAATAGGTAGGCCCACATACCCTAATCCAACCAAAGCAATCTTAGCTTCCCTGCTTTTTATCTTTGAAAACATATCAATAAGTAAAAAATTAGACAACAAAGCTATGGATTTTTCTTGTACATTCAAATAAAAGCGCTACCTTTGCGCCCTTGAATAAAAAAGGATCGATTCGCTAGCTCAGCAGGTAGAGCACAACACTTTTAATGTTGGGGTCCCGGGTTCGAGCCCCGGGCGGATCACAGATAGCCCCTCACAACTTATTGCTTGTGAGGGGCTTTGCTTGATAAATAGTGCGTTTCCGATTAAAATTGTTACATCTTGGTATTCTTAGCAAACAGACAATATCCCGACAAATTGATTACTTTTGTAACATGTTTTTTATTGAGAGAAAAAATCTGCTCCAACCCTTTGCAAGAGAAGGCTGCATAGAAGCCGGTTGCGACGAAGCGGGAAGAGGCTGTTTGGCAGGGCCTGTCTTTGCCGCTGCGGTCATTTTGTCGGCCGATTTTTTTCATCAGCTGTTAAACGATTCCAAGCAATTGACCAGGATACAACGCAACTTGTTGCGCAAAGTGATTGAGGAACAAGCTATTGCTTGGGCTGTTGCGCAAGCCGATGTAGAAGAGATCGACCGGCTCAATATCCTTAACGCTTCCATTTTGGCAATGCACCGAGCGATTTCTCTTCTCTCTCAAAAGCCTCACCACCTCATCATCGACGGAAATCGCTTTACACCCTATCCTAACGTTCCCCACACCTGTTTTGTAAAGGGCGACAGCAGGTTTGCCTCCATTGCCGCGGCATCGGTGTTGGCCAAGACGCACCGAGATGCCTACATGGAGCAACAAGCGCTTGATTTTCCGCAATATGGGTGGGAAAAAAGCATGGGATACCCCACTCAGGCGCACCGAACGGCCATAACAAAGTGGGGAGCATCGCCGCTTCACCGCAAGAGTTTTACACTGCTTCCTAAGATTATGTAGTTTCTTTTCTTATATTTGCGCCTCAAATAACAATCAAATGAAAAAAATCAGTCTATTTATCGGAGCGCTCTTGCTCACGTTTTTTTCGGCAATTGCCGACGAAGGTATGTGGCTCTTGCCACTCATTCAAAAGCTTAATTCTGACGCGCTTAAAAAAGCGGGTTTGCAGCTTTCGGCCGAAGATATTTACAGTATCAACAAATCGAGCCTAAAAGACGCCATTCTTGTCTTTGGCGGAGGATGTACTGCCGAAGTGATTTCAAAAGAGGGATTGGTACTCACCAACCACCATTGCGGTTATGGAACCATTCAACGACTCAGTTCAATGGAACACAACTATTTAAAAGATGGGTTTTGGGCAATGACGCGAGAAGAAGAGATTCCGGCGCCCGGCCTCTCCGTCACTTTTTTAGACAGAATGGAAGATGTGAGCGATCAAATAAATGAGGCGATAAAAGATTGCACCACAGAAAGTGAGCGCAACAAAGTTATTGCAGTTACCGGCGAGGAGATTTCCAAAATAGCGGTGGGCGACAACAAGTACCTACGTGCAAGGGTTGTATCGATTTATGGCGGCAATATGTTCTATTTGGTGGTAACCAAAACGTACAACGATATTCGTTTTGTTGGCGCACCTCCCTCATCTATAGGAAAATATGGTGGTGACACCGACAATTGGATTTGGCCGCGCCACACCGGTGATTTTTCGGTTTTTAGGATCTATGCCGACCAAGAGAACAACCCTGCTCCTTATGATATTTCAAATCAGCCATATAGTCCGGTAAAACATTTGACTGTTTCATTAGCCGGAATGAAAGAGGGTGATTTTCACATGATTATTGGCCAACCGGGGCGCACCACGCGCTTTATGACTTCAACAGAGGTAGGAGAGCAACGAGACATCACAAACGCAATTACAATATCGGCACGCACAATCCGTCAGGATATTATGCAGGAAGATATGTTGGCGGATCCAAAGGTACAGCTCCAGTATGCGTCCAAATATTCCGGATCCTCAAACTATTGGAAAAAATATACCGGAATGAATCAAACTTTTGACAAATTGGACGTTGCACATCGCCGCGCTCAGGAAGAGATGGCCTTTGAATCGTGGGTGGAAACCGATCCTTCGCGCATGGAGAAGTATGGGACAGCAGTCAGTGACATTAGTAATGCCGTTAAAGGCAGGAGAGATATTCGTTATGTACAAACCCATATCTCTGAAGCTCTTATGAATCTTGAGCTTGTTGGATTTGCCGGTCAAATGCTTCGATTTTTGCCCATATTGGAAAAAGGTGATCAAACAGAAATTCAGGACTTTATAGAAACGCTAAAGCCAGCATATACCCGCTTTTTTGAAAACTACAACCAACCCACCGACTTCAAGGTGTGCATTGCCATGATTCAACACTTTGCCAATAAAGTCACTGTTGACGATCGTCCAACTTTCTTCCAAATCATTAGAGACGACTTTAATAACAGTGTAGAGGATTTTGTTCACAATATGTTTGACAAATCTTTCTTTGCTACTCAGGACAAATTTGAGGCATTTTTACAGAACCCCTCCGCAGAGGCGCTCAAAGCCGATCCAGCCTATATAGTCTCTACGTCCATTACAAGAAAGATGAGCGCGTTAATGATCGCTTCGGCCCCCTTTAACGAGCAGCTCGCCAAAGCCCAACGGACCTATATAGGAGGCGTTTTGGAGATGAACCAAGGCAAAGCGCTCTATCCCGATGCCAATTCTACCCTTCGCCTAACCTACGGACATGTAAAGAGTTATATGCCAAGAGATGCAGTGGAGTACAAGTTTTACACTACCCATCGCGGCGTGTTGGAAAAAGAGGATTTTAACTTTGAATTTGAAGTGCATCCGCGTCTAAAAGAGCTTATGAAAAAGGGCGAATTTGGCCGTTACGCAAATCAAAATGGGGAACTTCCCGTCTGTTTTATCAACAACTTGGACATTACCAACGGAAACTCCGGAAGTCCGGTATTAAACGCCAAGGGTGAGATAATCGGATGCGCATTTGACGGCAACTGGGAGGCCATGAGTGGTGATGTCATTTTTGAACCCGAACTGCAACGCTGTATCTCTGTGGATATTCGTTATGTACTTTGGGTCATTGAGGTCTTTGGAGGGGCAGGGCATTTGGTGAGAGAGATGACTATTGCTGAGTAAGGTTTCTACTTAAATAAGAACCCAAGGCTCAGCGACAACCTGTTGATGTCAGCGGTGCGGGTGCGGTCGTAGCCGTAGTCGTAGTATCCCGGGTAGGCCCCTTTCATCTCACTCTTAAGGTGTTGATACCAATAGCCTATAGTAAGCATAAAGTCGGCGCGCTCGGTGATGGAGACCTTGATCCCAAATTCCGGGTTGACCATAGCGCCCCCTCTGTTGGTTACATCGTTAGAGTGATATTCCCAAGCATCCTTTTTGCTGTTGGTAAAGGCGTATCCCGCTTTTAACGCAAGTACCGGACTGAGGTGATCGTCAAACAGGGTGATTCGCAAATCGGCAAAAACGGGAAAAATGGTATAGGAAAAGGGCGTCATGCCAATACCTAAACCTATGGAAAAGTGTTCATTAGCCCGATATCCGTTGATGTTGACAACCGATGGAATCATGTTTTGTTTTACGGGAGTAGGGGCATCTTCGTTGACTTCGCCCATGAGAAAGGATAATTGAGTTAGGTTATAATAACCCTCTGATTTGGAACGATCTTGTGCCAAAAGGTTGATGCCTGCAACTAGGAAAATTGTTATAATGATGATTTTCTTCATGTTATTACTCTTTATTATTTATCGACTTTTATTACGCTCACCTGCTTAATGTTGTTCATGTCGGAGTAATCGTATTGATACAGACCATCGTTACCAATAAGAATGAGGTTTTGGTTGTAGGGAATAACGTCAAATCCATGAATCGACCCAAACTGCTTGATCAACTTTGCACCCACTTTGATGGGATCGGAAGCATCAAATACCGTTAAGCCCTGATCGCACACAAACAACAGATTGTCATCAATTCCAAGTCCAAATGGTTCTTTCATGTTATACGACGCTTTTAACTGAGGAGCAAGTGGATTGGATATGTCGATTACGTCAAGCAGGCTGAGGTTTTGTCCGCAAAGATTTCCTCCTCTGATGGTTACATAAGCGTAATCGTCTTGCACCACCACCGGATCGCACCCCACAATGTGTGCAACAGACGAGAGCCAATTTGGCTTTGAAGGATCGGTTAAACCAAAGATCATCAATCCGTTAGTGGTTCCTAAGAAGAGCTTTCCGTCGTAGGGAAAAATGGTCTCCACATTCCAGCTCAGGTATTGTTCATTTACCTTAATTACAGCGTTCTCGTGCAGTAAGAATACTTTTAACATACTGCTATTTACCACATAGAGATATTCGCCAAAAACAGCAAAACGAGACATGGATCCGGTAAATGAGGTGACACCCGGACTTGAAGAAGTGCGTTTCCCGGCGCTGTTCCAGGATTGCGCCCCGTAATCAAGGTAATAACAACCAAAGCATGGATAGTTTGGATAGAACTCCTCTTTTTCTGTGATGGTTTTCACTTCCCATCCCACCACCACTCCTTTGCTCCAGTCAATCTCCCTTATGGGATAATCGTTTCCGGTAGAAGGAAGTACATTTGGAAAAACATCTAACGCCCGTCCGCACTCTTTTGGTTGATCAGGATTAGAGACGTCAAACAGAACCAAATCAATAAAACTGTCGGCATAGAGGATGTTGTTATTGATTGTAATGTCGATATTACCCGGAAGTTCAACAAAAGCTACCGATTTTGGGTTGGCGGGCTGACTGTTGTCGATAATGTGAATCCCTTTGGAAACCTCGCTGATAAAGAGATAATCGCCATAAAGACAGATTTTCCCCGGATTGACCATTTTGGCAGCTGCTTTTGCCGCTTTGGTAGCGCGAAATTCGCTAAACGGCATATAGACAGGATCATTTGCCGTGTAGGTAACGGTGCTTTTTATCTGATCGCATCCGTAGGGCAACAGCAGGAGTACCCCTGCAAAAGCGATAAAAAAAGAGAATTTTTTCATTGATGATTCTTTTTTAAGGTGTGCATATACATAATAGATGCAGCAATGGTCAAAATGTTGCAAATAGTATGCCTATTTTTGTCAAATGGTCGTGCTTGCAATTCCCAACTCCTTCATCTGTACCTCATCAATTCGAGAAGGTGCATCCAACATCACGTCTCGTCCGGAGTTGTTCTTGGGAAAGGCAATGTAGTCGCGGATGCTCTCCGATCCGCCAAAAACCGCGCACCATCGGTCAAAGCCAAAGGCAATGCCTCCGTGCGGAGGTGCGCCGTACTTAAAGGCGTTGATAATAAAGCCAAAACGGTAATCGGCGTCAGAATCGGAAAAGCCCAGAACTTCAAACATCCGTTTTTGAACTGCCGAATCGTGAATCCGTATAGAGCCACCTCCAATCTCTACACCGTTGAGTACAAAGTCGTAGGCATTGGCGCACACCTGTTCCAAATCCTCTTTTTTATTACTGTAAAACTTGGAAAGGTCTTGTGGTTTGGGCGATGTAAAGGGGTGGTGCATGGCGTAAAAACGTTGGGTTTCGTTGTCCCACTCCAAGAGCGGGAAATCATAGACCCAAAGGGGGGCAAAGTGGTCTTTCTTTCTTAAACCCAAGCGATTTCCCATCTCTAAGCGTAATGCTCCCAACGCCTCCAACGTCGTTCTCTCTGTACCGCACAACATAAGAATGAGGTCGCCTTGTTGTGCTCCTGTCTCTTCTGCCCACTGTTGCAACGCCTCAGGAGTGTAGAACTTGTCCACGCTTGACTTTACCCCTTCGGGTACCACGCGGGCATAGACCAAACCTTTGGCGCCAATCTGAGGACGTTTGACCCATTCGGTTAAGTCATCCAATTGCTTTCGGGTATAATCGGCTGCCCCTTTGGCACAAATGGCACCTACAAAATCTGCACTGTCAAAGACGCCAAAACCGCATCCCTTTGCCAATGAGGTTAGGTCGCAAATCTTCATCTCAAAACGGATATCGGGTTTGTCGCTGCCGTAGAGGCGTTTGGCATCGGCGTAACTTAGGCGGGGAAAGGGTTGATGAAATTGCGGATGATCGGGATGGTGAAGATAGTCACATAGTACGCTTTTAAACAAGTGCTTGGCCAATCCTTCAAAGGTATTGAGCACCTCTTCGCGCTCCACAAAGGCCATCTCGCAGTCGATTTGGGTAAATTCGGGCTGACGGTCGGCGCGCAGGTCCTCATCGCGGAAACAGCGTACAATCTGAAAGTAACGATCGTATCCCGCCACCATCAACAGTTGCTTAAAGCTCTGGGGACTTTGGGGCAGGGCGTAAAACTGACCCTGATTCATGCGGGAGGGCACCACAAAGTCGCGGGCGCCTTCCGGGGTGGACTTGATCAGGACGGGCGTTTCGATCTCAAGAAATTGCTGACTTGACAGGTAGTTTCTCACCTCGTGCGCCATGGTGTGGCGCAGCATGATGGCGCGCTTTAGGGGGTTACGGCGCAGGTCCAAGTAGCGATAGACTGCCCTAAGTTCCTCTCCTCCATCTGTTTCGTCCTCGATGGTGAAGGGGGGTGTTTGGGCAGCGTTCAAGATGTGGAGTTCCGACACCAATATCTCGATCTCTCCCGTATCAATTTTCAGGTTCTTATTGCTGCGCTCCAATACGATCCCTTTTGCCTTAATTACAAATTCGCGGCCCAATTGATCAACGGTTTGGTGCAGATCGACAGGTGCTTGATCTCCAATTACAAGCTGTGTAATTCCATACCGATCGCGCAGATCGATAAAGGTCATTCCGCCCAGATTACGCAGCCGCTGTACCCAGCCGGCCAAAGTTACTTCTGAGCCTGTGTTGACGATGCGGAGCTCGCCGCAGGTGTGGGTTCTGTACATGAGACGTTTGTTATTGGTAAAGGATTTTGCGTACCAATCCTTGCAGTACGTTGCCCGGACCAAGCTCTACAAAAGAGACTGCGCCATCAGTGGACATATTTTGAACGGTTTGCGTCCATTGGACAGGAGAGGTAAGCTGCGTTAACAGGTTTTGTTTGATGATTTGAGAGTCGGTATGTGGTTTTGCATCAACGTTTTGATAAATTGGGCAGATGGGTGTTTGGATGTGCGCCTGCTCAATAGCGATGCCCAACTCATAACGGGCGGATTCCATTAGAGGCGAATGAAATGCGCCGCCTACAGGCAGACGCATCGCCCTTTTGGCACCGGCAGCTTTGAGCGCCTCACAAGCAGTCTCCACCGCAACGATTGATCCCGAAATTACCAATTGCCCCGGACAGTTATAGTTAGCCGGCACCACCACTCCCTCAATCGAGGCGCACACCTCCTCTATCTGCCTGTCGTCAAGACCCATAACTACAGCCATGGTAGAAGGCTCCTTTTCACAAGCTTTTTGCATCGTATATGCCCGCGCCGACACCAACCGCAGCCCCTCTTCAAAAGAGAGCGCTTTGGCGGCCACCAATGCAGAGAACTCTCCAAGTGAGTGTCCGGCAACCATATCGGGAGCAAAGTCGGGTGTACACGCCGACATAATTACGGAGTGGAGAAATATGGCGGGCTGAGTCACCTTTGTTTGCTTTAACTCTTCGTCCGTCCCCGCAAACATCAGATCTGTAATCATAAAACCTAATATTTCGTTGGCCTTGTCAAAGAGTTCTTTAGCAACTGGATGTTGCTCATATAACTCCTTGCCCATACCGCTAAACTGTGCTCCTTGACCGGGAAAAATGTATGCAATCATAGTATTTGATATTTTATCGATTGTAATTAATGAATCTGCAAAGATAACATATTTTCAAATAAAAGTATTATCTTTGCGCCCCATCCGGGCCCCGTAGTTCAGCTGAATAGAACGTCAGATTCCGGTTCTGAAAGTCGGGGGTTTGAATCCCTCCGGGGTCACTAAAATTCTGCATCCATTTACTGCCACTTAAACCACTTCATCCCCACCACAAAACAAACCAAACCCATCACAAAAAGCGCTGCGGTGGGGGTGGCGACCTGAAGCCAGCCGGCCCCCTCGTTAAAAATGGCGCGGAATCCGTCTGCAAGGGCGGTGAGGGGCAGGAGTTTGATGGCGGTTATGCTCCAGTCCGGGAAGTTGTGGTAGCTAAAGAAGATGCCCGACAACAACATCATGGGCATCTGTACAAGGTTGATTAAACCTGTTCCCGTTTCGGTTTTGGAGGTACGGCATGACAAGAGAACAGAGAGGCCGGTAAAGGCTACATTGCCCGCAATAAACAGGACAACAAGGGCACCCATGCTACCCTGAATACGGATGTCAAAGATGAGCCATACCACAAAAATGAGGAGTAAAGCCTCAATCAGATTCATGATTGTGCGAACAAACATTATGGCAATAAGATAGTTCGATTTTTTCATGGGGGTGGCGATCATCCTCCTCAGGAGTTTTTGCGAGCGACATTCGATAATGGTGTAGCTGATTCCCCAAAGCAAAGAGCTCATCAATCCAAAGGCAAGTAGCCCTGGAATTAAAAAATCGATATATCTTACTCCCTTTAGTGTCAATGGTTCAATCTCTTGCGGTGCTGTGCTTATATGGGTGGGGGATTGGAGCAAGGCGGAGAGCTTAGTATAGGCCAACTGGGCTGGCGCATTAAATGGGTCAAAATGATAGCGGGTTTTTCCCATTGAATCGGTGAGAATGACGTCTGATTCGCCTCGTTTGAGAGAGACAATGGCATCACTCCAAGGGAAATAAATAAAGGAGAAGAGGGTATTTCCCAAGGTTGAATCTTCTACGGTCCAAACAAAGACCTCTTTTCCGTTTTTTGTTCCTTTTTGTCCATAGACCGAGAGCAAAGAATCGAGTTTTGTGGGGCTGTTTTGCGCAATTACAAAGTTAAATTTTGTTTCGCTGTTTTTGGAAAACGCCAAACCCAATCCAATAGAGATCAGTACAGGAAAAACGATACCCCAGAACAAGACGGCGGGTTCGCGAACTGTTTCCCAAAACCGGCACACGACTAATTGGTATAGTTGGTTCCTTTTAAGCATCGGTGAGTCTTTTGCCGGTGAGTTGAATAAAGAGTTCGTCAAGGTTGGGGGCGTCCGGATGTAGCAAGTCGTTGAGTTGTCCCTCTTTGATTATTTTCCCTTCGTCAATAATAACAATGTGGTCACAGAGCGATTGGGCCTCCTCCATGTAGTGGGTGGTGAGCAAGAGGGTGGTATTACCTCTGCTTTTGAGTTCTTTTAAAATGTTCCACAAATCGTAACGTGAATGGGGGTCTAAGCCGGTAGTGGGCTCGTCAAGAAAGAGAATTTGAGGATCGTTGAGCAGCGCAACGGATAGAGCCAACCGTTGACGTTGACCGCCGGAGAGGTTTTGTGTCAAAGCCTTACGTTTCTCTTCCAATCCCACTAACCCCATCACTTGGGTAACCCGCTCGTGGCCTAATTTATAAAATGAAGCAAACAGGCGGATCACCTCTTCTACCTTTAACCGTTCGGGAAACCGGGTCTCCTGAAGCGATAAACCAATGATTTGACGCAACTCATTTTCATCTTTTTTCCAATTTTTTCCCTGAATCAAGATCTGTCCGCTGTCCGGTTTTCGTAATCCCTCCATCATCTCTACTAAGGTGGTTTTTCCGGCGCCGTTGGGGCCAAGCAGGGCTACAAACTCCCCTTTCTTTACGGACAAAGAGATCCCGGACACGGCTTGTACGGTCTTAAAGGCTTTAAAGATATTTTTGACTTCTATCTCAAACATAAGGGCGGCAAAGGTACAAATTTCATCCTAGTAAACCTTTAAGTGCTTGTCATTCACCACCACAGACTCGCCCACCTGCTTGACAATGGCAATACCGTTGTTCAAACACGCCTCTTCTAATTTGGGATAAAAACTGAGAGATGCCAAGCATAGATAGATTTTAAAGTCCTTATAATCAGGAAATAAAAAACGAAAAGTCTCGGGATATTTAAGCACTTTGGTTATATCGCTAACGTGTGCTTTGTACTTTACCTCAATCAGCGCCACAGAGGTGTGGTTGTATAATACAATGTCGTATTCGCCTTTGACTCCGCGCTTAAAATGTGGCACCTTTTTGAGGATGTCGTCAAACTTTTCGCCAAAAAAGTTAACATTCCCGTTTTCAAAGGAGTTAAAGAAGTACTCTTCGGCAAAAGAGCCGTGGTTGTGAGTCCATGAGCCGGTAAGTTCCTCTAATTTTTTAGTTCTGCGTTCATGATCGGCACGAGATTCGGTCATTTTTTTGTCCCATTCGGCACGAGACTCGGCCATTTTTTTGTCCCATTCGATTCGAGATTTTTCCATTTCCCGATCAAACTTGGCTTC